>NZ_CP150917.1:2057500-2361875 GCF_039908645.1 Pseudomonas helvetica
TCGGCCTGCGCGGAAGATGTAACGGGGCTCAAACCATACACCGAAGCTACGGGTATCACTTAGGTGATGCGGTAGAGGAGCGTTCTGTAAGCCTGTGAAGGTGAGTTGAGAAGCTTGCTGGAGGTATCAGAAGTGCGAATGCTGACATGAGTAACGACAATGGGTGTGAAAAACACCCACGCCGAAAGACCAAGGTTTCCTGCGCAACGTTAATCGACGCAGGGTTAGTCGGTCCCTAAGGCGAGGCTGAAAAGCGTAGTCGATGGAAAACAGGTTAATATTCCTGTACTTCTGGTTATTGCGATGGAGGGACGGAGAAGGCTAGGCCAGCTTGGCGTTGGTTGTCCAAGTTTAAGGTGGTAGGCTGGAATCTTAGGTAAATCCGGGATTCTAAGGCCGAGAGCTGATGACGAGTGTTCTTTTAGAACACGAAGTGGTTGATGCCATGCTTCCAAGAAAAGCTTCTAAGCTTCAGGTAACCAGGAACCGTACCCCAAACCGACACAGGTGGTTGGGTAGAGAATACCAAGGCGCTTGAGAGAACTCGGGTGAAGGAACTAGGCAAAATGGCACCGTAACTTCGGGAGAAGGTGCGCCGGTGAGGGTGAAGGACTTGCTCCGTAAGCCCATGCCGGTCGAAGATACCAGGCCGCTGCGACTGTTTATTAAAAACACAGCACTCTGCAAACACGAAAGTGGACGTATAGGGTGTGACGCCTGCCCGGTGCCGGAAGGTTAATTGATGGGGTTAGCTAACGCGAAGCTCTTGATCGAAGCCCCGGTAAACGGCGGCCGTAACTATAACGGTCCTAAGGTAGCGAAATTCCTTGTCGGGTAAGTTCCGACCTGCACGAATGGCGTAACGATGGCGGCGCTGTCTCCACCCGAGACTCAGTGAAATTGAAATCGCTGTGAAGATGCAGTGTATCCGCGGCTAGACGGAAAGACCCCGTGAACCTTTACTATAGCTTTGCACTGGACTTTGAATTTGCTTGTGTAGGATAGGTGGGAGGCTTTGAAGCGTGGACGCCAGTTCGCGTGGAGCCAACCTTGAAATACCACCCTGGCAACTTTGAGGTTCTAACTCAGGTCCGTTATCCGGATCGAGGACAGTGTATGGTGGGTAGTTTGACTGGGGCGGTCTCCTCCTAAAGAGTAACGGAGGAGTACGAAGGTGCGCTCAGACCGGTCGGAAATCGGTCGTAGAGTATAAAGGCAAAAGCGCGCTTGACTGCGAGACAGACACGTCGAGCAGGTACGAAAGTAGGTCTTAGTGATCCGGTGGTTCTGTATGGAAGGGCCATCGCTCAACGGATAAAAGGTACTCCGGGGATAACAGGCTGATACCGCCCAAGAGTTCATATCGACGGCGGTGTTTGGCACCTCGATGTCGGCTCATCACATCCTGGGGCTGAAGCCGGTCCCAAGGGTATGGCTGTTCGCCATTTAAAGTGGTACGCGAGCTGGGTTTAGAACGTCGTGAGACAGTTCGGTCCCTATCTGCCGTGGACGTTTGAGATTTGAGAGGGGCTGCTCCTAGTACGAGAGGACCGGAGTGGACGAACCTCTGGTGTTCCGGTTGTCACGCCAGTGGCATTGCCGGGTAGCTATGTTCGGAATAGATAACCGCTGAAAGCATCTAAGCGGGAAACTAGCCTCAAGATGAGATCTCACTGGGACCTTGAGTCCCCTGAAGGGCCGTCGAAGACTACGACGTTGATAGGTTGGGTGTGTAAGCGCTGTGAGGCGTTGAGCTAACCAATACTAATTGCCCGTGAGGCTTGACCATATAACACCCAAGCAATTTGCGAACTCGAAAGAGGCCAGATTGCGGTGTGTGAAGACGAAACGAACCGAAAGTTCGAGCTGCTCACAAACACCGAGATCTATCACATACCCAATTTGCTGAAGCGAGACCAACAGGTCACGACTCAGTACCTGAATTTCTTGACGACCATAGAGCATTGGAACCACCTGATCCCATCCCGAACTCAGCAGTGAAACGATGCATCGCCGATGGTAGTGTGGGGTTTCCCCATGTGAGAGTAGGTCATCGTCAAGATTAAATTCCGAAACCCCAATTGCGAAAGCAGTTGGGGTTTTGTTTTGCCTGCGAGAAAGTGCTCATCGGCTGCACCAACGTCCGACCGTCGTTTTGGCCGTCAAGGACAGCCACTTGGGAAATTCCCTCTAAAGTGGTCGCGCAGTTTTTGGTATGGTGCAGCTCGTTTTTTAATGGACTGATGTCACGCGCAGGGAATGGCGTTTAACCCGGTCAAAGAGTTGCTGTAGAAATGCCCGAACCGATTCCGATCAAGGACCACGAAAAAGAAACGCGCCTGGTCAACAAACGGCTGTTGGCCTGCGCGCTGTTCGTGGTTGCAATTACCTGCGCGCTGGTTGTGCGCATGTACGTCCTGCAAGTGGTCGAGTTTGACTATCACTCGACGATCTCTGAAAACAACCGGGTACATGTCCTGCCCATTACCCCGACTCGCGGCCTGATCTATGACCGCAACGGCGTACTGCTGGCCGATAATCGGCCAAGCTACAACCTGATCATCACCCGCGAACGCGCAACCGATGTGAAAGGCGAGCTGGACTCGGTAGTCAATCTGTTGCACTTGCCTGCTGAAGACCGCGCACTGTTTGATAAGGCAATGAAGCAGGCGCGCCATCCCTTTGTTCCGGTCACCTTGTTTTACGAACTGACCGAAGAGCAGATTGCGACACTGGCGGTGAACGAGTTCCGCCTCCCAGGAATCGACGTTGAACCGCAGTTCGTGCGCAACTACCCGCTGGGTGCGCATTTCGCCCACTCGATCGGTTATGTCGGGCGTATCAACGAGAAAGAATCCAAGGCACTGGATACCGTCGAGTACCGCGGTACCCAGTCGATCGGCAAGACCGGTATCGAAAAATTCTACGAGTCCGAGCTGCATGGCCATGTCGGCTATGAAGAGGTCGAAACCAATGCCCAGGGCCGGGTGCTGCGAGTGCTCAAGCACACTGATCCGATCCCTGGAAAAAACATCGTGCTCAGCCTCGATGTAAAGCTTCAGGAAGCGGCAGAAGACGCGCTGGGCGACCGCCGTGGTTCAGTGGTTGCTCTCGATCCGGCCACTGGTGAAGTGCTGGCAATGGTCAGCAAACCGAGCTTTGACCCGAACCTGTTCGTCACCGGCATCAGCTTCAAGGAATACGCGGCGCTGCATGACTCCATTGACCGCCCACTGTTTAACCGGGTCTTGCGTGGGTTGTATGCGCCAGGCTCGACGATCAAGCCGGAAGTGGCGATTGCCGGGCTCGACACCGGCGTGGTGACGGCGTCCACCAGGGTCTTTGATCCGGGTTACTACCAACTGCCGGACTTCGACCATAAATACCGTAACTGGAATCACAGCGGCGACGGCTGGGTCGACATGGACGCAGCGATCATGCGTTCCAACGACACCTATTTTTACGACCTGGCACACAAACTCGGCATTGATCGCCTGCACGATTACATGGCGATGTTCGGCCTTGGCGAAAAAGTCTCGCTGGACATGTTCGAAGAGTCCCCCGGGCTGATGCCGTCCCAGGCATGGAAGCGCGCTACTCGCCGTCAGCCGTGGTTCCCCGGTGAAACGGTGATCCTTGGGATTGGCCAGGGTTATATGCAGGTGACACCGCTACAACTGGCTCAGGCGACTGCGCTGATCGCCAACAAAGGGGTGTGGAACCGACCGCATCTGGCCAAGACGATCGATGGCGTGGCACCGGTGGATGAGCATCCGATGCCGAACATCCTGCTGAAAAATCCACACGACTGGGAGCAGGTCAACCACGGCATGCAGATGGTTATGCACGATCCGCGCGGTATCGCCCGTGCGGCGGCCGTGGGGGCGCAATACCGGATTGCAGGCAAGAGCGGCACTGCACAAGTGGTGGCAATCAAACAGGGCGAGCGTTACGACCGTTTGAAGACCCGCGAGCGTAACCGCGACAACGCCTTGTTCGTCGGTTTCGCCCCGGCCGAACATCCGCAGATCGTGATCTCGGTGATGATCGAGAACGGCGAGGCCGGCGGTCGCGTTGCCGGCCCTGTGGTGCGGCAGATCATGGATGCGTGGCTGCTGGACAAGGACGGTCACCTGAAGCCGCAATACGCGAGCCCGAGCAAACCACCCAGCGATCCTCACGTTTGACGCGCTGAAAGCTACAGCACCTGCTCATGCCTGTTGAGCAGGTGCTGGAAGCTTTCCAGGAACACTGTTTCGGCCTGAGTCATTTTCTGCTCGCGATTCCAGAGCAACCGAATATCCAGATCCACCACACCCTCCTCAGGCGGCAAACGCCATAGCAACCCCTGCTCGACATCTCGCAGCACCAGGTGAACGGGTAAACAGCCGATCCCAAACCCTGCGCAGATCAGCCGGTGAATCTCTTCGAAGCTGGTCGATGATGCGACGATCTTGCCGGTAAAGCCTTGCTGGTCGCGAAACAGCGTCAGCGGCGAAAGGTTGCCGCCCAACTGGTCGCTGGTGAAGCTGACGAAGTGCTCGGCGGCAAGTTGTTCCAGCCTCAGATTTGTCTGCCCGAACAAACGGTGGCGTTGGCCGCAGAAGTACCCATATCGCTCGCGAAACAGCACCCGTTGCTCCAGCCGCGGTTGCGGCAGTCGGGATAAACCGATGCCGACCGTCGCAGTCTTTTGCAGCAGGGCACTGATGATGTTCGAACTGCCCATCACCTCGACTTCCAGTTCGACATTCGGATGGCTCTTATGGAAGTCCGCGAGGAACTCATCGTAGTGCGGGGACTGGATACCGCTGATGGTCAGGATCCGCACCTTGCCCACCACGTCATCGTGAGGACTCTCGATCACCGGCCCCAGGCGCGAAATATCACCATAGACATCGGCCGCGATACGCAGCACTTCTTCACCGGTTTCGGTGAGGTCGAAACGCCGGCCGCTACGGACAATCAGCACGCAGTCGAGTTGCTCTTCAAGACGCTTGAGCGCCTGGCTCACCGCCGATTGTGTGATGTGCAGGCGTGCAGCAGCGCGGCTCATGCTGCCTTCCTGGGCGATCACCAGATAGGTGCGCAACAGGTTCCAGTCGAGCCGGTCATTGAGAAAGCGTCGGCTGGATTGGGGGAGGGGTGAGGGCATAAGGAATCCTGCTATTAGCCAGGCTAATAGTTAGGTTAAGAATTTGAAAATTGACTAATCCTAGCCCGGCCGCGATAAAGCTCACAAGCACACCGTGCTGTTGATACCCGGCGTCTGCGCTTTGCCCGTCCAAGGGCAACCCGCTCGCCATCACACACAAAAAGAGGTGATTTGGTGGATAAGCCCGAGCACATGAACACCATTGAATGGCAGGCCCGCTGCGAGTTGGCGGCCCTGTATCGGTTGGTTGCGCACTTTCGCATGACCGACCTGATCGACACCCACATCACATTACGGATTCCAGGACCCGAACATCACTTCCTGATCAATCGCTACGGGGTGATCTTTGATCGCATGCGCGCCTCGGATCTGGTGCGCATCGACCAACAGGGCCGAATTGTCGATCCGGCGTATGCGGATCATCGGGTCAACACGGCGGGCTTCGTGATCCATTCGGCGATCCACATGGCGCGTTCCGATCTGAACTGCGTGATCCACACCCACACGGCGGCGGGCATGGCGGTGGCTGCGCAGAAGCGGGGCCTGCTACCGATCACTCAACACGCACTGAAGTTCTACGGCAAGCTGGCTTATCACACCTATGAAGGTATCGCTTTGTCGCTGGACGAGCGCGAGCGGTTGATTGCCGACCTGGGACCGCACAAGGCGATGATCCTGCGCAATCACGGACTGTTGGTGGGTGGCGCCAGTGTGGCTCACGCGTTTCAGGAAATTTACTTTCTGGAGCGTGCCTGCCAGGCGCAGGTACAGGCGTTGGCGGGCGGGTGTGAACTGAATTTTCCGTCGCCGGAGGTCTGTGTCCACACGGCTGAACAGTTCGAACAGGACGATGCCGAAAACATTATCGAGCTGGCCTGGTCGGCGGCATTGACCCTGATCGAATCGCAACGCGAGTCATATTGCTCATGAACACCGAGTCAGGCGCTCTACGGCACTTGCCAGTCTCTTGACGTTAACGTAAAGATAAGCGCTGGCGCCGAATTCCCATGGCGCAGGTTTTGCGTGAGGGAAGGGCTGTCCGAGGTCTCGGGCAAACTTCCCTTTACTGCCATCTGAACCGGGTAGATATTTCCCCATGACGTGCGTGCTTCGTCGCATGTCGGGAAGTGAACCGGCCAGAGACTGGGCGGACCAATCCGGAGCGCTTGATGACTCTTATAAAAACAATAACGCCACAACCGCAACATGAAGCCCGGCTGGCCCGGGAGAAACTTCACCTTGAAGGCGAAGTCCCGAACGGGGTGTTGCGCGCTGAAATCGATGCCTCATGGCGGCGCAGCTTAAGCCATGGCGTGCACTTCAATGGCAAGCATGAGTTGGCGCTGGAATCGAGCGCGAGTCTTGAGGTGTTGCTGGCGAGCAATCGCTTGCTGATCGACGCCGCGATGCCGGCCATCGATTACCTGGCCGAGCGTCAGGGCAAGGAAGGGCTGATCATCCTCGCCAATTCCGAGGCGACCATTCTCGCGGTCGAAGGCCGCGCCGACCGCCTCAAGGGCAGCGGCCTGCAAGACATCACCCTGGGCGCCTGCTGGAGCGAAGCTGCTCGTGGCACCAACGCCCTCGGCACTGCGCTGGTGGAAGCCCGGCCGACGCTGATCGACTGCGGCGAACATTACCTCGATCGTCTCAGCGATTTCTCCTGCAGTTCGGTGCCGATTCACTGCCCTCAAGGCGACATCCTGGGCGTACTCGATCTGACCCGCGAAGGCCCGTTGGGCCGGGCGCATGACAGCACCGCGTTGTTGGCGATGGCAGTCAGTCAGATTGAAAGCCGGGTGTTCAACGCCAGCTTCCCCGAACAGATCGTGCTGGCCTTTCATAGCCGTCGACAGTACCTCGAATCGCCCTGGCAAGGGCTGTTGGCGGTGAGCCTCGGCGGGCAGATTCTGGCGGTCAGCGCCCAGGCCTGTCAGTTGCTCAATGCCGAGCGTTCAGCCTTGGTTGGTCACCGCTGCGAAGAGTTTCTCGGGGTAGATGGCCTGCAACTGCTGGCGCGTCTGCAACAAGGCGGGATCGGCAGTCTGCAAACCGCCAAAGGCGAATTTTTCTACAAAACCCTGCGTGCGCCGCAGCGTTCGATCAATGTCACCAGCACTCCACGCAGTGTCGTCAAAAATCCAAAACCTCAACCCAATCTCGAATCCCTGGCCGGCAGCAATGCGCGGTATGCGCGTGCGTTGCGGATGGCCCGGCAAGGCCTGGCCAATGAGTTGCCGGTGTTGCTGCTGGGGGAAACCGGCACCGGCAAGGAAGTCATCGCCCGGGCATTGCACATGGCCGGCAGCCGTTGCGACAAACCCTTCGTTGCGGTCAATTGTGCGGCGATTCCCGAAGGCCTGATCGAGTCGGAACTGTTCGGCTACCGCGAAGGCGCGTTCACCGGCTCGCGGCGCGGCGGGATGATCGGCCGTTTGCAACAGGCCCATGGCGGCACGCTGTTCCTCGATGAAGTCGGCGACATGCCGCTGGCACTGCAAGCACGCCTGTTGCGGGTGTTGCAGGATCGCAAGGTCGCACCGCTGGGCGCCGGTGAAGAGCAAGACATTGACGTGGCGCTGATCTGCGCGACTCACCGCGACCTCAAGCGTCTGGTCGAGGAAAAACACTTTCGTGAAGACCTGTTCTACCGGGTCAATGGCATCAGCGTGATGCTGCCGGCGCTGCGTGAGCGCGATGATTTCAGTGAGTTGGTGAACCGTCTGCTCGGCAAACTCGATGCCCCGATGGTCAAGCTCAAGGACGACCTGAGCAGCCTGCTCGCCGGTTACCACTGGCCAGGCAACATCCGTCAGCTGGAAATGGTGCTGCGTACCGCGCTGGCGATGCGCGAACCCGGTGAAAGCGTGCTGAGCCTGGAGCATTTGCCCGACAGCATGCTCGACGAGTTGAATGCCTGCGAGCGTTCGACCTGCGGCAGTATCCGCGAGAACGAACTGGAGCTGATCCGCCAGTCCCTCGACAATCATCACGGCAACGTTTCGGCGACGGCCGATGCGCTGGGCATCAGTCGAGCGACGCTGTATCGCAAGCTCAAACAGTTGCGCAGCTGATGCGGCGCTTGATCGTCAGGCTGGTCGACAGTCACAACCCCCAGGCACTGGACGCCGCCTTACAGTGGCTGTACGGCTTCGTGCGCCCGCATCGGCTGGCGATTGCCGGGCTGCTCGGGTTGTCGGTGTGCGCCTCGTTGCTGGTGCTGGTGCAGCCCTGGCTGACTAAATTGCTGATTGACGATGGGCTATTGGCGCATAACTTTTCCATGCTGGTGCTGATCGCCGGTTTGATGATCGTCGCCGGATTGCTTGGCACCGCGTTGTCGGGGATCAATCGCTACCTGCACACACGATTGTCAGGGCGCATTCTGTTTGCCCTGCGCGACGACCTCTATCGGCATTTGCAGACCTTGTCGCCAAGCTTCTACGGGCAACGGCGGATCGGCGACCTGATGTCGCGTCTCGACGGTGATGTCGCGGAGATCCAGCGCTTTGCCGTCGACTCGCTGTTCTCGGCGGTTTCCAGCGTCATCGGTCTGGTCTGCGCGGTGGCGATGTTGCTGACCCTGTCGTGGAAACTCTCGCTGCTGGCGTTGGTGCTGATCCCGCTGGATGTGCTCTGGCTGCGCTGGATGCGGCGCAAGGTCGAGCGTGATGTGCGGCAGTTGCGTGAGCGTTCGGCGGACATGTCCTCGTTCATGGTCGAAACCTTGCCAGTGATGAAATTCATTCAGTCGGCTGGCCAGCAACAGCGCGAAGCACGGCGCCTCGAAACATTGGGGCAGGGCTACATGAGCCAGTTACTGCGCCTGCAAGTCACCGAGTTTTTCACCCAGGCGGTGCCCGGCACACTGACTTCGTTGTCGCGGGCCTGTGCGTTTTTGATTGGCGGTTACTGGGTGGTGCAGGGTACGTGGCAGCTCGGCGCGTTGATCGCGTTTTCGACGTATCTGGGGATGGCGGTCGGGCCGGTGCAGAGCTTGCTCGGGTTGTACGTGGCGATTCAACGGATGACCGTCAGCCTCGGTCGGGTGATGGAGCTGCGGGGTGAACAGCCGAGCGTCGTCACACCGGTCGCACCGCAGCCAATGCCGAGCTCTGGCGAACTGTGTTTTGAGGCGGTGCACTTCAGCCATCCCGGGCGGCCGACGACCTTACGCGGGATCGACGCGCGGATTCCCTACGGTTTGAAAGTTGCCCTGAGCGGCGGCTCCGGGGTTGGCAAGTCGACGCTGATCGACCTGCTACAGCGGCATCACGACCCGCAGTCTGGTCGGGTGCTGCTGGACGGGATCGACCTGCGCGAGCTTGCATTGTTCGAGTTGCGTCGGCGGATCGCTGTGGTCAGCCAGGACATCGTGCTGTTTCGCGGCAGCCTGGCGGATAACCTCGCCTATGCGGTGCCGGACGCCAGTCGTGAGGCGGTGGCCGAAGTGGCGCGGCTGGCGCAGCTCGACAGCCTGATCGCGTCCCTGCCCGAAGGCCTCGACAGTCCGTTGGGCGAGCGCGGTCAGCAGTTGTCCGGCGGACAGAAACAGCGGATTGCCATCGCCCGTGCGCTGTTGCAGGATCCGCTGATTCTGGTGCTCGATGAAGCCACCTCGGCGGTCGATGAGGCCACTGAACGGGAAGTCATCGAGGCCATCGATCGACTGTTTGCCGGACGTACACGAATCCTGATCAGCCATCGCCCCTCGACCCTGGCCGATGCGGATCTGCGCTTTGAGTTGTTTGACGGCGTGCTGACGCAAGTTAAGGTGCTGCATGAAGCTTGAGCTAAGGATTGGCGTGGTCGACAGCGGACATTCCGTGGCACAACGCGGACAAGTGAGCTCCGGGCGACGGTTTTACCTGGTCGAGGACGGACTCGCCGAAGACGAACTGCGTGACGATCCGCTCGGCCACGGCAGCGCAGTCGTCGAGGCGATCAGCCGGCGTGCAGCCTCGGCACGGTTTTGCGTCGCGCAAGTGTTCGACCAGCGTGGGGTCACCAGCGCCTTGCAGATTGCCACGGCGATCGATTGGCTGGTGACGCAAGACGTGCGAGTGATCAACCTTAGCCTGGGCTTGCGTCAGGACCGCAATCTGTTGCGTGAAGCCTGTTCGGCGGCATTGGCCCGTGGTGTTTTGCTGTGCGCCTCGAGCCCGGCGCAAGGCGAAGGCGTGTACCCGGCGAGTTACCCACAGGTGTTGCGGGTGACCGGCGATGCCCGTTGCGGCGAGCACGAATGGTCGTGGCTCAACAGCCAGCAGGCCGACTTTGCCGCCTGTGTTCAGGGCATGTACCCAGGGCAATCCGGTGCCAGTCTCGGTTGCGCGGCGTTGACCGGGCATATCGCCAACTTCCTTGCCGGGCACCTCGACGCGAGCAATGCGCAGGTCCTTGAATGGCTACGAGACAACGCCCGTTATCGCGGACCTGAGCGGCGAGTCTGGCAATGAGCGCCATCCTGATTCTCGGCGCCGGGCCTGCGGGCGCGGCGGTGGCGTTGGGTCTGCGCCGGCTGGGTTATGCGGTGACGCTGGTCAGTGACTGGCGTCGTTTTGCGGCGCTTGAAGGTGTTTCGCAGCGGGTGCTCGAAGCCCTGCGCGGTGCAGGATTGAATCAGGCACTGGCGCAGGTGGCGTTGCCGTCGCAGCGACAGGTGTCGTGGAACGGCCAGCAGCATGCGCAAAACATCGAGTTTCTGCTGGATCGGCCGAGCTTTGATCGCGGCCTGCGTGAGGATTTGCGCCTGGCCGGCGTCGAGTTGATCGAAGGCCGGGTGTTGGCGGTTCACTCCCAGGCGTCGGGCCATCGGGTTGAGGTCGAAGGTCATGCTGAGCTGAACAGCGAGTTTCTGGTGGAGGCTCGCGGTCGTCAGGCGCCAGCGCTTGGCAAAGGGCAACGTGGACCGGAGACGGTCAGCCTGCTCAACCGTTGGCAGGGCGCACCAGGCAGCACCGCCAGCGCGGTGGAAAGTTTGCCGGACGGTTGGGCCTGGATGGCACGGCGGGCCGACGGTCAATGTTATTGGCAGTTGACCGTGGATGTGGCCAGCGCCGAATTGCCGGGCAAAGCGCAGTTGCTCGACTACTGTCGCCAGCGCCGGCAGGACTCGCCGTTGGCCATCGATTTTTTCGGATCGCATCCTGAAATCGACCTGCAACTGCACGCCCGCAGCAGCACGGCGATTCTCAATCCGCAGGTGTGCGGCGATAACTGGGTTCGGGTTGGCGATGCGGCCATGGCGGTTGATCCACTGTCAGGCAACGGCATCTTTCAATCCCTGTCCTCAGCCTTGCAGGCGCCGGTGGTGATCAACACCTTGCTGGCTAAACCTGAGCGGGCTGCCTTGGCCCAGCGCTTCCATCAACAACGGGTCGAGCAACTGTTCTTGCGCTTTGCGCGCATTGGTCGGGACTTTTATGCCGACGAACTGCGCTGGTCGGAGCAACCGTTCTGGCGTGCACGTCGACAGTGGCCAGACACGGAGCTGGCTCATGCACCCGCAGATTTTGCGTCTCTGAGCATTGAGCGGGCGCCGGTGCTACACGATGGGTTTGTCGATGAGGCCGAGGTGGTGATCACGGCGGATCAGCCGTTGGGGATCTGGCATGTGCAAGGGGTTGAGTTGGCACCTTTGCTGCGGCGATTGCAAACCGAGCCGGCTGACCAGGCGTTGGAAGGTTTGACGGTGGAGCAGGAGCGGGTGGTGCGCGGGTGGCTATTGTCCCAAGGCTTCAAACCCCAACCGAATTGATCGTTCCCACGCGTGGGAACCGATCGTAGGCTCAGGGCTGCTGTTTACGCCCCGCCATATGCTTCAAATACCCCACCAGCAACGTCAGTTCCTCATCCGATAATACCTGTGTCGAGAACCCCGGCATTTTTGCCTGTGGCCATTGGCGCAAGCTTTGCGGGTCGCGGATATAGCGTTTGAGGAATTCAGCGCCAAAGTACTCGGTAGGGCTGAAGGGAATGTTCAGGTCCGGACCAAACTGCGCATCGCCCGCGCCGTTCAGGCGGTGGCACGCCAGGCAGTTTTTCTGGAACAACGCATAGCCCAGATTCACCGGGTCATTGGCGGCGAGCGCCGGGTCTGGAAGCAGGGCAGGGAAGCGTACGCCGACCGCCGCCAGGCGTTTGATACTGGCGACCTGGAATGGCCATTGCTCAGGGCTGATATGGCCAGCCTGAGGGTTGGTCCACACCAGATAAAACGGTCCGGCACTGGGTTTGCCTTCCGCCAGCGCTGGCCAAGGGTTGACCGGGTCTTCAATGGCCAGCCACGCCTGCGCACCCACCGTGTTGAGCAACGGTGCGGCAGCCAGTTCGGCAGCAAAACCGTCCAGGGCCACGGCTTGCAAGTGGTCGTCAGCCTTGATGCCAGTCAACAATACCGCCAGCGGCACCGCGCGATAACTCATGTTCCTTTTGTAGGAAACATCGTCGGTGATTTGAATCGTCTGGACCTGAGGATGCTTGAGCAGCTCCTCGGTTTTCCAGGTTCGGCTGCCGGTACCCAGGTCGAGCACCAGCTGTGCGGCATACGAGGGCGTGCTGAGCAGCAAGGCCCCAAGCAAAAGTAGAGCTTTCAAGTGATCGCCATCCTGTCGAAGGTATGCCGTAAAGGTTGGCACACACATGCAGGCCCGGAAAGCGAGCGAGTCAGTTTTTTAGTGAGGCGTCGTCAACAACCACGCTTGATTATCCGATCACCTTGGTAAGGTTCGGCAAAATCAGTAGCAGCGTAGTGGCGAACAAAATGAGCCCGGCTTGACGCACTTTCGAATGTTTGAACATGGCTGTTTGCCTTTTTTTGTTATTTCCTGAGCGTCGAATGCTTGCCTGCATTTCTCCATGACGGCAAAGCGCTGTAATTCCTTTCTCACGAGCGCCTCGGCAAAACCCGACGACAACTTCGTAAGGTTTACCTTAGGGGCCCCGCAGGCTGTGCTTTAGATCCATTTAGTATCAACTAAGAGCAAACTGCTTCTAAAAAGCTATGAGGCATACTGCCAGCTGCTTTACCGGCCTTTTGCTAGACCGTTCCGTGACCTGCATCGATTAATCCGATAGCTGACTACCGTTCGTCTGAGCGTGACCGTCAAGGCCGTTGAGCGCTTCGGTCATTGAATCCGCCGCTGCTGAGCCTAAGGTGAGAACTCGCTAATTATTCACCTGCCCAGCGGTACGAGGACGTCATGACCCAAGCTTTGATTTTCGACGCGTTACGTACGCCCCGTGGCCGTGGCAAGGCTGACGGCGCCTTGCACAGCGTCAAACCGGTGAACCTGCTGGCAGGCTTGCTCGGTGCGCTGCAACAGCGGACGCAACTCGACACCCGCGAGGTTGATGACATCGTGATTGGCTGTGTCACGCCGATTGGCGATCAGGGCGCCGATATCGCCAAAACCGCGGCGCTGGTGGCCGACTGGGACGTTAGCGTCGCGGGTGTGCAAATCAACCGCTTCTGCGCATCCGGGCTGGAAGCGGTGAATCTTGGGGCGATGAAAGTCCGCTCCGGTTTTGAGGACCTGGTGGTGGTCGGCGGCGTCGAGTCCATGTCGCGGGTGCCGATGGGCAGCGACGGTGGTGCCTGGGCGCTGGATCCGCAGACCAACCTGCACAGCCATTTCACCCCGCAAGGCGTGGGCGCCGACCTGATCGCCACGATTGAGGGCTTCAGCCGTCAAGACGTCGATACTTACGCGCTGCACTCTCAACAGAAGGCTGCGCGGGCACGGGCGGACGGCTCGTTCAAAAAATCCCTGGTGCCGGTGCAGGATCAGAACGGCATCGTCCTGCTGGATCATGATGAGTTCATTCGCGCCGAGTCGACGCTGGAAGGTTTGGGCAAGCTCAAGCCGAGCTTCGAGATGCTCGGGCAAATGGGCTTCGACGCTACCGCGTTGCGGGTCTACAGCCATGTGGAGCGAATCAATCACGTTCACACGCCCGGCAACAGCTCGGGGATCGTCGACGGCGCGGCGCTGATGTTGATCGGCTCTGAGGCCAAAGGTCGGGCACTGGGCTTGCAGCCACGGGCGCGAATCGTCGCCACGGCGGTCACCAGCACCGATCCGACCATCATGCTCACCGGTCCGGCGCCGGCCACTCGCAAGGCCTTGGCCAGGGCCGGGCTGCGGGTCGAGGACATCGATCTGTTCGAGGTCAACGAAGCGTTCGCCTCGGTGGTGCTCAAGTTCATCAAGGACATGGCCATCGATCCGGCCAAGGTCAACGTCAACGGCGGCTCTATCGCCATGGGCCACCCGCTGGGCGCCACCGGTTGCGCGATCCTCGGCACCTTGCTCGATGAACTGGAAGTGCGGCAGTTGCGCTACGGCCTGGCGACCCTCTGTGTCGGTGGCGGCATGGGCATTGCCACCATCATCGAACGCCTCTGAGCCCCGACTTCAAGGAAGCACCTTTATGACTGATGCCATTCGTTACGAAAAAGGTCAGGACCAGATTGTCGTCCTGACCATCGACATGCCGGGCCAGAGCGCCAATACCATGAACGCGGTGTACCGCGAGGCGATGGCTGATTGCGTTGCGCGGCTGGTGGCCGACAAGGACTCGATTGCCGGAGTGATCATCACCTCCGCGAAAAAAACTTTCTTTGCCGGCGGCGATCTCAACGAGCTGATCAAGGTCGGCAAGCCTCAGGCCAAAGCCTTCTACGACATGGTGTTGCTGCTCAAGGCTCAGCTTAGGACTCTGGAGACGCTCGGCAAACCGGTAGTCGCTGCGATCAATGGCGCAGCGCTGGGAGGCGGATGGGAAATCTGTCTGGCCTGCCATCACCGCATTGCGCTGGACAATTCGTCGGTGCAGATCGGTTTGCCGGAAGTCACGCTAGGGCTGTTGCCGGGTGGCGGTGGGGTAGTGCGCATGGTGCGCCTGCTGGGTCTGGAGAAGGCGCTGCCGTATCTGCTCGAAGGCAAGAAGGTTCGGCCGCAACAAGCCCTGCAAGCCGGTTTGGTCGATGAGCTGGCGGCGGATCGAGATGAACTGCTGGCCAAGGCACGCGCCTGGATTGCTGCCAACCCGACGGTCAAGCAGCCTTGGGATATGAGCGGTTACCAGATTCCCGGCGGAACACCGTCGAGCCCGAAAGTCGCGCAGATGCTGGCCATCGCGCCGTCGATTTTGCGCAGCAAAACCCAGGGTTGCCTGCCGGCGCCGGAGAAGATCCTCTGCGCCGCGGTTGAGGGCGCTCAGGTCGATTTCGACACGGCGCAGTTGATCGAAACCCGCTACTTCACCGAGCTGACTACCGGCCAGGTGGCGAAGAACATGATCGGCACCTTCTGGTTCCAGCTCAACGAGATCAACGCTGGCGGCTCGCGTCCTGCGGGTTTTGCGCCGCACGCGACGAAAAAACTCGGAGTGCTCGGCGCGGGCATGATGGGCGCCGGGATTGCCTACGTCAGTGCCGTGGCCGGTATCGACGTGGTGCTCAAGGACATCAATCTGGCGGCAGCCGAGAAGGGCAAGGCTCATTCGGCGGCACTGCTGGACAAAAAAGTCGCCCGTGGCCAGCTAAGCGCAGCGCAGCGTGACGCCACCCTGGCACGGATCAAGACCAGCGAGCAGGACGCCGATCTGGCGGGCTGTGATCTGATCATCGAAGCCGTGTTCGAAGACCGCGAGCTGAAAGCCAGGGTCTCGTCGGCCGCACAAAAAGTCGTCGGGGCCGATGCGGTCATCGCTTCCAACACCTCGACCTTGCCAATCAGTGGTCTGGCGACCGCCGTGCCGGATCAGTCGAAATTCATCGGCCTGCACTTCTTCAGCCCGGTCGACAAAATGCCGCTGGTGGAAATCATCAAAGGTGCCAATACCAGCGATGAAACCCTGGCCCGTGGTTTTGATTTCGTCCTGCAAATCAAGAAAACCCCAATCGTGGTCAACGATAGCCGTGGCTTCTTCACCTCGCGAGTGTTCGGCACGTTTACCAATGAAGGTATCGCCATGCTCGGCGAAGGCATCTCGGCGCCGATGATCGAAACCGAGGCGCGCAAGGCTGGAATGCCGATAGGTCCGCTGGCGATCTCCGACGAAGTTTCCCTGAGCCTGATGAGCCATATCCGTCAGCAAGCCGCCAAGGACCTGCAAGCCGAAGGCAAACCGCTGCCCGCGCACCCGGCGTTTGCGGTGATCGATCTGCTGCTCAACGAATGCCAGCGTCCCGGTAAAGCCGCGGGTGGCGGTTTCTATGAATACCCGGCCGGTGGACAGAAACATTTGTGGCCAGAGCTGAAAACGCGTTTCGAGAAAGCTGACGGACAGATATCGCCACAGGATGTACGTGATCGCTTGCTGTTTGTGCAAGCCATCGAAACCGTGCGCTGTGTGGAGGAGGGCGTGCTGCTGTCGACGGCCGATGCCAACATCGGTTCGATTTTCGGCATTGGTTTCGCCGCCTGGACGGGCGGGGCGTTGCAGTTCATCAACCAATACGGCGTGAAGGATTTTGTCGCCCGTGCCCAATACCTGGCCGAGCAGTACGGCGAGCGCTTCACACCGCCGGCTTTGTTGCTGGAAAAAGCCGCGAAGGGCGCGTTGTTCTGAGGGTGTCGCTCTGACGGATTGGCGGTGCGCACCGGGCTTGCCTGACCCCGCGTTTCAAGGCAGGCTCTGGGTGTGCACTATCGCCTCTATCGTGTCAGGTATTTTTTATGTCGTTACGCATCTGCATTCTGGAAACCGACATCCTGCGTCCAGAGTTGGTCGATCAATATCAGGGTTACGGGCAGATGTTCCAGCGTCTGTTTTCGCAGCAACCCATCGCTGCCGAATTCACTGTCTACAACGTCATGCAGGGCGAATACCCAAGCGATGAGCTGAGTTTCGATGCCTATCTGGTGACCGGCAGCAAGGCTGACTCGTTCGGCACCGACCCGTGGATTCAAACCCTCAAGACTTACCTGTTGTCGCGCTATGAGCGCGGCGACAAGCTGCTGGGCGTGTGCTTCGGCCATCAATTGCTGGCGCTGCTGCTGGGTGGCAAAAGCGAGCGCGCGACCCAGGGCTGGGGTGTCGGCACCCACAAGTACAAACTGGCCGCCAAAGCGCCGTGGATGAGCCCGGTGAAGGAAGAACTGACACTGCTGATCAGTCACCAGGATCAGGTCACCGCGCTACCGGAAAACGCTACGGTGATCGCGTCCAGCGACTTTTGCCCGTACGCCGCGTATCACATCAATGATCAGGTGCTGTGCTTCCAGGGCCACCCGGAGTTCATTCACGATTACTCGCGGGCGTTGCTGGAAATTCGCCAGCAACACCTTGGCGAACAGGTCTATCAAAAAGGCATTGAAAGCCTGGCAAATGAGCACCACGGCACCACCGTTGCCGAATGGATGATGCGGTTTGTGGCCCACAAACCCGAAACCAAATCGGTTTAAATCCTGAAAGCATCGCGGGCAAGCCACACTCCCACAGGATTTAGGTGTACCTGTGGGAGCGTGGCTTGCCCGCGATCGAGCGCGAAGCGCTCGCCATGCATCCTGCCGTTATAACCACCCCGACCGCTTGAAGCTCGCCCACAACGCGAAACATCCCACGGTCATAAACCCCATCACCACAAAATAGCCGTAGTGCCAGCTCAGCTCCGGCATGTTCTGAAAGTTCATCCCGTAGATCCCGGCCACCGCCGTCGGGAACGCCAGAATCGCCGCCCAGGCCGCAAACTTGCGCTGCACCACGCTTTGTCGGGCCGCTTCCAGCAATACACCAATCTCGATGGTCTGGCTGGCAATATCACGTAACGTCGTCAGGTCTTCCATCTGTCGCGTGACGTGGATCTGCACATCACGAAAGTACGGGCGCATGTTCTTGTCGATGAACGGGAAGTTCAGCTTCTGCAGCTCTTCGCTGATCTCCACCATCGGCGCCGCATAACGGCGCAGGCGCAATACGTCGCGCCGCAAACCATGAAGGTTCTGAATGTCCTTTTCGTTGAGCGTGCTGCACAGCACGTTGCGCTCCAGCTCATCGATCTCGCTATGGATCGCTTCGCCCACTGGCTGATAGTTTGCGATGACGAAATCGAGCAGGGCGTAGAGCACGAAATCTTCGCCGTGCTCAAGCAACAGCGGACGCGCCTCACAGCGTTGGCGCACATGCGCGTAGGACGCCGAGTGACCGTTACGGCAGGTGATGATGTAACCCTTGCCGGCAAAGATGTGGGTTTCGATGAACTCCAGTTTGCCCTCATGGCGCACCGGCGAGTACGTGACGATAAACAGCGCATCGCCAAAGGTTTCCAGCTTCGATCGGCTGTGTTTATCCAGGGCGTCTTCAATCGCCAGTTCGTGCAGGCCGAACTGGCGTTGCAGGTTGGCCAGCTCCTGGGCGTTCGGCTCTTCGAGGCCGATCCATACAAAGTGGCCTGGTTTTGCAGCCCAGGCGGCGCCCTCATCAAGGGTGATATCGGTGACTCTCTTACCGGCACTGTAGACCGCAGCCGCAACGACTCTACCCATAATTCTTATTCACTTCTTCTTGGCAAATGGCAATGACAGGCAATGACCAGATTATCCTGCTCTTAAGCTTGAGAGTCAGCAAAATCAGCGAAGTTCGCCGGCAAAAAGAAGCCCGCACGAGGCGGGCTTCATTCAGGCTGCTTGCAGCTGTCGATCCATCGATTCAATGCACTCGCGCATCTGTTCACGGCACTGGGCGATCAGCATCGGCATGTCGTCCATGCTCAAGCCGGCAGTAGGAATCGCCGGCAACGAGCGGATCAGGATCTTGCCACTGCGCCAGCGGTTCAGGCGCATATGATTGATGTAGCTGCTGACGCACACCGGCACGATTGGCACCCCGGCAGCGATGGCCATCTGGAACGCGCCTTTCTTGAATGGCAGCAATTCTTCACCCAGGTTGCGCGTGCCTTCCGGGAACACCCAGATCGAGGTGTCCTTGTGCTGCAAGGTGTTGGTGGTCGTGAGCATCGACTGCCGAGCCTTGTGCGCATTGCCACGGTCGATCAGCACATTACCGGCCAACCAGAACAACTGCCCGAACAACGGCACCCACTTCAGGCTTTTTTTGCCGATGCACACGGTGCGGTGCGGCACCACATTACCCAGCACAAACAGATCGTAGTTGGACTGATGGTTGGCGATTACCACGCAGCTTTGCGTCTTGTTCTTCAGCCCATCGACGTCGGCCTTTACCCGCAAACGCAAAATACACATCGCTGGCCAGGCATAAAGACGCGCGCACAAACGGCTGTTATCCGGATTGAACGGTCGGCACAGGCCAAGCACCACACCGAGCACACCCGCTACAGCAAAATGCAGACCCATCAATAACATGCGAAACAGATACAGCATCTACAGGCCCGCCGGGACAAAAGGTGGCGCAGTGTACGGATGTGCACTGTTTTCGGCAATTGCTGCTATAGAGGTAGGAGATAGGCGATGTTTAAGCGCATGTTTCAGACTGATAGCGTCAGATGCGGAGTAGAGCGGCTGAAGGACTGTAAACAGATCAGCCAAGAAAAAGCCCGACTCGGCGGTCGGGCTTTTCGTTGTAGCGCTTTCGGGATTAAACCAAGTGTTCCTGATCCTGGATGATCGCGTTGTCCAGGGTCTCCAGCAGGGCCTTGCGTACTTTGAGCTTGGTGTTCTTGTGCGCGGTCATGTTGATCTTTTTCAACTGACGCGCCATGGCCAGTGCTGCACCTTGCAGTTCTTCGGCAGAAACGACCTTGTCGAGGAAGCCAGCATCCACAGCGCCCTGCGGATCGAACATCTCGGCGTTGATCACCGAGCGGTGGAACGCCGACTTGCGCAGACGATCACGAGCCAGCTCGATGCCGGCGTGGTGCATGGTCATGCCAATCTGCACTTCGTTCAGGCCAATGCTGAACGGACCGTCGACACCAATCCGGTAATCGGCCGACAACAGAATGAATGCGCCCTTGGCTACCGCATGCCCTGGGCACGCGACGATCACCGGGAAGGGGTGCGACAACAGACGACGGGCGAGGGTCGAACCGGCAGTCACCAGGCTCACGGCTTCTTTAGGGCCGGCCGTCATCACCTTCAAGTCATAACCGCCCGACAGAATGCCTGGCTGACCGGTGATGATCACCACCGCGCGATCCGTCACCGCCTGATCCAGCGCAGCATTAAACGCGGCAATCACGTCCGGCGAGATGGCATTGACCTTGCCATTGCTCAAGGTCAGGGTCGCGATACCGTCTTCGAGGTGGTAGGAAATCAACTCACTCATGACGCTATTCCTTGTATTGAAGTGGGGCAGACGTTACCCACCGTCGTAGGCCAGGTAAAGCGCCATGACTGACCGGCCAGTCAGCCAATTCACGCCCGCCCAGCGTAGCCGGCCATACGTACCGCGCATTGCCCTCTATATAGAAACATTCACCCGGCCGAAGATTGGCAGGTTTGCCATGCCTCCAAACCCGCCCGAACTCGTAAATCGCTTAACCGCATGAAAATTCTGAAAAAAATATTTGCCATCGGAAAAGCTTTCGACTACATTAGCGCGCCTCGACAGACAGAACATGTTTGAAGAGATACGGTGAAGTGTCCGAGTGGCTTAAGGAGCACGCCTGGAAAGTGTGTATACAAGAAATTGTATCGAGAGTTCGAATCTCTCCTTCACCGCCAAATTCTGAAAGCGCAAACCCCTGATTTTCCTAGAGAAAGTCGGGGGTTTGTGGTTTTTGGCGTCTGAAAAAAGGCGATATGGGACCGCTATGGGACTGGCGCTCTATTTCGGTGCGTAAAAAGCAGGCTCTGACGAGAAGGCTTTGGAGTTTCCAATAAACGAGGGTGAAATTCCCGTGCTTCAGCGGTTCCCTTTGGTTATGGTTCTGCGCAATAGTGGCGTTTTGTTATTGCTTTCAGGAAGAGCTACTTACCTGGAAGCTCATCGGCAGTTCAACGCAGGGAAGCGCAGTGAAGACAGTTGTCACGACGGTTCTATTTTTGGGGTTGTGCGGCTGCGGTTCCGACTTTCGTAGCTCTGCGCCGACACTCTGGACAGATGGCATCATGCTGGAGCAGAAGAAGGTCACCGTAGATGATCGACATGCCAAAGTGATCATGCAGGCATCAGGCGATACGGCCAACCCAGTAGATTTTGAAGTGGTCCGAGGTAACGACCCGGATACACGTCCCGATCATCTGGGGACAGTAGTCAAACCGTTTCGCAATAAAGTCGGCGGCTGGTTCAGTCGTCTCAGCAGCGCGGTCTCCAAGCATTTCCCCCAGCTGGAAATACAGGCCGATCCCGGCCAGATTTTGCAGGTGGGCGGGTCATCGACGATTAGTAGTCAGATTCCGGCACCGGGTTACCGGACGCTTTACAACGAAGACTATGTATTCAACTCGTCGAAGAACAAGTTTGAGAAAAAGGTAACCGCCAATCCGACCGTCTCGTCGTATTACGCCTGTGGGCCGATCACAAGTACCTTTATTCCCGAGAAGCAAAAGGTCTATCTGGCGGAGTTTGTCTTCGTAGATCGGGGGGAAGGGTGTGAACTGCAGGTCTATGACATCACACAACCCGAACTACGTGTCCCGGTCGTTGCCATCAAGGGCGCGCAGCCCTCGTCCCGCAGGTCGTACCACTCCCCATAGGCTCTGTAGGAAACTTGCTTGATCGCCGCTCGGCGAGTTTTCGTAACGACCCTAATGAGCTTGAGAGGCACCTTGGTAGAAGGTGTGTTTCTGTTCCCCCACCCTCTCGCTCAGTCTATTGAGCGTACTGACAAGCCAGCGTTCGAGATCATCCAAACCCGATCTGGATACCCGCGGGCACAAAGGACCAGACTCTCCAAAAACGTCGACCCCATGCCGCAGATGTTCGATCTCTTCGATGATCGTCACCCCTGCATTACCGCCAAAAAACTCGCTGCCCAACGACCCGCGCTCTCCGCTGCGAAAGCCGTTTTGTCGGAGATTCCGCCTCGTCTTCGATGCTATGCGGTCTGTTTAACGCTAAGCGTTGGGTGCCGGAGGCCCGAAACCTGAATCCAGGTGTATCAGTTGGCTGATGGTCTGGCCGACCTTGCTCACGGCCATTTCGATTTTTCGATTAGGTGCGTTGGCGAAGTTGAGCCGAATGCAGTTGCGGTATTTGCCGGCCGCCGAAAAGATGTTGCCGTTGGCGACTTGTACGTCTTGGGCTTCGAGCAGGCGGTTGAGGGAATAGGTGTCGAAATCTTCCGGCAGTTCGACCCACAAGGTAAAGCCGCCCTGCGGCTGGCTGACGCGGGTGCCTGCCGGGAAGTAACGACTGACCCATTCGGTCATCAGGTCGCCGTTGCGTTTGTATTGCTTGCGCATGCGTCGTAGATGCAGCAGGTAGTTACCCTTGGCGATGAATTCGGCGACGGCTAGTTGTGGCTGGGTCGCGGTGGTGCCGGAGCCGATGTATTTCATGTACAGCGCTTGTTGCAGGTAGCGCCCCGGTGCAATCCAGCCGACGCGCAGGCCAGGCGCCAGGGTCTTGGAAAATGAACTGCAGAGCAGCACGCGGTTGTCTTCATCAAAGGACTTCAGCGTGCGCGGCCGTGGATAACGATGGGACAGGTCGCCATAGATGTCGTCTTCAATGATCGGCACATCGAAGCGTTGGGCCAGGCGGATCAGAGTGCGCTTGCGGTCGTCGGGCATGATGTAGCCCAGCGGATTGTTGCAGTTGGCGGTCACCTGGATGGCTTTGATCGGCCACTGTTCGAGGGCCATTTCCAGGGCTTCCAGGTTGATGCCGGTCACTGGATCGGTGGGAATCTCCAGGGCCTTCAAACCGGTGGCATTGAGGATTTGCATCATCCCGTGGTAGCTCGGCGAGGCGATGGCAATGATGTCGCCCGGCACGCAAATCGCCCGGATGGCGGTTGACAGGGCTTCCTGGCAACCGCTGGTGACGATGATCTCGGCCGGGATCAGGCGGCAGCCGGAGTCGATGGCCAGCCGGGCGATTTGTTCGCGCAGGACCGGCACCCCTTGGAGGTGGTTGTATTGCAGGCTCTGGCTGTCGCTGCGCCGGTTGATGCGTGCCATGGCGGTGAGCAGCGGCTTGAGGGTAGGGGCGGTGACATCCGGCATGCCGCAACCCAGCTGCACGACGCTGGCGCTTTGTTCGAAACGCATCAGCTCCTGCACCATGTCCCACTGGGAAATGTCCACCGGCCGCAAGGTCGGGCGGCCCATCTGCGGCAGTTCCGGCATGCGTCGGTCAGTCGGCACGAAGTAACCGGACTTGGGGCGCGGTATCGCCAGCCCCGAAGATTCAAGTACGCGATAGGCCTGTTGCACGGTGGTCAGGCTGACGCCGTGTTCCTGGCTTAGCGTACGCACAGAGGGCAGGCGCTCGCCTGGCCCATAAAGGCCCTGCTCGATGCGGCTGCTGATGAATTCGGCGAGGTTCAGATAGAGAGTCATGGATTTGACTGTAGCGTGTCATCTGTAGCTTAAGAAGCTACAGATTGGACTTATTTTGAAATATTTTTCTCCAAAAAAAGCCAACTGTATTAAAAAAAATAGCCGGCGCTGTATCTGCAATACACACAGACACCTTGGGATGATAGTTCTTCTGGGGTGCAGAAATGTTCAGTAGAGACGCTAGTCGCAACATTCCAGGGCGGCACCCCGTGTTTTGGGAAAAATCCTACAAATTCAGACGTCTGGCAGCGGCTTAGAACGCTTCCGGCACATGATCAGCGATTACTGATGAGGATGAAGGCGGTATGACGGCAAGGATGACACTCACTCCGCAGATGGCTGAATACGAGCAAAAGTTTACTGACGGCGGCGAAGTCCGCTGGTTACCGTATTTGATGTATTTCCATCCGGCCAACCACCGCTCGCCGGTGGTCAACACTGACAGTGTGGGCTTTCGCTACTCTGAATCTCTGGGTGTCGAGTATTCGGCGGCTGATTGCGACAAAAGCGGCAGTGTTCGCTTGTTGGCTGGCAGTTCTACGGTATTCGGTATTGGTGCCAGTTCCGACAGCTGCACCTTGTCTTCGCGCCTGTCGGCGAACGATCCGCGCGGTCAACGCTGGCTGAACTTCGGCGGTCGCAGTTTCAACTCAACCCAAGAACTGATGCTCTTCACGCTTAACCGCCACCTGCTGCCAAAGGTGGATGAGATCGTGCTGTTTTCCGGGTTCAACAACCTCGGCTTGGCACGCCAGCCAAAGGAGTACCGCGGTGAGCACGGGGCCTTTTTCAACTGCCATCAGTTCTTCAGTGCATTCGCGCCCGAGCAGCCAACGCACAGCTCGTGGAGCCTGACCAACCTGTTCGGCAAGACCCAGGAGCCAGAGCCACCGGCTCCGCCGTCGATGGGAGAGCAGATCGACTACGCGGCCAACCTGACGCTGCAACAATTGGATATCTGGCGCGCCCTGGCCAAGGATATGGGCGCGAAGCTGACCTTCATTTTGCAACCGCTGGCCGGCTGGATTCGGGCAAAAGGTTGCAGTGAAGAGGAGCAACTGTTTGCCGAACTGGACCAGGCCGGAAATTTCACTGAGATGTATGGCGATATTTTGCAGACCCGTGTGCGTGAAGCCTATGCCGCACAGTTGCGCGAAGGGGCGCACAAAATGGGTGTGGGCTTTGTCGATATCACGCCGTTGCTGGCCGAAGCGCTAGGCCCGGATGACTGGCAGTTCGTCGACCGGATTCACTTCACCGACAAAGGCAATGACCTCGTTTCAAAGCTCATTCTTGATGCCACTCACTAAAAGGAAACTGTGATGAAATCGATCAAAAAATTTATCCAACGCCTCTTCGGTAAAAAGAAGAAAAAGCCCGATTCCTCCATTTATCCGATGTTCTGACGTTCGCTTGATAACGTCACTTGCACTGAACAGGATGTTGGCAATGGATGGCTCGGTTTCAATTCACGCAAGGGCAGGGGATGTGTGGCGCCAGCTGTATCGCTCGGCGATCAGTCCCGAAAGCTTCCTGGATGACGTGTATCTCAAAAGCCTGATGCAGGCGTGCGCGTCGGCTACCGGTGAAGCCAGTCCTGGCTTGTCGGAGCTGGCGCAACAGATCGACCGCTGGCGGGTCGAACAGGGCGCGGCCTATAGCGCCGTGGCCGCTGCCGCTGCGCAACACGGAAATGCCAAGGAATTTGCCCAAGCGCTGGCTATTTACTCGGCGCCGATGGCGTCGATTCTGGGTTGCTGGCTGCAAGGCATGAGTGCGCCCGGGGTCTTCGAAGACAATGCACAGCTGAAAATCATGCAGCTGTTTGCTCATGACGTCGGCGTGGGCCGCCCCCGGGCCTCACGCGCCGATCACTTCAAGGCGCTGCTTGGTCAGCTGGAGCTGAAGTCCTATGCGGTAGCGCCTTTCGAACTTTCGATGTTACCCGACTTAAGCGATGAGGCCTTTGAGTTGCCGGCGCTGTTGCTGGCCCTCAGCCGTCGCAGCGATGAGTTTGGCGATGTGCTTTGCGGCATTGATTGGGCGCTGCGTACGGTTGGCCTTTGCCCTGGCTGGGCCGTCTTGGGGCAGATTGAAAGCCTGCCGTTGGACATCCGGCGGCTGGATTTGAACGAGCCGTTCGGGGGGCTGGACGAGACCTCGCCGCTGGCGACCGCGCAGTGGATCAGCAATCAAGTCGCCGTTCAAGGCGAAGCCCGGCACACCGAGCTGATCCGGGGTGCCACCTGGTTGTTCTCGGCGCTGCGGCGCTGGAATGCCCAGCTCTACAACGCGGTACTGGTAGCCTCGTCACCGCAGCATGCGATGGCGCAACTGATCCAGCGGCTGGCTCGGGTTGGTGCGGTTTATCACCAGAATTACCTGGTGGAAGGACGTAGCCTTTCCGAGTGGCTCAAGGATGCGCAAACCGATCCGCTGCCGCTGTTGGACGTCCTGTCACGCAGCCGTTTGATCGTGCCCGGCAATGCGCAAAAAAGTATTTTGGTCACCAGCCTGGTTGCGCCGACCGGGCGTATGTTCCGAATCTTCAGCGACGCCGACCTGAGTGTGATTCGTAAATGGATCGACTGGCTGCCCCAAGCAGCACATAGCGAACCCTTACCTCGACAGTCGATCATCAACCCTACCGATGCAAGCGTTATCCGCTCCCTGGCCGAGACCCGCCATACGTCTCTCGGTCACTGGCCGAAAAGCCTGCGCGAGGCCTATTTTATCTTGCAGGGGCGCGCGCTCGGGCCAACCACCCAAGCCTTTGCCCACGCCTACGTGACACGTTGGCTGGAGCGCTCAAGCCGTTCGCTGGAGACTTCCGGGCGTCCGCTACCTGAGTACTGGGGCGTGAACGTGTTGCGCTCTTGGTTGCTGGACAAACATGACCAGAACGGCGAGCAGTTCGATGAAAGCGATCCAGAACAACTGCCGACCCGTGAAGAAATTGTCGAGTCGACCCTACAGTTGGCGCCCCTGACGTTAATCGACGGCGCTTGGTTGCAGGGTTTCACCGACCTTGACCTGGCGTCCTCGCCTATTGGCTATGCGCTGTTTCAAACCTATTGGGATGAACTGGGCAACGGCGTTTACGCGTTGAATCATCCAAAGATTTATCGCGACGGTTTACGTCAGATGGGGCACGAGTTGGCGCCGACCGGCAGTCGTGAGTTTGCCCAGGACCCGCGTCTGGACGAGGACTCGTTCCGCTTGCCGGTGTATTGGCTGTGCCTGGGCAAATTGCCGGTGACGTTTATGCCGGAGACGCTCGGCATGAACCTGGCGATGGAATTATCTGGCGTGGGTGGCAGTTACCGTTTGGCGCGGCGTTTCCTGCGCCATTACGGTTTCAGCACGGCCTTTGTGGACTTGCACAACACCATCGACAACGTCTCCACCGGGCACTCGGCCTGGGCCGCCGATGCGATTGACGCCTACATGCGCAAGATTGCCGCAGGCGGTGCGCAGTCGTTGGCCGAGCATTGGCAGCGGGTGCGGGTGGGCTATGAATCCCTGGCACCGATGCCGGGCAAGTGGGCTTCGGTGTTGCGCCGGTTGGGGGTCGGGTCCGCCGGGAGGGTGTTGCCGCGTGCCGGACGCCAGGCCTCTTCGCAACAGCTCTTCCACCATTTGCCAATCACCCGCAAGACATTGGTGGAAGTGGCCGGCTAATAACCGGCTAATAAAAACAACAAGGAGCTACACATGTCTCTGGTCAATGTGCACAACGAGTGGGATCCCCTCGAAGAGATGGTTGTTGGCATCGCCACTGGCGCGCGGGTGCCACTGCCTGATAAGGGCTTATTCGCCCTCGACTATAGCGAGCACCACACCGATCAAGAGGACATTCTGCCGATCGGCCAGACCCTCATCGAAGCACCGATGGCCTTGCGTAGCCGGTATTTCGAACCCTTCGCCTATCGCAAGCATGTGCAGGACTATTTCGCCAGCGGCGCCAACTGGATCTCGGCACCCAAGCCGCAATTGGCCGATTCCATTTATCGAGTCAACCCGTCACTGGCGGTGATCAATGACCAGCAGGTTCCGTTGATCCGCGCGTTGGAAAACAGGGTGTCGACGTGGCGCCATTGAAGATGCGCCATGCTCGTAGTTTGAGTGGTGGTTTCCATTGTGTGTCGCTCGACATCCGTCGGCGCGGGACGCTGGAAGATTACCGTTGATAAGGGTGTGACGATGCAAACCCTGGATTACTACTCGATCATTTTGTTTGTCATCGCCACCTGCGTCACGCCGGGGCCTAACAACGTCATGTTGATGTCGTCGGGAGCGAACTTTGGCATCGGGCGCACGATGCGCCATGTGGCGGGGATCAACATCGGTTTTCCACTGATGCTGATTGCCGTCGGGGTGGGGGCCGGGGCGATTTTTCAACAGTACCCCAGGCTTCACGATGTATTGCAGGTGGTGGGTGCGCTGTACCTGTTGTACCTGGCCTACCAGATCGCCAGCGCGCCGACAGTGGACCTTGACGACAAGTCTGGAAAGCCCTTGGGCTTCACCCATGCGGCATTGTTTCAGTGGATCAACCCCAAGGCCTGGGTGATGGCGGTGGGTGCGGTGCTGACGTATACCTCGCCGGTCGATGCCTACGGTTTTCAGATTTTGCTGATCGCGCTGCTGTTCTTTTTGTTCGGCTCGCCGTGTTCGATGGTTTGGGTGTTTTTTGGGCAATACCTGCGGCGCTTCTTGACTCACCCGCAGCGTTTGAAGGTGTTCAATATCACCATGAGCCTGGTGCTGGTGGCGTCATTGATACCGGTATTGAAAAGCTTGCCGTTCGGCGAGTGGTGGTCTTGAAGGTATTTATAAAAGCAAGAGTTACCGAGAAGCCAGTAGATGCGTCTGGCGAAAGGGATTCCATGTATTGGCATGATGCTAAGAGGATGCACGTTTAAATGGCTATTTATGTATTAGGGATCTCTGCCTTCTATCACGACAGTGCTGCCGCCTTGGTGAAAGATGGCGTCCCGGTTGCAGCTGCCCAGGAAGAGCGTTTCACCCGCGTGCGACACGACGCGGCATTTCCGGCCCAGGCGATTCAGTATTGCCTGGATGCCGAGGGTATTACCCTGGATGACCTGGAGGCCGTGGTCTATTACGAAGACCCCCAGGAGAAGTTCTCACGGGTCATTTCCTCCTTTGCCAGTGGCGGCATCGGTGGCGCGCGAACGTTCATCAATGCGATGCCGGAATGGATTCGTTGGAAGTGGAACGTACTCAAGTTCGTCGATGAAAAACTCGAAGAGCTGGAGCGAGGCAAAGCCCCGCGCACCCAGGCGTCCCAGCACCATCGCTCCCACGCCGCTGCGGCGTTCTACCCGTCGCCGTTCGAGAACGCCGCGGTACTGTGCATTGACGGAATCGGCGAATGGCACTCGACCACTATCTGGCAGGGCGAGGGCTCCAGGCTTGAGCTGAAGAACTCGATTTCGTACCCGCATTCGGTGGGTCTGTTCTATTCGGCGATGACCTATTACTGCGGCTTCAAGGTCGATTCCGGCGAATACAAACTGATGGGCCTGGCGCCTTACGGTCAGCCGATCTACGCCGACAAGATTCGCGATGAGCTGATTAATATCCGTCCTGACGGCTCCTTCACCCTGAACATGAAGTACTTCGAATACCTGCGCGGCGAGCGCATGGTGGGCGAGGCCTTTGAAGAGCTGTTCGGTGGGCCGATCCGTAAACCGGAAAGCCCGATTTCCCAGCGTGAGTGCGACCTCGCGGCTTCGGTCCAAAAAGTCACGGAAGAGGTGGTGCTGGGGTTGGCGACCGCTGCGGTCAAGCAGACCGGTAAACGTAATCTGTGCCTGGCCGGAGGCGTGGCGTTAAATTGCGTGGCCAACGGCGTGCTCAGCCGTTCCGGGCGTTTCGACTCGATCTGGATCCAGCCGGCGGCCGGCGATGCCGGTTGCGCGCTGGGTGCGGCGATGGATTATTCGGTCAAGCGTACCGGGCGCCCACACCTGACCGGGAGCAAGACTGACGCCATGAGCGGTAGCCTGCTGGGGCCAGGATTTGGCGACGAAGAGATCGAAGCGTTCCTGCGCGAAAACAACTACCCCTACACTCGCTACGACGATGCCCAGCTGTATGACCAGGTCGCCAGCCGTCTGGCTGACGGTGCGGTAGTCGGCTGGTTCCAGGGGCGTATGGAATTTGGTCCGCGGGCCTTGGGCGCACGTTCGATTCTCGGCGATGCACGCAACCCCGAGATGCAGCGCACCATGAACCTGAAGATCAAGTACCGCGAATCGTTCCGGCCATTTGCGCCAGCGGTCCTGGCTGAAGACGCCAAGACCTATTTCGATATCTGTGAAAGTAGCCCGTACATGTTGATGGTCGCGCCGGTGACCGACTCGATCAAATCCGAGACTTCGCTCAAAGAGGGCGGTCCCGCGCGTGGGTTGGGCAGCATCAACAATATTCGCTCGCAGTTGCCGGCGGTGACTCACGTCGACTTATCGGCTCGGGTGCAAACCGTGACCGAAGAAAATAACGCACCGTTCACTTATCTGCTGCGTAGTTTCAAAGCGCGTACCGGTTGTTCAGTGTTGGTTAACACTTCGTTCAACGTGCGTGGCGAACCCATCGTGTGCAAGCCGCAAGAAGCTTATGCCTGCTTCATGCGTACGGAAATGGACGTGCTGGTGCTCGGCCGTTTCGTGCTTGAGCGTCCTGGTCAGCCAGCGTTCGTTGAAGAAGTCGACTGGCGCAGCGAAATCCCGCTGGATTGATGTTCACCTTTAACAATAAGGAGATTTTTTTCGTGCTCAGATTCCTCGCGTTTCTTATGTTCATCGTTGTACTGCTGCCCATTGGACTGACCCGCTCGGTCTTTCATTCATCGCGTTTTGGCCGGAATTTTCACCAGGCCCCGACGGCATGGGATCATCCGGCAAAGGGAAAATAGCCCCAACAGCCCAAGGACTCACGCCCATGTCAAAGGTCATTTACAAAAACCTGAATATCTCACCGATCCTCGCCGTCAAGGGGACCGGTGTCTGGCTCGAAGATGTTTCAGGCAAGCGTTACCTTGATACCTGTGGTGGTGTAGCGGTGTCGAGCCTTGGGCATGCGCATCCGCGTATCGTGGCGGCTTTCGAGCGAGAAGCGAAAAAGCTCGCTTGGGCCCATGCCGGCAGTTTCACCACGGCAGCCGCCGAAGAGCTGGCTGAACAGTTGGTGGACGCTTCCGGTGGCTTGGCGCGGGCGCAGTTTCTGTCGGGCGGTTCGGAGGTCATGGAGTTGGCGATGAAAATCGCCTACCAATATCAATGTGAGCGTGGCTTGCCCACCAAGTCGACGTTCATTTCGCGGCGCCAGAGCTATCACGGCAGCACCTTGGGCACCCTGAGTATTTCCGGGAATGCCCAACGCCAGTCGGTGTTCGGGCCACTGTTGCCGCCCGCTGAATTTGTTTCGCCGTGTTATGCCTATCGCGAACTACGTGTAGGCGAGAGCGAAGAGCAGTACGCCACGCGTCTGGCCCAGGAGATGGACGACAAAATCAACGCGCTGGGCAGCGAAAATGTCGCCGCGTTCTTCGCTGAAACCGTTGTTGGCTCGACCAACGGGGCGGTTCCTCCCGTCCCCGGCTACTTTCGCAAAATCAAGGAGGTCTGCGAGCGTCACGACGTTCTGCTGATCCTCGATGAAGTGATGGCGGGCATGGGCCGTACCGGCCAGATGTACGCCTATGCCGATGACGGGATCGTGCCGGACATGGTGGCCGTGGGCAAGGGGCTTGCGGCCGGTTACATACCCATTTCAGCGTTGCTGGTTAGCGACCGGGTGCATTCGGTCATGGCCCAGGGGTCCGGGGTGCTGGGCAACGGCCAAACCCATGTCAACCATCCGCTGGCGTGCGCGATTGCTTTGGAAGTACAGAAGGTCATCGCTGAAGAAAACCTGTTGGCAACGGTTCGCACCCGTGGCGAACAATTGCGCAGTTGGCTCAGAGAAAGCCTGGCTGACGTTGATACCGTTGGCGATGTGCGGGGCCGTGGTTTGTTTGTCGGCCTCGAATTCGTCGAAACCCGCACGGGTAAAGAGCCGTTTCGTGGTGGCGGGGCGTATGCAGCCGCCCTCAAGCAGGAAGCCTTGAAGCGCGGTCTGCTGATCTATCCCGGCAGTGGAACCGTCGATGGCACTCACGGCAATCATGTGCTGTTTGCGCCGCCCTTTATTTCCAGCGAGGCCGAAGTCGCCGAGATGGTCGAACGTTTCAGTGCAGTTGTAAGGGCCGTCGGTCAATGACGGTTCGCCCTTTTTGCGCAGGCGCGAGCACGTTCGCGACTGTCGTTCAGCGCTTGCCGGTTTCACCGTTATTACTCGTTGATGGGGAATAGAAGATGCAGATGATTGAGCCATGCAAGGACAAAGTCCTCCTTTCGGTGTGCACCATGGACTGGTGCGATCACGGAGTCGAGTTCGCCAAAACCGTGTTTTCCAACCTTGAAGTGTTCTGCTGGGATCCCGGCGATCCTTATCCCTATCACCTGGATGACTGGGAAGGCGATTGGATCATTTCCTATCGCGGCGACTTTATCTTCCCGGAAAGTATTTATAAGAACGCCCGCAAGGGCGCGATCAACTTGCACCCAGCCCCGCCTAAATACCGTGGGCTGGGCAGCCAGCACTATGCGATTTACTACAACGATGAAACCTACGGTTCGACTTGCCATCACCTGGCGCCTTCGGTCGACAGCGGGGAGATCATCCATGTCGCGCGCTTTAACGTTGCTCCGGCCGAGACAGCGTCTTCGCTCCGTTTGCATGTGGGCGCGTATTGCTTGCAGCAGTTTATTCATCTGCTCACCGATTACATCCTGCAAGGGCGGTCGTTGCCGGTTTCACCGGAGCGCTGGGGCGAACGGCTGTACAAGCAATCCGAGCTGAAACCCTGGATGGAAAAAATTCGCGCCCAGGAGCCCGATCATCGTTGCTTCAAATAAGTGCTTTTTTGGGGGGGGCTTCAGGCCGATAGCGGCCTGAAGGGTGTGCATTGCGCGCGTTGGTGCGACTGATAAGAGACCGTCATATGTTTGATCTTTCGAGCTTCGGAGCCGCGCTGGCGGTCTATGTCATCGGCACCGCCAGCCCCGGTCCGGGTAACCTGGCGATTGCCAATACCTCCCTGAACTTTGGGCGTACGCCTGGGCTGGCGTTGGCGGCGGGGGTCATTTCCGGTTCGCTGTGCTGGGGGGCAATGACCGCGGCTGGGGTATCGGCGTTGCTGCTTTCCTACACGCAGATTCTGGTCTGGCTGAAAGTCCTTGGCGCCTGCTATTTGTTCTTTCTGGCCTACAAGTCGATTCGCGGTGCACTGGCACACAATGCCACCACGGTTGCTCGAGCTCGCTCCAAACAGACCAGGAACATTGGGTATTATTTACAAGGACTGGGTATTCACCTCACCAACCCAAAAGCCGCCTTGACCTGGTTCACCGTGACCACGGTCGGGCTTAGCGCGAATGCACCCGCCTGGGCCAGTTTTGTCCTGGTGGCCGGTTGTGCCGTACTCGGGTTCCTGATCTTCAGTACTTACGCGTTGGCGTTTTCAGCCCATTCGGCTGAACCGTTTTTCACTCGAACGCGAAAATCGTTCGGGATGATCTGCGCAGCCTTCTATTCGATCGTCGCGATTGGGTTTATCAGCTCGTTGTTTTAATGCTGATGCAAAAACCAGATGTCACGCCGCATTCTTCACGCCTTCCTGACCCCCGACGCCAAAGGCGATGGTGTCCATCTGAATTTGGACTGCACCCCAAAGGTTAGACATAACCGATGGGGTGTTCCATGGGAAAGCACACGGGGCAGGCGAAGCGTTCAGCGGTGCAGGATTACTGCTCTGGTATCAGGTGGATCAGCGTTGGCGATCCGCGAGAATGCTTAACCTGGCATTGTCCAGGATTGCAGCGTGTAACCCTCCTGGCTCAACTCGGTGCGCACCTCCTCCAGCAGGCGTTCCAGCTGCGTCGGGTCGGAATAGGCACTGCTTGGAATCAGTTTGCGACAAATACGCGTGTTGGCCTGGTCGATGACACTCAGGCTCAATTCGCCATTACCGTCTTGCGGAGCCCAAGCGACACATTGAAACGGTTTGAATGCGTGGCCGGCAATCAAAAGTGCTTCGTTGATGCGGAACGGGGTGCTCACGGGTCGTCTCTCCTTAGTACCCAAATAAATGATGTGTCGCGCTCTGGCCCACCGCAGCCTTTCATTGCTTTACATAACTGCCTGGCGCCGGCTCCAGAGGCGGGTATTTGTCATTCCCGGTGTGCGCAACCGCGGGTTGGCGCTCGCCGGAGTGTCCCGCCAGCCAGTTGAACCAATCGTTCCACCAGCTACCGGGTTGCTGCTCGGCATTCTTGAACCAGGTCTCCGGGTTTTTCGTGACCCGATTGTTGGTCCAGTAATGGCGCTTCTGCTTGGCGGGTGGATTGATGACACCGGCGATATGCCCGGAAGCGCCCAGTACAAAGCGCTTGGTCCCGGAGAGCAGGTTGGTACTGGCGTAGGCGCTTTTCCAGGGCACGATGTGATCGTCATGGGTGGCGAGGATGTAGGCGGGAGCGTCGATTGCACGCAAATCCAGTTTGACCCCACAGCACTCAAGCTCACCTGATTTCAAATCGTTCTGCAGATAGGTGTGGCGCAGGTACCAGCAGTACATCGGGCCCGGAAGGTTGGTGCTGTCGTTATTCCAGAACAGCAAATCAAGTGGAATCGGCTTCTGACCCTTGAGGTATTTGTCGACGTTGTAGTTCCACCACAAGTCGTTGGGGCGCAGCAGGGAGAAGGTATTGCCCATGTCCTCGCCACGAAACAGGCCGATAGGGCCATTCATGCCGCCGATGGTGCGCTCTCGATAGGCCACCAGCTCTTCGTCGACGAAAATGTCGATGGGACCGGTATCCAGGTAGTCAAGGAACGTGGTCAACAGGCTCACGCTGGCAATCTCTCGATCACCGCGTGCAGCCAGTACGGCCAGCGCCGTGCTCAACAGGGTGCCGCCGATGCAGAAACCCACGCAATTGAGTCGCTGTTCGCCACTGATCTCACGGGTCACTTGCAGGGCGTCGATGACCCCATGCTCAATCAGGTCATCCCAGGTGGTGCCCGCGTGTTCCTCATCAAAGTTGCGCCAGGACATCAGGAATACGGGATGTCCCTTTTCCAGCAGATGGCGGACCATCGAGTTGTCCGGGCGCAGATCAAGAATGTAGTACTTGTTGATCGACGGCGGTACGACGAATACCGGATGTCGGTACTGGGTCTCGCTTTGCGGGTAGTACTGAATGAGCTGGAAGAGGTGATTTTCGAAGACGATTTCGCCCGGAGTGTTGGCCAGATCGACGCCAACCTTGAAGGCACCGCTATCACACTGGCGCATTTTGCCTTCGTTCATGTCGCTGGCCAGATGCTGCAGACCGGTGATCAGGCTGGCACCTTTTGTCTCAACCGCACGCTGGAGCGCATCAGGGTTACTGACCAGAAAATTGCTTGGCGCACTGGCGGCAATGGCTTGCTCCACCAGATAGCGCAGGCGTTGGCGCGGTTTCTTATCGTCGATCAGCAGCTTGTCGAGCAGTTTCAGGAGAAAGCTGGAGTTGAGCAGGTAAAACGCAGCGAGGGAGCCGAACAGTGGCTCGCTCCAGTTGCCGCTGGCGAAACGTCGATCATCGAAGCTGAAGGATTGGCCGGTCAGCAGTTTTTGGCCGAGTTGACCCCATTCAACCTGGTAGTCCGCTTGAAGGCTGTCCAGCGTTTCGCGAGGCAGCTCGAACCAGGCGCTGTGCTCATGTCCGGAAAACCAGGGATTAGTGCTGACCCATAGGCGCAATTGTTGCACTGCCAAGGATGCGATGAACGGAACCTGGCCTGACCAATAGGTCTTGAATGTATGCGCGTTGTTGTCCATTAAAGTTCCTTGCCCATACCGATGAGCCGGGCAGAAAAAAGCCGCGCTTTGCCGGACTCCGGCGCAGCGACGGCAGGAATGCAGGCGGTTTTGTTTGACGCCAGCCTGATGCGCGGAACAAGGTCCCAGGTCCCAGTTCCGCGCATTGGCTACTCAAATGCCGTTGGTTAGCGCTCGATAGCCAGGCCGACGCCTTGTCCGCCACCGATGCACAAAGTGGCCAGACCCTTCTTGCCGTCGCGACGGATCAGTTCGTGCACCAGCGACACCAGAATCCGTGCCCCTGACGCGCCGATCGGATGGCCAAGGGCGATCGCGCCGCCGTTGACGTTGACCTTGCTGGTGTCCCAACCCAACTCTTTGCCAACCGCCAGCGCCTGGGCGGCGAAGGCTTCATTGGCTTCGATCAGGTCCAGGTCCTCGACGTTCCAGCCAGCCTTTTGCAGGGTCAGACGCGTAGCCGGGACCGGGCCGATGCCCATGATCGACGGGTCCACACCGGCGCTGGCATAGGCTTTGATCCGTGCCAGTACCGGAAGGCCCAGCGCTTGTGCTTTAGCGGCGCTGGCCAGCAACAGTACGGCGGCGCCATCGTTGAGGGTCGAAGCATTGCCGGCGGTCACGCTGCCGTCTTTCTGGAATGCCGGTTTGAGTTTGGCCAAGGCTTGCGCAGTACTGTCGATACGCGGCTGTTCGTCAGTGTCGAAGACCAGCGGTTCGCCCTTACGCTGAGGAATCAGGATCGGGGTGATTTCGCTCTGGAATCGCCCGCCCTCAATGGCAGCGGCGGCCTTCTGTTGCGAGGCGGCGGCGAAGGCATCCTGCGCTTCACGAGAGATCTCGTACTTTTGCGCCAGATTCTCAGCGGTGATACCCATGTGGTAGTCGTTGAAGGCATCCCACAGGCCATCCTGGATCATGCTGTCTTGCAGTTGCGCATGACCCATGCGCAGACCCGTGCGTGCCTTGGGCAGAACGTAGGGAGCCAGACTCATGTTTTCCTGACCTCCAGCTATCACCAGTTCCGCGTCGCCGCAACGGATTGCCTGGACGGCGAGATGGACCGCCTTGAGACCCGAGCCGCAGACCTTGTTCAAGGTCAGGGCAGGCGTGGTGTGTGGCAAGCCGGCCTTGATCGCTGTCTGGCGGGCCGGGTTTTGCCCAGCGCCGGCAGTGAGTACCTGGCCGAGGATCACTTCATCAATTTGAGCAGCATCGATACCCGTCTGCTCCAGCAAGCGGCGAATCACTGCGGCACCCAGTTCGGTCGCGGGAATTGCAGACAAAGCACCCTGGAAACTGCCGATGGCGGTACGAGTAGCGGCAACGATTACGACTTCGTTCATGCGTGACCTCATTGAAAAGACAAAATTCGTCGAACACACCAGGGCATTCATGCCCTGGTTGGGCTTACTGCATGTTCATGCCGCCGTTTACCGAGAAGTCGGCACCGGTGCTGTAGGCGGACTCATCGGAGGCCAGCCAGGCCACGATCGAGGCGATCTCTTCGGGTTGGCCAAGGCGACCCACCGGAATGCCGGCAATCATGCCGTCCAGAATGTCCTTGCGGATTGCCGCAGTCATGTCGGTCTGGATGTAGCCTGGGGAGACGGTGTTGACGGTCACGCCCTTGCCGGAAACTTCCCGGGCCAGTGCCATGGTGAAACCATGGATGCCAGCCTTGGCGGCCGAATAGTTGGTCTGACCGAACTGGCCACGCTGGCCGTTGATCGATGAGATGTTGATGATCCGCCCCCAACCCTTGGAGAGCATGCCTTCGATGACTTGCTTGGAGGTGTTGAACAAACTGTTCAGGTTGGTTCCGATCACCGCGTTCCAGTCTTCCGGGGTGAGCTTGCGGAAGGACGCGTCACGAGTAATGCCCGCATTGTTGACGAGTACGTCGATCGGCCCGAAGTGTTCGCGCACCATCTCAAAGGCCTTGCGGGTCGATTCCCAATCGGTGATATCGGTTTCGACGCATTCGAATTGATAGCCTGCTGCAAGCTGTGTTGCCATCCAGTCATCCTTGCGGCTGGAGTTGGCGCTGCAGCCGACAATGACTTTGAAGCCTTCCTTGTACAGACGTTGGCTGATGGCTGTACCAATGCCGCCCATACCACCTGTTACTACCGCAATACGACTACGCAACTCCATATTTCAACTTCCTTTTTTTTGCGCTGCAGGAGCGAAGATTGTTCGATATCAACGGTTCGTGCGGAAGTGTTGGTAGGTGACGTATTCGTGTCCATCGGTGCCACACAGGCGTTTTAGACGGCTTGCAAAAAATGAGGAGTACCTATACTGGGATCAATACTTGAAACGGAACGGATAATTAATATTCGTGAAACATGGCTGAAATATGTTCAGCGTAGGTCAATATCGGCTCCGGACAGGATGTTCGGTTCCACAGGTTATTGAGGGCGCTATGTATAGAATGAGTTCAGGTTATGCAGGCATGCTGGCGAATACGCTTTTGGCTCAAGGACTGGACGTTACCGGTCTGTGCCAGGAGGCGGGACTGGACGTCGAGTTCGTGAATAAACCTGGAGCATACTGCGAGCGAAGCGTTATCTATCGTCTTTGGGATCTGGCTGCTCAGGCCTCGGATGATCCGAACATCGGTTTGAAAGCCTACGGGAGTTTCCACCCCGGCGTTTTTCAGATCGTGGGCTACACGATGATGTCCAGTTCGAATCTGAAGAGGGCGCTCGAACGCCTGGTTCGTTTCAGCCCGTTGATAAGTACCGGATTCAGCCTTTTCTTTGTTCAGGAGCAGCAACATTTCCGTCTGGCCAGCCTCGATCATCAGCAACGTGGCTCGGTCAAACCCCGGCAATATACGGATGCAGGCCTGGCTTCGCTGCTGGGTTTCTGCCGCTGGCTGGCGGGTGGCAAGTCGCCGCAGCCGTTGAGTGTAGAGTTCGCTTATCCCGAGCCTGAAGATACGTCGGAGCATCAGCGGCTTTTTGGCTGCCCGCTGCGTTTCGGGGCGGCTTATGACAGCATCCTGTTCGATGGCGAGGAGCTTCTGAGTCCTTTGAGTATGGCCAACGAGGCGCTCGCCGTACTCCATGACAGTTTTGCCGAGGCTCAACTGGACCAGTTGTCCGGCTGCTCTATTGTTGGCAGGATTCGCGCGCTGATTATCGAGCGCTTGAGCCAGGGGCAGGGCCAAGGGCAATGTGATATGGAATCGATTGCGGCGGCACTGAACGTCAGCAAACGAACGCTTCAGCGAGGCCTTGAGAAGGATGGCACGCAATTCAAGGATGTCCTGAACGATGTGCGCCGGCAGTTGGCCGACTTCTATTTGCGCCATTCTCGTCTCAACATGAAGCATGTGACGTATCTGCTCGGCTTTCATGATCACAGCAGCTTCCATAAGGCATGCACCCGTTGGTTCGGCATGCCCCCCGGTCAGTATCGAACCGATGAGTCGTTGTTTGCGCTCGAGAAAGTCGAGGCCGTGCCGGTGCCGGTCCGAGCCATGAACTCTGTCGGTCTGCGCAGAGACCATAAAATTGCAGGCTTCGCCAGCGCCTACGCCGAACGGATACACCGCTAATCCCTATGGCGGGTCATTGAGGCTTTGGACCTTTTGTTGCTTTGCGCTTTGGGGCTTTAACGACGATGGCGGGAGCGGGTAGGGGGACTTCGAGCAGCGTGTGCAGTTCACGCCAGAATTCGCCTTCGGTTCCCGCAGTCGAGAGCAACTCAGGCATTAATTGCCCAACGGCTGTCAGTACCTGTTGGCGTTCCTTGGCCTCGGTTAGCAACAAGGGCAGGCTGCGCAAGCTTTCTTGCGGGTGGGCAAAAACCAGCAGGTTCTGCAATCGGATGGCTTCGCGCAGGGCTGTGGGCTCAGTGCTGTAGTCCTGGACCAGCAAGTGCACCTGCTGGATCAGTTTCTCTATGCTTTCCTTGCCTGCCTTGTCGCTGTCGCGGCCCAGCAAAAACAGAATCCGCACCAACGCTTCCAGGGGGCCGCCATGGGGCAGCGCATCCTGCAGGCGTTCGATCAGGGCCTGGTCCTGCTGGTCGGCATGTGCCTGGAGATTTCGCACCGGACTGTTTCCGGTGAGGGCACCCAGTGCGCCGTAGATACCGTAAAAACACAGCTCCTGAGTGGCGTCACGCACATCGCGATAAGCATTCAGGGCGTCTTGTATCTGGTTGGAGAACAGCTCCTGCCACGCCAGCAGCGGGTTGTCCTGGCGTGCGGGACGACGATCGCTGCTCACTTGGGAGGCGGCCCCGGCTAACCACCACAGCGCCGGATTCAGGCTGCTCCATAGTAATTGCTGCTGATGGAAGGGGTGCGTCCTGCGTATCAGTTCGGCAATGGGCTCGTTGACGACCTGACGCAGCCACGGGCGTATGAACCCGTCGTAAAACTCGCTGTTGATTTCAGAGGCATGCTCCACCAGAGAGAATTCGCGATCGTCATCACGGGCTGGCTCGACGTCATTATGGATATCAGCGATTCGCCTTGATTCGAAACTCACGCTGTATTGCACGTCACCGCTGCCTGAGGGGGCCGGCAGATCGTCGATCAGCATTTCGTATAGCCCTGCCGGCAGCGCGTTGATGGCTTCGACCGCACCGAGCAATCCACGGTGTTCACGTCGAGCCACCTTACCGGAAACAAAGATGCCCAAATGGCCGATGCTGGCGTGTCGCAGGTAGACGATGGTACGTCCTGCATCATGCAAGGCGAGATCGCTGGGATAGACATCGGCGATCCAGTTCAACGCTTGCTGGGGAGGGGTGATGTTGTCGCCGTAGGAGCAGAACACCACCACCGGTACTTCGATCCGTTTCAGGTCAATACCGGAGCTCTTGCGGCCAAGGCCGCCGGACAATTGGTTGCCGATGAAAAGGTCATCGACAATCATCTCGATCTCTTCGCCGTTGAGCAGGGTCGGGCTGCCCCACCAGCGTTCGAAGTCGAGAAAGCGCGCAGCCTCACTGTCGATCTGGCTGAACAACTGGTAGTACTTGCCCCAATAGGTGTTGGCCGGGTCCAGGTTTTCGAAATTGCTGACCAGCCAGGTGCCGTCGAAACGGTTATTGCCCAAGTCGCTGCCCAGGCGAGCCATCCAGCCACCACCCAGCAGGCCACCGGTGTAACGCATCGGATTGCGTCCATTGACACCGGCCCAGTACGACAAGGGGGCACCATTGATAATGATCAATCCCGGCAGTTCCGGCCGTGTTGCCGCCAATCCCATTAAGGCCCAGCCGGCCTGGCAGTTGCCGATAATGATCGGCTTGCTGTTGGTTGGGTGAAGGGCGCTGACGACCTCGATGAACCGGGCCTGGGCTTCGACGATATCGGCCAGGGTTTGCCCAGGCTGTGGTGAGTGGCTGAAAGAGATGAAATAAGTGGGGTGGCCGGCTCTGAGGCTTTCGCCTAATACCGAATCCTGTTTGAAGCCACCGATTCCCGAGCCATGGCCGCCGCGTGGGTCAATGATGATCACCGGCTGGCCATTGCTGTCGATTTTTTGCTCGGGACCCAGGAGGATTCGCAGCAGTGAATAGTTGACCGGGCGCGGGAGGTCGGCGCCTGCGATCAGGGTTTCATGATCGAACTTGAGCAGCAGCGGATACCCGGCGCGTTCATGGGCCAGCGTATTGTCGCCGCGCTGGCGCAGGGTGTCCCAGAACAGCAGGCAGCGTTGGCCAAGGTCGCTGACATATTCCTGCCATTCAGCGGGCGTAGGTTGTCTGAGTTGACCCTGCTTCAGCGGCGCGAAGGTTTTTTCCTGACGCTGGCGCAAAGCATCAAGGATGTTCAGCGTATTGAGGCGCTGCAGATGGCTCAGGTGTTCGAACAGGCCGCGTTGAGAGAAGGGTTTTTTATATTGCGATGCAATAATATCTTCCTGGCCCATGGTGATCTCCTGAGGTTATGCATGCGAAGCAGCGGCCTGCGGCTCATTGATGAATGAGACTCAGGCTGTCCGCTTGATGTCAGGAGTCTATAGCGAATATCAGCCGTGGTGGAAAAACTTTTGTGCACTGCACAAAAAACCATTGCCAAAAAAAATTGTGCGCTGCAATATTAAATCTAGCGCGATGACCGGCAGGATCGCTATCGCGTCCTCAGGCCTATGCCGGCCTTTCAGAATCAGGAGATTCAAGCATGTCTTTTTTCAACTCGGAAAAATTGCAAGACGCTCAGAAAGCCAACCTAGACCTCCTGCAGCAAATCAGCGGCAAAATCTTCTCCAGTGTTGAACAGCTCAGCCAATTGCAGTTCAAGACGCTGCAGGCCTCCACCGAGGAGCAGTTCGAGGTCTTTCGCAAGCTGCTGGCAGTCCGTGATCCACAAGGGTTCGCTGAGCTCCAGGCTTCTTTCACCCAGCCAAATGTGCAAGCCGAACGCCTGGCTGAGTTCAATCGCCAAGTGCAAGCGTTGATTGTCGGCACTCACTCGGAAATCACCAAGCTGGCCTCGCGTCAGGTCGAGGCGGGCACCCAGCAGGTGCAAGAGTTCGTTGACGTGATCAGCAAGAATGCACCGGCTGGCTCCGAGCCTGTTGTGGCCGCATTCAAGTCGTCGCTGGCGAATGCCGGTACCGTTTTTGAAAGCGCACAGAAAGCCGTAAAACAGGCTGCTGACGTTGCCCAGAGCGGTTTTGAGGCAGCGACCGCAGCAGCCGGCAAAGCCGCTCCAGGTGCCAAGGCCACAAGCGGCAGCAAGTAAGTCACATTAGAGCGGTTGAACGGATGGCGATGGGTTTACTCCCCATCGCCATTTTTTTTCGTCCCGCCACCGGCACCCGGCTTGCCTGGTGGCATGCCGCCGAACAGGCCGAAGAGGTTCTGAGTGTTCAGGTAGAGGGCTTTCGACTGGTCGACATACTGGCGCATCAAATCCTGCATGACCGGTGCTTGCTGGTGCATGAACTCACTCCAGGCTTCAGAGGACTGAGCTCCGGTCTGGGACTGGATGTCGATGACCGTCTGGATGCTTTTATCCAGGTAGCTGCCGAGGACACTCTGGTAGGGACCGTAGAACTGGATAATCCCCATGAGCATCTCACTGGAGAATATCGGCTCACCGCCACTTTCGGCTTCCAGAATGACCTGCAGCAAAATACTTCGGGTCAGATCCTCGCCGGTCTTGGCGTCGACCACCTCGAACGGGATTTTATCGACGACCAATTGGCGTATATCCGCAAGGGTCAAATGACTGCTGGTGTGCGTGTCATATAGACGGCGATTCGGGTACTTCTTGATCAGACGGGTGGTGTTCCGACTGTTATCTGTCATGCGGGGCTACTCATGGCGAGCCTGATTTACAGGCATCTTATCCTACTCTGACCACTGCCACTCCAATGCGTCGCCCCCACGCGGCCCGCACTGGGTGTTCAGAGTAAGGACTTGTTTCATCTTTTGAGTGCGATCCACGCTACGGGCCTTTTGCTTGTGCTTTTTTTTGCAGGCGTTAACCGAAGAGGCCTACCGCTCGATCGTCTTGCTCCAACGCGCATTCCATTCCGGCCGCCGTTGGTTGACCGGATCCCAATCGATAGAGATGGCCTTCGCAAATATTCGGTGGGCAGGGCTGAAATCTCATTCCGCGTTGTTAGAGATGATGCGAACTTTCAGGTCGTCCATGACAGTCTCCTGCCTGTTTGAAACGCTATTTATCCAGGGTATTCAGCGAGATAGCGATAAGCTGTCTTGGATCCAATTTAATCGAATTGGTATAATGCAACTCATTGTTATTAAAGGGTTTTTTTGAAAGTCCAGCTAACCTTTTCCTGATGCCTGCCGATGGCACTATTACAGGACACAGGGAGCAGTAGGAATGAGAAACAACCAACCCGTTACGCAACGTGAAATCGCGCTTGCACCTCAACAAAAACTGATCTCGACAACCGATGTCCGAGGCGTCATCACTTACTGCAATGACGCCTTCGTCGAGATCAGTGGTTTCGACCGAGCCGATCTGATTGGCGCCCCTCAAAACATCGTTCGCCATCCTGATGTGCCACCCGCGGTTTTTGCCCATATGTGGGGCGCTCTCAAGCAAGGCAATCCCTGGATGGGGATCGTCAAGAACCGCTCCAGGAATGGCGATCACTACTGGGTCAACGCTTACGTCACACCGATTTTTGAAGGCAGCCAAGTGGTTGGTTTTGAGTCGGTCCGGGTCAAACCTACCGCCGAACAGATCCGCCGCGCCGAAGCCCTCTACAAGCGCATCAGTCAGGGAAAGCCGGCCATTCCCACTCGAGACAAGTGGCAACCTGTCCTCCAGGATTGCCTGCCGTATCTGGTTATGGGGCTGGTGGGCACTTTGGGGGGGATGTTCCTCGATTCCACGCTGGCTTTTGTCGTCGCGGCAGGCGTCTCGGTTCCATTCGGCCTGATGACGTCCCGCTGGCAACAGCGAGGCACTCTGCGTCTGTTGCAGATGGCTGAACCTTCCACGTCCGATCAACTCATCGCACAGATGTACAGCGATGAGCGGGGGCCTCAAGCACGATTGGAAACGGCTTTTGTCAGTCAGGACGCGCGCCTGAAGACCTGCCTGACGCGCCTTCAAGACACTGCAGAGCAACTCAGCGGGCTTGCCGGAAGATCCAACGTTCTGGCGTCCGATAGCTCGCAAGGTCTTGATCGACAGCGTGTCGAAACCGAGCAAGTGTCCGCCGCGGTCAATCAAATGGCGGCGACCACGCAGGACGTTGCTAGCCATGTCCAGCGCACCGCTGACGCCACCCAGGAGGCTAACCAGCTGACCGGGCGCGGACGCGATGTGGCCAGAGACACCCGAGAAGCCATCGAGCGTCTTTCTGCCGTGGTCGGTGAAACCGGGCAAACGGTGGCGCAGTTGGCCAAGGACAGCAATGAAATCGGAACAGTCGTCGACGTGATCAAGGGCATTGCCGATCAAACGAACCTGCTGGCCCTGAATGCCGCGATCGAAGCGGCACGTGCTGGCGATATGGGTCGAGGCTTCGCCGTGGTGGCTGACGAGGTTCGTCAGTTGGCGCAGCGCACGTCCGAGTCGACGACACAGATCCATGGCCTGATCACCAAGCTCCAGACGTCCTCCAATAACGCTGTGCAGACCATGGAAAGTGGTCATCGTCAGGCCGAAGAGGGCGTGGCGTGGGTACTTGAAGCAGACAAGGCGTTGGTGGGTATCAGCGAAGCCGTAGCCAATATCACCGACATGACCACTCAGATTGCGGCCGCTACCGAAGAGCAAACTGCCGTTGCCGAGGAAATCAGCCGCAATATCAGCACCATTGCGCACCTGGCAGATCAGACTTCAGAGCAAGCCCATCACTCGGCAGAGCTCAGCAACGAGCTGACTAAAACGGCGGCCACTCAGTACTCACTGGTCGAGCGGTTCAATCGATAGCCTGCCTCTCTTTGCGTATGGCAACAGTGCCGCGGGGTTGGTCTGGCACAAGGCGTACAGGGAAGGTGCGTTTGGATAGCACCGTGGGGTGAACGAAAGGGGAGGGCTTACGAGTCTTCCCCTTTTGTTTGTTAAATAAATCCTCACCTTCTTTTACGATCAAAACGAGCTCGTTGAGCGATTAACCGAAGTGGAACAACATGAGTGCCGTTAAGGCCGGCAAAAGCAGCCCATTGGCTAATGTCGGTCAGTCGGGAGACTCAGGGCACGATGCTGATGCTTGACCTGTAGCAGCAGGCTTCGCCAGCTGCGGTGCGTGATACGGCTTAACTGATTGGCAACAACACTATGGTCCTCGATTCCGAAGCCCAGCCTAGCGCTGGGCTTTTTCATTAGGCCATTACGGGGGGACTTCCGAAATTGCTGTAGGGCAAATGATGGAGGTGTGGGAAGTAACGCTGAAAAGCCGGGTGCTTGAGCGCTTCCATGGGTTTGAGCGCTTCACACGAAACCCGTCCGGAAGGGGTATTCATTTCACATCATCAGGGTAGAAAATGAATCAAAGCGCAGCGTACCCGACGCAATCCGCCACCCGAAAGGACGAACGTTATGCAGGAGCTGACAATGCAACAGGCCGAACTGGAAAAGGTTCACGTGGAAATCGTCAAGCTGATGGCTGAGCAGCGCAAGCTGAACGCCGAGGCCGGCAAGATGACCCGTGAAACTTTCTGGTATCCGGTTGCCGTTGCGACTGGCCTGATCGGCACGGTGGCTGCGGTCACTGCGGTGTTGATCAAGCTTCTCTAAAAGCCCCTTGCCGGTTTCCCGGCAAGAGGCAGGGCTTTCACCGGCTCATTCGCCTTTGATGATCAGGCTGCCGTCGGCCATTGTCACCTCTCCTCTTGGTCGATTCCCGAGATGGGGTGCGAGCATCCCGCTTCCAGATGTCGATAGGTGTCGATATCTGTCAGGCAGAGCATTTTCCTGCCATCCCTGAGCTCAATCCAGAACGTCACGTCTGCATCAGCCCGGGCCATGGCGGTGTCTGTCACGGACCAGGTGGGGGCAATAGCCATCGCAGCGGCCAAGCCCATTCCGGCACAGCGTTGTGTCAGTGCGATCGGAGTTTGGTTTATGACGTTAATGTGTTTGATATCGGTAACCGGGACACTGATACCTGGCCACGGATAGAGTGCTGTCTCGATACTGACAACACCGGAGTCGTACGCCCCCACTCCATGAAGAAAATCACCAGCTAGAACTTTTATTTTAGCCATGTGGAAATCCTCCCGACATCTGTTGCATCAGGGGCTATTGATGTTTTGTGATGACCGCGACGCTGCCCATTTGATGCAGGGCATCGCAACCCGGTTCGCCACCAAACGTCAACACATCCAGAATATTCCACGCCCCAAAAAGGGGCGCGTCAACGACTCTGCGACGAAATACTGTTGAACTGATGTCGGAGAGGGAGATAGAAGTCCGTGAGGGCAAGGGCTGTCATCGGCTAATAACCGCCACCACCCATCCCACCCATACTGCCGGATGGTTCTCTGGCCTTTTGTTGCACGTGACTCCATTCCGCGCACGTCATAAAACTCTTATGGTCGACTTTGCCTCGAGCATCGAAACTGACATTGAACGTGTGCTTTTGGCCGGCTTGCGTGAGCATGTAGTCAAAACAGGTGCCGGGCTCGACGGTGCGATCACTGATTGATAAGGGTTTGCCGCCGATTTGCTGGACTTGATCCTTGCTCATGCCCATTTCTACCTTTGCGACCAGCGGTTGCTCTCGATAGACCGATGTCTCGGAGCTGCATCCAGCCACCGCGGACAGCACGACGACCAGTGCGAATAGATGGGTGTTCATGACTGGGCTCCCGAAAGTGAGTGTCGTGAAAAAACTCTTGGGTGCATCAATAAAAGTAAAGTCGAGTTCGGTGGTGTACGCCAAATATCCTCAAGGCTGGGGCATTGGCGTGCAAGGGAAGGGCAGATAACAGGAAACCCACGCGTGGCGGGGTTTGCGACAAGAAGCAGAGCGACTTTCAGAAACGCGCGAAAGCGTTCCTTTTCGATAGGTTTGTTCTCAATACTGCAACAGTACGTTCCCTTAATTACGCTGGATGTCTACCCGGCCACACGTTACATTTGCCACATTTTATTGCAGAGAACAATTATGCGAGTTTTGATAGGTGCGCTTGCTGTTGCAGCGTTGGCTGGGTGCTCTTTGCCGGCTTCCTTGGTGCCGGGTGAGCCAAATGTCAGCGAGATCACTGCCAAGGTTCCCAAGGATTACGCCCAGTGCGTTCTGCCGGCCTGGCAGCGCGAGATTCCTAAAACCACCCAGACCTCGATTTCAAACGGCTACCGGATTACTGCGCCGAGCGTTGTGACGGCCGATGAGACGCTGGATATCGTGAAGTACAAGAATGGGAGCCGCGTATCGCTGTATCAAGGCCCGCCGTGGGCCAAATCCCGCGCTCTGATGAAGTCGGTGCACGACTGTTTGTAATTCCTGCCTGATGAATTGACGTTGGAATGATGCCGGATGCGCGCACTGCTGCTTTGGCCGTCTGTTCTGGTCACGAATGTTTATTGATTGCCTGCTTGCCAAAAAGCCGGGTCGAAGGGGGATGACCTGATGTCGTCCCCCTCAATAAACTCATAGATGCAACCACGCCAGCGAACCCAGCACGACGCTAATGCCAGCGGCACTGTACGCGACCCGTTTCAGCCACTCCTTACGCGTCAACAAAGTGATCGCTGCCAGCGAAATGGCAATCTGAATCGCCGTCATTGCCTGTGCCCAACGGTGATGCTGATGCAATACCAATTCTGATTTTTCATCCCACTCGCGAGCTTCTGCTTCGAGGGCTTCCGCTTTCTTGCGCACTTCTTCTTTTTCGGTTTTGTAGCGTTGCGCTTCGGCGGTGTAGTGCGCGGCATCGAGGCCGGGGATGTGAATCGCCAGTTCAGAGAGGTTTTGTCGGCTGGATTTCGCCTGGTAGTAATTCCATTCGTTGGAGGCTTCGGTTTTTTTGATGGCGGCGTTGTTCTTGTCCATGGCCGCTTCGCTTTCCGTGGAGCCCGCCTGGTAGCTGAGCATGGCACCGATGGTTGCCATGATCGCCGTCATCACCGCTATCTTGCTGGCGAAACTGTCCCCTCGGGCCTGGGCGTGTTCGGTCGCGTGTTCCAGATGCTTTTCGTGGGGGCTGGGGACTTCGAAGTCTTCAGTCATGGCTGTGAGTCTGCAGGAGTGAATAGGTATCAAATTGTAACTGGAGTGGATGTCTAAGGCGCTATCTCAATCATCCTGCCCATCCGGACTTGCATACCGCTGCAACCCTTCAACCAGCGCGTCGAAGGTCGCGCGGCATCGCGGGCTATTGCGCAAGTCTTCATGCATGGTGACCCAGGTGTCCAATCCCAGCGAAAACGTCGTCGACAGCACGCGTTGCAATGCTGCATCACGCTTGGCCAGCGGAACCTGGCAGAAGCCGATACCGGCCCCCGCGCGTATCAATGCCAGCTGCGCCAGATCGCTGTCGCTGCTCAGTGAGAAGAGCTGGCGGTCAATGCCTTTGATGGACTTGGTGATATTGCGGATAAAGGCGTTCGGCTGGTCGTAGCCGATGATCGAATGGCCGGCCAGTTCGTTGAGGTCGCGCGGCATGCCATGTTGGTTCAAGTACTCGGCACGCGCATGTAGCCCAAGTTCGATTTTACCGATCCGACGTGCCACCAGCTGCTCTTGGCGGGGGCGCATCATGCGCACGGCGATGTCGGCTTCGAGCTGCAAGAGATCGACCACGCGGTTAGTCAGTACGAGTTCTACTTTTAACGCCGGGTGTTGTTGGCGAAGCCGGGTGATGATGGGTGGCAATACTTCGACGCCAATCACGTCGCTGGCTGAAATACGGACAATCCCGTGTACAGCCGCGCCTTGACTTGAGGCGGCTCGCTCAATCGAGGCCGCTGTACTTTCCATGGTTTGTGCGTGGGCGCGCAGGGTCAGTGCCACTTCGGTGGGCATCAGCCCTGTTTGTGATCGTGTAAACAAAACGACATCCAGCGCTTTTTCGAGCGCGGCGATGTGCCGGCCGACCGTTGGCTGTGTGATGCCGAGCAAGCGCGCCGCGCCCGACAGCGATCCTTCATTGAGTACGCCCAGGAAGGATCGATAGAGCTCCCAACCAATATTCGATGCCATGCATAAATGTATAGCGTCCCGCTGATCTTCTGCAATTTATCTATAGCGCCCATTCGCTCAGTATCAGCCCTCTATAACCTTGAGGTGTCGGGCATGAACAGCAATAAAGTGCTGGTACTGGGAGCGACAGGAGGGATTGGCGGGGAAGTGGCGCGTCAATTGAAAGACGCCGGTTGGGAGGTGTGCGCACTAACACGTCATCTCGAAAAAGCTGTCGATCAACAAGTGGACATCACGTGGTTACTCGCTGATGCGCTGAATCGGCAGGAGGTTATCGAGGCCGCGAAGGGCTGCTCGGTGATTGTGCATGCGGTCAATCCGCCGGGCTATCGTCGATGGCCGGAGCTGGTGTTGCCGATGCTCGACAACACCATCGCTGCGGCCGTGGTCGAGGGTGCAACCATTGTGCTGCCCGGTACGGTTTATAACTTTGGCCCTGATGCTTTTCCGGTATTGCATGAAGACTCACCACAGCAGCCGCTTACCCGAAAAGGCGCTATTCGGGTGGAGATGGAGCAGCGCTTGCGCAAGGCTGCTGACAAGGGGGCTCGTGCGTTGATCGTTCGCGCCGGAGATTTTTTCGGGCCGCGAGCCGGTAACAACTGGTTTTCCATGGGCTTGATCAAGCCGGGGAGACCCGTCAACGCAGTGAGTTATCCAGGTGAGCAGGGCGTTGCTCACCAGTGGGCCTATCTGCCTGACGTTGCGCGGAGCATGGTCGAGTTGCTGGAGCGGCGCACCACACTCCAAGCCTTCGAAAGATTTCATATGGCTGGTCATCTGGATACCGACGGTACCCGAATGAGCCGTGCTATCCAGCGTGTTGTTTATCGGCACGCGGGCATGGAGCCGCGAGTGACAGCGTTCCCGTGGTGGTTGCTGACACTGGCTTCGCCTTTTGTCGTGACCTTCCGTGAAATGCTGGAAATGCGTTATTTATGGCGCACGCCAGTGCAGATGGACAATGCGCGATTGATCGAGGTGCTGGGGCGCGAGCCGCATACGCCGTTGGATGAAGCTGTCGAAGCGGCGTTGCTGGGCATGGGGTGTATCCGTCGAGACGGCTTGGCGACTTTTTCCTGATGCAAGAACACTAACAGGTGTCTTCATTGGCGGTCACTGACCGACTTGAGTTTCGCAGACAAAGTAATTGCTCTTTCGATTCTTGGCGGTGAGATCGATCGTCAGCTTTTTGGCTGCGGCCATGCATTGTTTGTAAGCATCAGCGTGTACCCAGTGTTCCACGGGTATCACCTGGCAGTCAGTGCGGGAGGCGTCAGTGCATAGGTACAGCAGCAAAAATACCGTCATACGACCTCCTGTGCACCCAACATCAAAACCGCGGGATGAACTTAGTCCTTAGTATGTATGTCTCTCCAGCTTCAGCCAGCAGCATGGCTGACACTCAGTCAATAAAGGAATGCCACGTGATCATAACCACCACCCAATCCATCGAAGGTCGTCAGATCGCAGCCTACCTGGACATTGTCAGCGCCGAATCCGTGCAGGGCATCAACGTTGTGCGGGATATGTTCGCCGGAATGCGGGATTTCTTCGGCGGGCGTTCCCAGACGTTGGAAAGGGCGTTGAAGGAGGCGCGAGCCCAGGCAACGGATGAGCTCAAGGAGCGTGCGCAGAGTCTTCGGGCGGATGCGGTGGTCGGGGTGGACTTCGAGATCAGTATGCCCTCGGGCAGGGGCAGCATGCTGGTGGTGTTTGTGACCGGAACGGCGGTGACGCTCAAATAGGCTGATTGACGTTTTATCTGTCAGAAACAGGTAGAGGAAGTCAGAGGCTTTTCCTGGCCGTTCGTCGGGTGTTGCGCATTTGAATCATTGGTCTGGGAATGACCGGCTAGTCTCAGAAACCTTGGAGGTCGGTATTTTTTTAGGCAATCAATTGCTTGCCGGTATCGATCTGTCTGGAGGGACTGATAGATGAGCATTCCTTACATTGAAGATGATGGCGCTGAGTATCCGGTCAACAATTGTGTGCAATGTGGCCAGACGGATTATGTGGCGGGGTTTGGTGAAACACCGACCAAACCGGGCAAGGCCAGGCTGCCTGCGGTGACAAAAAACACCGCAAAGCCGTTTATGCCCAAGGTCTCCGTGCCTGTACGCAAGTAATTGAAAATTAGACTGACCCCGCCATTGAGCGGGTTTTTTTTGTGAGTGGTGTCTGAGCGTGTGGAGTGGTGCAGGAGGTTAGTGGGAGCTTGTGACGTGTCATGCGCGGTATCAACATTATTGATTTTCGGGCGTTTCTTTCACGCTTCTTTCACAAGCATATCCGTAGGCTCAACTCATCCGTTAAAAAGCAATTCCATTAGCCCGTCTCCCCAGCGGGCTTTTTTTTTGCCTGCGATAAAACTCTTTGCGTATAAACTGTCCAACCCTCGCGCTCATGAGGGTTGGGCCGGTTCTTTGACTGAACCGACGGCCTTTTTAAGCATCCGGTTTTTTACTAATCAGTACCCTTTTTGAGGTTCATGTCATGCGTTTAACTTTGCCTGCTCTGGTTCTGGGTCTTCTGGTCGCTCAAGGCGCAATGGCCGGTGATGGTAGCGCAGCGCTCGGCGGCGGCCTGGGTGGTGCGCTGGGTAATGTGGTCGGTCAGAAGCTCGGTGGCAGCACCGGCGCGGCGATCGGTGCAGGCGTTGCAGGCGCGGCAGGCAGTGCTGCCGGCGCGAAAAAGGGCCATCGCGCTAAAGCAGCAATCGGCGGTGGTGTAGGCGCAGCGGGTGGTTCGGTCATCGGCAACTCGCTGGGCGGCAAGACCGGTTCCGCCATTGGTGCTGGCCTTGGTGGCGCAGCCGGCGGCGCGCTCATGGGCAAGTAAGCGCACTGGTTCCAGCGATACGATTTGAAAAAGCCCGGCTGATTGCCGGGCTTTTTCGTTTTGGGTGACTCGACCCCTGGCACCCCATGCTAGTGCGCTACCTGAATCCAGAGCCTGCAATGACCCGGACTTCACAACTCCAGCTGATCAGCCCTGATCCCGAACGCCATGGCGATCTTTTCCCGAGTGGCGCGGCGCGGTTTGTTCACCGCCTCCTGCTGGGCGAACGCAGGTTGTGAAATTCCCATCCGCTTTGCGACTTCTTCCTGCGTCAGGTTCAAGTGTTCACGCCAGGCGCGGATTGGGGTGGCGCCGTCGACAATACGACTGACCACCTGATGAGGAATCAGCTCGGTGTCGCCGTGTTGAGCGACATATTGCTGGTAGGGGATGACCACAAAGGCTGGCTCACCGTCCGGGCCGTTGATGATTTGTATGTCAGTAGGTGCGTTCGTCACGTTTTTTGACCTCTTGAATGCTGACCACCTGGACCGAGCCGTCCCAGTCAAACAGAACCCGGTAGTTACCGACTCTCAGGCGATACCCGCAATTGTGCAGGGCCAGCGCCTTGACGTTGATTGCGTCGGGCATGCGCTCCAACTGCGTTACGGCATCGCGGATTTGCACCCGGTGCTCCGTGTGTACCCTGAGCAGTTGCTTTACGGCTTTGCGGGTCCAGTAGATTTCGTTCATGAGAGCTTAATAAGTCTTCCATAAGTTGTGCAATGATTTTCTTATATTTCTATAAGTGACAGTGCGGCGCTTTCCCTGCGCTCACTACACACCCTAGGCCGTGATCTGAGGGGGAGGTGCGGCAAACAGTTGCCGCATGTGAGCCGCGCTCGTTATGCTGCTGTGCCCTTTGGTCGATCCTTTTTTCGGTCGATCAAGGCACTGGCCGTACCTGAGCCGCTTCCCGGAATGTTGTGTTGATAACGGATCAGATGCGATGAATGCACCGCTCGACTTCGGCCCGATCAAGGCCGTGATTTTCGATATGGATGGTCTGTTGCTCGATACCGAGGGTATCTACACCGAGGTCACGCAAATCATTGCTGAACGCTACGGCCGAACTTTCGACTGGCACATCAAGCAGAACATCATCGGCCGCGGTGCTGGCGATCTGGCGCGCTATGTCGTCGAGGCGCTGGAGCTGCCGATCAGCGCCGAAGAGTTTCTGCTGATCCGCGAGCCATTGATGCGTGAACGTTTCCCGCGTGCGCTGGCGATGCCGGGGGCGCAGGAGCTGGTTCAGCATTTGAAGGCGAACAATATTCCGATTGCCGTGGGCACCAGCTCTTCGAGTCAGTCATTCGGGCAGAAAACCACCTTGCATGGCGATTGGTTTGCGCTGTTCGACACCATTGTGACCGCTGATGATCCTGAGGTCGGCGCGGCCAAGCCAGCGCCGGATATTTTCCTCATCGCTGCGCAACGCTTGGGGGTGGCACCGCGCGATTGCCTGGTGTTTGAAGACTCGCCATTTGGCGTCACAGCAGCAAAAGCGGCGGGAATGACCGCGATTGCCGTACCGGATGCGGCCATGGCCGACGAAAAGTACGCGCATGCCGACAGCATTCTGCGTACGTTGAAAGCGTTCCAACCGCACACCTACGGCTTGCCGGCACTCGAACAGGTGTAACGAACGCTGAACGACAAAACGCCGGGCAACCTGATCAAGGGTTGCCCGGCGTTTTTTTATGCTGCAAAAAAGCTGAATCAGGCGCCAAAACCACCGTCGATGCTCAGGCTGGCACCGGTGATGTAGCCGGCCTCCGGGCCGACCAGGTAAGCAACGAAACTGGCGATCTCGGCGGCGGTGCCATAACGACCAACAGCCATCAAAGGAATCAGGCTCTCGGCGAAATCACCGTGGGCCGGGTTCATGTCGGTATCGACCGGGCCAGGCTGCACGTTATTGATGGTGATGCCGCGCGGGCCCAGGTCGCGGGACAGGCCTTTGGTCAGGCCGACCAGCGCCGCCTTGCTCATGGCGTAAGGGCCGCCACCGGCGAAGGGCATGCGGTCGGCGTTGGTGCTGCCGATGTTGATGATGCGACCGCCTGCGGTCATGTGTTTGGCCGCTTCTTGAGTCGCGATGAACACACTACGTACGTTGATCGCCAGGGTTTGGTCGAAGTCTTCGAGTTTGAAGTCTTCCAGCGGGGCGACGGCCAGCACACCGGCGTTGTTGACCAGAATATCGAGGCGACCAAAGGTTTCGACGGTGCTGTTGACGGCATTGCGAATGGCGGCCGCATCAGCGCTGTCGGCCTTGATGGCCAAAGCTTTACCGCCGGTAGCAGTGATGCTGTTTTGCAATTCTTCAGCCTTGGCAGCCGAGCTGACGTAAGTGAAGGCAACCGCTGCTCCTTCAGCGGCCAGGCGTTTGACGATGGCGGCGCCGATACCGCGGGAACCGCCCTGGATCAGAGCTACTTTACCGCTGAGGTTCTGAGTGGTCATGTCTATCTCCAAAGTCCCGAGGCGAAATGTCTCGGTTGATGGAGCCTAGTATCGATACTGGATTACCCCCTGTGTAGACGGTCATTGCTATAGTCTGTGTAAACCAGAAGTTTATAGTGGCGACCATGGAAACCTTCAGCAGTATCGAATGCTTCGTGCGCAGCGCTGAGGTCGGCAGCTTCGCCGAAGCCGCGCGGCGCCTGAGCCTGACCCCCGCCGCGGTAGGCAAAAGTGTCGCCAAACTTGAGGCGCGCCTGGGTGTTCGGCTGTTTCAGCGCAGCACGCGCAGCCTGACGTTGACCGAAGCCGGTCAGTTGTTTCTCGGCGAAGTCAGCGCCAGTCTGCACACCATTCAAAATGCCGTGGCCAATCTGGCCAGCGCTGAAGGGCGTCCGGCCGGGACGCTGAAAGTCAGCATGGGCACGGTGTTTGGACGGCTGTACATCGTGCCGCTGCTGGGTGAGTTTCTGCGGCGTTTTCCGGCGATCAATCCGGATTGGCATTTTGATAACCGCCAGGTCGATTTGATCGGCCAAGGCTTCGACGCAGCGATTGGTGGCGGTTTTGAACTGCCGCCAGGGGTAGTGGCGCGCAAGCTGACGCCGGCTCACCGGGTGTTGGTGGCATCCAGGGATTATCTGGCGCAGCGCGAGGCTATTCGTGAGCCGGATGATTTAAGTGACTGCGACGGGATTCTGATTCGTTCACCGCAGACCGGTCGCGTGCGTTCCTGGCAATTGACCAGCCGTCGTCAGGAACACAGCCCGCTGAGCCTCAAGGCGCGGATGACCATGAGTGACTCCGAAGCGGCTTGCGCTACTGCGGCGCAAGGCTTGGGGATTGCGTTGGTGAGCATGCCGTTTGCGGTCGGCTACCTGAATGCCGGCACTTTGCAGCGCGTGCTTGCGGACTGGTACGTCGATGATGGCAACATCTCGATCTACTATGCCGAACACAAACTGCTGCCCGGCAAGACGCGGGCATTCGTTGATTTCATCATCGAGCAGTTCGCCGAGCAGCAATTGGCGCAGCGGTTCAGTGCTGTTTGAGTAGGCCTGCGGACCGAGTCGCTGCCATCGCGGGCAAGCCGCGCTCCCACATGGGATCTCGAGTGCACATTTTGCATACGACACGGAGCTGATGTGGGAGCGTGGCTCCCACGGGGGGATTTCGCAGGGCGAGGGTCAGGCTTTCTGGATGATGTTGCCCGCGTGCAAGCCGCACTCTTTCTGCGTGGCTTCTTCCCACCACCAGCGACCTTCGCGCTCGTGCTGGTTTGGCAGTACCGGGCGGGTGCACGGTTCACAGCCAATGCTGATGAAGCCGCGTTCATGCAGGCTGTTGTACGGCAGCTCCAGCATGCGGATATAGCCCCAGATCTCTTCGCTGGTCATTTGTGCCAGCGGGTTGAATTTATACAGAGTGCGCTCAGGCGTCGAGAACGCGCTGTCGATTTCCAGTACGGCAACCTGGCTGCGGGTGCCCGGGCTCTGGTCGCGGCGCTGGCCGGTAGCCCAGGCGCTGACGGTGGACAGCTTGCGGCGCAGTGGTTCGATCTTGCGGATGCCGCAGCATTCGCCATGGCCATCCTTGTAGAAGCTGAACAGGCCTTTTTCTTTGACGAACGGTTCGAGCTTTGTATGGTCCGGGGAGACCAGTTCGATCTCGATCTTGTAGTGCTCGCGCACCTGATCGATGAAGCGATAGGTTTCCGGATGCAGGCGTCCGGTGTCGAGGCTGAAGACCTTGACGTTCTTGTTGATTTTCCAGGCCATGTCCACCAGCACCACGTCTTCGGCGCCGCTGAAGGAGATCCACAGGTCGTCCCCGAACTCGGCAAAGGCGAGTTTGAGAATGTCCTGGGCGGATTTGGTGGCATAGGTCGCGGCGAGTTCAGTAACGTCGAACGATGGGCTCATCAGGGCGGTTTCCTACAGGTCGGTGGCGCTAAGCGCTCTATATGGTGGCGATGGTAGCAAAATCCCGAAGCGACAGGGGCGCTCCTCTGCGTTGCGTCGGTCGGTATGTCTCGCTAGAGTTCGGCAGTCCTTTTGCTCGCTCAACTCAATAATCAGTACAAATGGGAGTGTCTTGTGGAAATTGCCTGTCTCGATCTGGAAGGTGTGTTGGTCCCGGAGATCTGGATCGCCTTTGCCGAAAAAACCGGGATTGAATCCCTCAAGGCAACCACCCGGGATATTCCCGATTACGACGTGCTGATGCAGCAGCGCCTGCGCATCCTCGACGAGCACGACCTGAAGCTGTCCGATATTCAGGAAGTGATCGCCACCCTGAAGCCACTCGACGGTGCCATCGAGTTCGTCAACTGGCTGCGCGAGCGCTTCCAGGTGGTGATTCTTTCTGACACGTTCTACGAGTTTTCCCAGCCGCTGATGCGTCAACTGGGCTTCCCGACCTTGCTCTGCCATCGTCTGATTACGGATGACACCGGTCGAGTGACGGGCTATCAACTGCGTCAGAAAGATCCCAAGCGTCAGTCGGTATTGTCCTTCAAGAGCCTCTATTATCGGGTGATCGCCGCCGGTGATTCGTACAACGACACCAGCATGCTGGGTGAGGCGGACGCCGGAATCCTGTTCCACGCACCAGACAACGTGATCCGCGAGTTCCCGCAGTTCCCGGCGGTGCATAGCTTCGCCGAGCTGAAGCAGGAGTTTCTCAAAGCTTCAAACCGTGATTTGAGTTTGTAAGTGAACTCTGTGGCGATGGAGCTTGCCCCCGCCGGCCGGTCCGCGCTCGGGCGTAGCAGTCGTAAACCAGTACACGCGAACTTTCTGAAGATTCGCGGCGTCAGGTTTTGGGGGCGCTCCGCTCCCCAGCGGGAGCAAGCTCCCTCGCCACAACAGCCATGCATCAGAGGCCTTGCAGGGTTTCGAGCAACACCTTCACCTTGGTGATGGACTCCTGATATTCGGCCTGCCAGTCTGAATCGGCGACGATCCCGCCGCCGCCCCAGCAGCAGACCTGGCCATCCTTGACCAGCAAGCTACGGATGGCGATCGAGCTGTCCATTTCCCCGCGTACGTCCAGATACAGTAACGAACCGCAGTACAAACCACGGCGGGTTGGTTCCAGCTCGTCGATGATTTGCATGGCGCGGATTTTCGGTGCGCCAGTGATCGAGCCACCGGGGAAGCTGCCGGCGATCAGGTCGAGGGCGTCTTTGTTGTCAGCCAATTCGCCAGTGACGCTGCTCACCAGGTGATGCACGTTGGGGTAACTTTCCAGGCTGAACAACTCGGGCACGCGCACCGAGCCAATGCGGCAAGTGCGGCCCAGATCGTTGCGCAACAGGTCGACGATCATCAGGTTTTCCGCGCGATCCTTGGGGCTGGCCAACAGTTCGGCAGCGTTGGCCGCATCTTCGGCGGCGTTCTGACCACGTGGGCGAGTGCCTTTGATCGGGCGGGTTTCCACGTGGCCTTCGCTGACTTTGACGAAACGCTCTGGCGACAGGCTCAGCACCGCGCCGCCGTCGGGCAGGCTCTGGAAGCCAGAGAACGGTGTTGGGCAAGCTGCCCGCAGCGCGCAATACGCGGTCCACGGATCGCCTTGGCATTGTGCGCGAAAGCGTTGTGCGAAGTTGACCTGATAGCAGTCGCCGGCCTGGATGTACTGCTGGATACGCACGAACGCCTGCTGATAGTCGCTGGCGCTGAGATCGGGGCTCATGGCGCCGCTCAGGGTGAACGGTTCGGTCGCTGCAGCGGCGGGCTGGCTGAACAGTTCGATCAGGCGCTGGCGCTCGGATTCGATCAGGTTGGGATGGAACACCAACTGACTGCTGCCGGTCAGGTGATCGCTGATCAACGCCCAGTCATACAGGCCGAAGCGCGCGTCGGGCAGTTGCAGGTCATCGTGAGCCTGGGAGGGCAGGGCCTCCAGGTGACGGCCGAAATCGTAACTGAGGTAGCCGATCAAGCCACCGGCGAAGGGTAATTCGTAGGGGGCCGGGATCGCTGCATTGCCGAGCCGGGCCAGCGTGTCGCGCAGGCGTTGCAGGAATGCGCCGCCACTTTCGTCAGGCGAAACCGCCAGTGTTGCCACTGGCCAGGCGCTGAGCACGTCATAGCGTCCGCGCTCGGCACTCGGTCGGCCACTGTCGAGCAGTACGCTGCCCGGGGCATGGCGAATCGCCGCGAAATACTCGGCGGGGTTGGCGCGATAGGGAAGCGGGTATACGGAGCAGGTCAACATGAGCGGGGCAGATCAGCCATCGAGGCGGGGGTGGCGATTGTAGTCCTCTGCGGGATTTGCTCCTAGAGGGGATGTCGGGAAGAGATACATCATGTGCGACTGCACAAACCCTGTGGCGAGGGAGCTTGCTCCCGCTGGGGCGGTCCGCGCTCGGGCGAAGCAGTCGTAAAACCGGCACATGTGTTCTGCTTGTAAGGTTGTGTTGTCGGGTTTTAGGGCCGCTTCGCGCCCCAGCGGGAGCAAGCTCCCTCGCCACAAAGGCTTAGTCTTCGGCCGAGGGAATATTCCCGAACATGTGCTGAACAAACTCCACGCGCTCTTGCGGTGTTTCGGTAATCCCTCTGGCTTTCAGCTCTTCCAGGCGTGCCTCGACTGCATGAGTGCGCGTGGTCAACCCGCAATCATTGGCGATCTGAATGTTCAGCCCGGGCCGTGCGTTGAGTTCGAGAATCAGCGGACCTTTTTCCTGGTCCAGCACCATGTCGACACCGATGTAGCCCAGGCCACACAGCTCATAACAGCTGGCGGCGAGTTTCATGAAACCGTCCCAGTAGGGCAGTTGCACGCCATCTACCGCGTTGGTGGTGTCCGGGTGTTTGAGAATGAATTTGTTCAGCCAGGTGCCGCGCAAGGTCATGCCGGTGGCCAGGTCGACACCGACGCCGATAGCGCCCTGGTGCAGGTTGGCCTTGCCGCTGGATTGCCGGGTGGGCAAGCGCAGCATGGCCATCACCGGGTAACCCATCAGCACGATGATGCGGATGTCCGGCACGCCTTCATAACTGATGCTTTTGAAGATCTGGTCGGGAATCACCCGGTATTCGATCAGTGCGCGGTCGCGGTGACCGCCCAGGGAATACAGGCCGGTCAGAATGCTGGAGATCTGGTGCTCGATTTCTTCATGGCTGATGATCCTTCCGGAAACCGTGCGGTACTGGCCTTCGAAGCGGTCGGCGATCACCAGGATGCCGTCACCGCCGGCACCCTGTGCCGGTTTGATCACGAAGTCGCTATGGTTGCCGATGATCTCGCCGAGCTTTTCGATTTCTTTCTCGGTGGAGATCACGCCGTACATTTCCGGCACGTGAATGCCGGCCTTGATTGCGCGTTCCTTGGTGATGATCTTGTCATCGACAATCGGGTACAGGCTGCGCTTGTTGTACTTGAGTACGTAGTCAGCGTTGCGCCGATTGATGCCCATGATGCCTTGGGCGTGCAGGGCCTTCCAGGTCTTCCAGAAACCGAACATTACGAATCGGCCTTGACGAAGGCTTTGAAGCGCATCAGCTCGGTCAGGCGGTAGCCGCGATAGCGACCCATGGCCAGCATGAAGCCCACCAGGATCAACAGGATCGCCGGGAAGGTGAACACAAAATAAACCAGTTCCGGAATGCTCATGATCAGGTGTCCCAGAGAGGCGGCGAACAGCGTACCAATCGCGACTTTCAGCGCATGCCCGGCGCCACGTTCTTCCCAGGTGATCGACAGGCGTTCGATGGTCATGGTCAGGATCACCATCGGGAACAGCGCTACCGACAGCCCGCGCTCCAGCCCCAGTTTATGGCTGAACAGGCTGATGGCGGCAATCAGCACCACAACGAAGGTCAGCACCACCGACAGCCTCGGGAGCATTTGCAGCTTCAGGTGCTCAAGGTAGGAGCGCAACGAAAGCCCCAGTGCCGTGATCACTGTAAACAGCGTAATGCCGAAACCCAACCCGGTTTCGCGAAAGGCCAGGGCAACCAGCACCGGGGTAAAGGTGCCGAGGGTCTGCAAGCCGATCAGGTTGCGCAGGATCAGGATAACCAGCACGCCGATCGGGATCATCACCATGATCATGAAGGTTTGCTGGGTTTGCAGCGGCAAGCCGTACAGCGAGTAATCGAGGAAGCTGGCGTCGGTATTTTCGTCGGTCAGCTTGGCCAGGCGAATGGCGTTCATTTCGCTGTTGTTCAGGCTGAAGGTGACGTTGGCCTTCTTGCCGCCCTCGACGGTGATCAGGTTGTCATCGCCGGTCCACCACAGCAGGCGATCGGTGGGCAGGCCTTGCTCGCCGGTTTCCGGGTTGAAGTACAGCCAGTCGGTGCCGTTGAAGCTACGCAGCCAGAGCTCCGGGGTTTGCGGCTGATCGGCGACCAGGCGGATGGTGTGGACCTTTTCCAACGGTACGTGGGCGATGGACAGCAGCAGTTCGACGATTTTCGCTTTGTGCGCTGGTGACGGATCGCCGGCCAGCAGCAGTTTTGCATTGTCGTCATTGGAATTGTTGACGCGTTTGATCGCTTCGCCGATGAAGGTCTCGACGTCTGCCGAGTGCTGGCGAATCGGCGCGAGCAGGGCGTCGGCGGCGACTTTCTCCGGGCCTTCGACGGCGATGCTGTCGCGGAAGGTCGGGCCTTTGACTTTGGATTTTTCACCGGTGTAGCGCTTGGTCAGCACCAGGCGGTAGTAAAGCGTCTGGTTGCCCTTGGCCCGGCGTGCCGACCAGGTGACCTTGCGGTTGCCGTCGACGCGGTTCACTGCAACGCCATAGTTGTTGGAGATAAAGCTTTCATTGAGGCTGACGTAGTCGCGACTCAGCGGTGGCACGAACATCTGGATCTTGACCGGGTCCTTGGCACTGGCGACGAACTCGACCTTGGCGTCGATGTTCCACAAGTCGTCGGTGGCGTCTTCGGTCACCGGAATGCCCAGCACGAAAATCTGATAGGCCGTGACCGAAAGGCCCAGCACCACCAATAGGGTGATCAGGATTTTCAGGTGGAGGGTAAGGGAGCGCATGGGCATTACTCTGCGGTATGAGCGTCGATGGCGCAGGCGGGTTTGCCAGCAGCGTATTTAAGACTCGGGTCGACCAGCGCATCAAAGCGTTTCAAGGCTTCGGAACCGATCAAGAGCGGGAATTGGAATGCACTTCGGTCGGTCAGGTTCACTTCTATGCTGCGCAACGCCGTGCCCATGCAGATATCCAGCTCGATCACCGGGCGAGCGGTGTACTGCTTGCCTTCCTCGGGATCGAAGTCGCCAGCGCGGCGTTTGATTTTGCTGACGCGTGCCAATGGGCGCTCGATCGGGTGCGAGTGGGCGGTGTCGATGGCCAGATAAAAGCGCACCCACGATTCGCCATTGCGTTTGAAGCGCTTGATATCACGGGCACTGAGGGAGGCGGTTTTGGCCCCAGTGTCGAGTTTGGCCGCGACTTCCAGGTCGATTCCTGCCAACTGCGCGTATTCGTTGAGACCGTACACAGTCTTTTCACCCGCGATAGCGAGACCTGGCAGGCAGAGGAGTAGACAGATCAACAGGGTGAAGGGCTTGAGTCTCATAGATCCTGGCGCGGTGCCGTCCGTTCTTCAGTTCAAGGCGACTGGCATTGCTGCACAAGCTCCTTCTAGTGCCTGCCATAAAAAGATGACAGACAAATGCGGGCGGCATTCTAGCACGGTGGTTTTATGGCGCCAGCCGCGGGTCAGTCCTTTACTTAGGTTTTACTTAAGGCGTTTATTAGACGATTGTCGACAATAGTTCTTTTTCCTTTGACTGGTTGCGCGATATTGGTTAGTTTTTGGCGCATTGGCTTATGAGGTGTCGACAATATGCTGGATCAACTTGATCCCCCAGTGATGGCGTCAGACGATTCGGAAACCCTTTCCGAAAACGTCTTCCGACGCATTCAGGCGGCCATCGTCAAAGGCGAGATCGCCCCGGGCAGCAAGATTTCCGAGCCTGAACTGGCGCGCACTTACGGCATCAGCCGTGGGCCGTTGCGTGAGGCGATCCATCGTCTCGAAGGTCAGCGCCTGCTGGTCCGCGTCCCGCACGTAGGGGCGAGGGTGGTGTCACTGAGTCACGCCGAACTGCTTGAGCTCTACGAAATTCGCGAGTCCCTGGAAGGCATGGCCTGTCGTCTGGCCGCCGAGCGCATGACCACCGAAGAAATCGACGAGTTGCGTCAGGTGCTGGAAACCCATGAGCGCGATGCGGCGTTTCAGGCAGGCGTCGGCTATTACCAGCAGGAAGGCGATTTCGACTTTCACTACCGAATCATTCAAGGCAGCGGCAACCGCACGCTGACGCAAATGCTCTGCGGCGAGCTGTATCAGCTGGTGCGCATGTACCGCATCCAGTTTTCCGCCACGCCCAATCGGCCGCGCCAGGCGTTTGCCGAGCACCACCGGATTCTCGATGCCATCGCCGACCGTGACGGTGAATTGGCCGAGTTGTTGATGCGTCGTCACATCGGCGCTTCAAAACGCAATATCGCCCGTCACTATCAGGACGGAGCCCATCAGACAGCCACTCCACGAGGTGAGTCATGAGTTCGAACAAGAGCACACCAGGCCAGCGTTTCCGCGATGCGGTTGCCAGCGAGCATCCTTTGCAAGTGGTCGGCACGATCAACGCCAACCATGCGCTGCTGGCCAAGCGCGCCGGTTTCAAGGCTATTTATCTGTCCGGTGGCGGGGTCGCTGCCGGTTCTCTCGGTGTGCCGGACCTGGGGATTACCGGGCTCGATGACGTGTTGACCGACGTACGCCGGATCACCGATGTCTGCGACCTGCCGCTGTTGGTGGACGTGGACACCGGTTTTGGTTCCTCGGCATTCAACGTCGCGCGCACCGTGAAGTCGATGATCAAGTTCGGTGCGGCAGCGATTCACATCGAAGACCAGGTCGGCGCCAAGCGCTGCGGTCACCGCCCGAATAAAGAGATCGTTTCCCAGCAGGAAATGGTCGACCGGATCAAGGCGGCAGTCGATGCGCGCACCGATGACAGCTTCGTGATCATGGCCCGCACCGACGCCCTGGCGGTGGAAGGTCTGGAGTCGGCACTGGATCGCGCCGCGGCGTGCATCGAAGCCGGCGCCGACATGGTGTTCCCGGAAGCTATCACCGAACTGGACATGTACAAGCTGTTCGCCAGCCGCGTCAAAGCGCCAATCCTGGCCAACATCACCGAGTTCGGCGCCACGCCGCTGTACACCACCGAACAGCTGAAAGCCGCCGATGTGTCGCTGGTGCTGTACCCGCTGTCGGCCTTTCGCGCGATGAACAAAGCAGCGGAAAACGTCTACACCGCGATCCGTCGCGACGGTACGCAACAGAACGTCATCGACACCATGCAGACCCGCATGGAGCTTTACGATCGCATCGATTACCACACCTTCGAGCAGAAGCTCGATGCGTTGTTTGCCCAGAAAAAGGGTTGATCGGCAATACTCGATTCATCGTTTAGATGTTGCAGATTCCCTAACAAATTCAAGATTGGAGACAGCAATGGCCGAAGCAAAAGTATTGAGTGGCGCCGGTCTGCGTGGCCAGGTGGCCGGGCAAACCGCATTGTCCACCGTAGGGCAAGAGGGCGCAGGCCTGACCTATCGCGGCTATGACGTTCGCGAACTGGCGGCCCAGGCGCATTTTGAAGAAGTGGCGTACATGCTGTTGTACGGCGAACTGCCGAACAAGGCGCAACTGGCCGCCTACATCAACAAACTGAGCAAGCTGCGTGACCTGCCGCAAACCCTGAAGGAAGTGCTCGAACGCATCCCGGCCGACGCCCACCCGATGGACGTGATGCGCACCGGTTGCTCGTTCCTCGGCAACCTTGAGCCGGAGCATGACTTCTCCGAGCAACATGACAAAACCGACCGGCTGCTGGCCGCGTTCCCGGCGATCATGTGCTACTGGTATCGCTTCAGCCATGACGGCAAACGCATCAACTGCGTGACCGATGAAGAGTCGATTGGCGGGCACTTCCTGCACCTGTTGCACGACAAGAAGCCGAGCGAGCTGCACGTCAAGGTGATGAACGTTTCGCTGATCCTTTATGCGGAACACGAGTTCAACGCATCGACCTTCACCGCCCGCGTGTGCGCATCGACCTTGTCCGACCTGTTCTCCTGCGTTACCGCGGCCATCGGTTCCCTGCGCGGCCCGCTGCATGGCGGCGCCAACGAAGCGGCGATGGAAATGATCGAGCGCTTCGCGTCGCCGCAAGAGGCGATCAAAGGCACCCTCGACATGCTTGCGCGCAAAGACAAGATCATGGGTTTTGGTCATGCGATCTACAAAGACAACGATCCGCGTAATGAAGTGATCAAGGGCTGGTCGAAAAAGCTCTCTGACGAAGTCGGCGACACCGTGTTGTTCCCGGTTTCCGAAGCCATCGACAAGACCATGTGGGAGCAGAAGAAACTGTTTCCCAACGCGGACTTCTACCATGCCTCGGCGTACCACTTCATGGGCATTCCGACCAAGCTGTTCACGCCGATTTTCGTCTGCTCGCGCCTGACCGGCTGGGCGGCGCATGTGTTCGAACAGCGTGCCAATAACCGCATCATCCGCCCGAGCGCCGAATACGTCGGCGTCGAACAGCGCAAGTTCGTGCCAATCGAACAACGCTGACCGGTAGGTGCCGGCGCTGCTTGCTGAATGAACCTAAAACCCTTGTAGGAGCCGAGCTTGCTCGCGATGACGGACTGACACTCAACATTGATGTCAACCGTTACACCGCTATCGCGAGCAAGCTCGGCTCCTACAAAGGTCGGGTTTCAAATCCGGCGCCAGGCCCCACCTTTTGTAATCACCGTGACCGAGTCCTGACGATGAACACAGATTTCCGCAAATCGCTGCCCGGCAGCCATCTGGATTACTTCGATACCCGCGCGGCAGTCGAGGCCATCCAGCCCGGCGCCTATGACACCCTGCCGTACACCTCTCGCGTACTGGCGGAAAACCTGGTGCGCCGCTGCGACCCGGCCACGCTCACCGAATCCCTGAAACAGTTCATCGAGCGCAAACGCGACCTCGATTTCCCATGGTTCCCGGCCCGCGTGGTGTGCCACGACATTCTTGGGCAGACCGCCCTGGTCGACCTCGCTGGCCTGCGTGATGCCATTGCCCTGCAAGGTGGTGATCCCGCGCAAGTGAACCCGGTGGTACCGACGCAATTGATCGTCGACCACTCCCTGGCCGTCGAGCGCGGTGGCTTCGATCCGGAAGCGTTCGAAAAGAACCGCGCCATCGAAGACCGTCGTAATGAAGACCGTTTTCACTTTATCAACTGGACCAAGAAGGCTTTCAAGAACGTCGACGTGATCCCGCCAGGCAACGGCATCATGCACCAGATCAACCTGGAGAAAATGTCGCCGGTGATCCAGGTACGTGACGGCGTGGCCTTTCCGGATACCTGCGTCGGCACCGACAGCCACACCCCGCACGTCGATGCCCTGGGCGTGATCGCCATCGGTGTTGGCGGTCTGGAAGCGGAAAGTGTGATGCTCGGCCGTGCCTCCTGGATGCGTCTGCCGGAAAGCGTTGGCGTTGAACTCACCGGCAAGCTGCAACCAGGCATCACTGCCACCGACATGGTGCTGGCGCTGACTGAGTTCCTGCGCAAGCAAAAAGTCGTTGGAGCCTGGCTGGAGTTCTTCGGTGAAGGCGCCTCCGCGCTGACCCTCGGCGACCGTGCAACCATTTCCAACATGGCTCCGGAATACGGCGCCACCGCGGCGATGTTCTACATCGACCAGCAGACCATCGACTACCTGAAACTAACCGGCCGCGAAGACGAGCAGGTGCAGTTGGTCGAAAATTACGCCAAGACCACAGGCCTGTGGGCCGATAGCCTGAAGGGCGCGCAATACGAGCGCGGCTTGACCTTCGACCTGTCTTCGGTGGTGCGCAACATGGCGGGGCCGAGCAATCCTCACGCCCGTGTCGCTACGTCTGATCTCGCGGCCCAGGGCATCTCCGGCCAGTGGGACGATGTGCCCGGCCAAATGCCGGACGGCGCGGTGATCATTGCCGCCATCACCAGTTGCACCAACACCAGCAACCCGCGCAACGTCATCGCTGCAGGCCTGTTGGCACGCAATGCCAATAAGCTCGGGTTGACCCGCAAGCCGTGGGTCAAATCGTCCCTCGCGCCGGGTTCGAAAACCGTGGCGTTGTACCTCGATGAAGCCGGCCTGACTTCTGAACTGGAGCAGCTTGGTTTCGGCGTGGTGGCATTCGCCTGCACCACCTGCAACGGCATGTCCGGTGCGCTGGACCCGGTGATCCAGCAAGAGATCATCGACCGCGACCTGTACGCCACTGCTGTGTTGTCGGGTAACCGCAACTTCGATGGCCGGATTCACCCGTACGCCAAACAGGCGTTCCTTGCGTCGCCGCCGCTCGTAGTGGCGTACGCGATTGCCGGGACCATCCGTTTCGACATCGAAAAAGACGTGTTGGGCCTGACGGCTGACGGCAAGGAAATCCGCCTGAAGGACATCTGGCCGAGCGACGAAGAGATCGACGCAGTGGTCAAGGCATCGGTCAAGCCGGAGCAGTTCCGTCAGGTCTACATCCCGATGTTCGCCATCCACGAAGACACCGGCCCGAAAGTCAAACCGTTGTACGACTGGCGCGAGATGAGCACCTACATCCGTCGTCCACCGTACTGGGAAGGCGCACTGGCCGGGGCGCGTCCGCTCAAGGGCATGCGCCCGCTGGCGGTGCTGCCGGACAACATCACCACCGATCACCTGTCGCCGTCCAACGCCATCATGCTCGACAGCGCCGCTGGCGAATACCTGGCGAAAATGGGCTTGCCGGAAGAGGACTTCAACTCCTACGCGACACACCGCGGTGACCACTTGACTGCGCAACGCGCGACGTTCGCCAACCCGAAACTGTTCAACGAAATGGTTCAGGAAAATGGCAAGGTCAAGCAGGGTTCGCTGGCGCGTGTCGAGCCGGAAGGCCAGGTCATGCGCATGTGGGAAGCCATCGAAACCTACATGGAGCGCAAGCAGCCGCTGATCATCATCGCCGGCGCCGACTACGGTCAGGGTTCGTCCCGCGACTGGGCGGCCAAGGGTGTGCGTCTGGCCGGTGTCGAAGCCATCGCTGCCGAAGGTTTCGAGCGCATCCACCGCACCAACCTGGTGGGCATGGGCGTGTTGCCGCTGGAGTTCAAGCCGGGCACCGACCGCAAGACGCTGGGCATCGACGGCACTGAAACTTTCGATGTGATCGGCGAGCGCACGCCGCGTGCCACGCTGACCCTGGTTATTACCCGCAAGAACGGTGAGCAGGTGTCGGTGCCGGTGACCTGCCGTCTCGACACGGCTGAAGAAGTCTCGATCTATGAAGCCGGCGGCGTGTTGCAGCGTTTCGCCCAGGACTTCCTTGAATCGGCTGTTGCTGTCTAACGCGACTTGCCGGGGCAGGGCGGTGACGTCCTGCTCCGGCGCATAAGGAACATTATGGTCCACGTATCCCAGATCAAGATTCCCGCCACCTACATGCGCGGTGGCACCAGCAAAGGCGTGTTCTTCAGCCTGCAAGACCTGCCTGAATCGGCACAGGTTCCGGGCCCGTCCCGCGATGCGCTGTTGTTGCGAGTGATCGGCAGCCCTGACCCGTATGAAAAGCAAATCGACGGTATGGGCGGGGCGACCTCCAGCACCAGCAAAACGGTGATCGTGTCCAAGAGCATCAAGGCCGATCACGATGTCGATTACCTGTTCGGTCAGGTCTCCATCGACAAGCCTTTTGTCGACTGGAGCGGTAACTGCGGCAACCTCTCGGCGGCGGTCGGTTCGTTCGCCATCAGCAGCGGTCTGGTCGAGGCCAGTCGCGTTCCACGTAACGGTATCGCGGTGGTGCGCATCTGGCAGGCGAATATCGGCAAGACCATCATCGCCCACGTGCCGATCACTGACGGCGCGGTGCAGGAAACCGGTGATTTCGAACTCGATGGCGTGACCTTTCCGGCCGCTGAGGTGCAGCTCGAATTCATGAACCCTGCGGCCGAGGAAGAGGGCGCAGGCGGCTCGATGTTCCCGACCGGCAACCTGGTCGATGACCTGGAAGTGCCTGGTGTCGGCACGCTCAAAGTGACCATGATCAACGCCGGCATTCCGACCATCTTCGTTAACGCCGAAGCCATCGGCTACACCGGCACCGAGTTGCAGGGCGATATCAACGGCGACCCGAAAGCGCTGGCGATGTTCGAGACCATTCGTGCGTATGGCGCGCTGCGCATGGGGCTGATCCAGAATCTTGAAGACGCCGCCAAGCGTCAGCACACCCCCAAGGTGGCGTTCGTCGCACGGCCTGCCGATTACCTCGCTTCCAGCGGTAAGCCGGTGGCGGCAGGCGATGTCGACCTGTTAGTTCGGGCACTGTCCATGGGCAAGTTGCACCACGCGATGATGGGCACGGCTGCCGTAGCGATTGGCACCGCGGCAGCGATTGACGGCACGCTGGTCAACCTCGCCGCGGGCGGTATTCCTCGCAACGCGGTGCGCTTCGGGCATCCGTCCGGCACCTTGCGCGTGGGCGCCGAAGCCCAACAGGTCGATGGCGAATGGACCGTGACCAAAGCCATCATGAGCCGCAGTGCGCGAGTATTGATGGAAGGCTGGGTGCGCGTGCCGGGCGATTCTTTCTGAGGGGGAGCTGAAACAGCAGGGTGAACGCAGTCTCCGTAGCAGCAGGCTTCGCCAGCTGCTACGGAGCGCGTCGCAGGTCCGTCCATTTGCGGAGGAAACCAAACATGAGCGCCAACGTCGACCTGAACATTCGTCCCGACTACGACAAGGTCCTGCAGGACATTGCCGATTACGTTCTCAATTTCAAGATCGAGTCCAAAGAGGCGCTGGACACCGCCCGCAATTGCCTGATGGACACCCTCGGTTGCGGCCTGCTGGCCCTGCGCTTTCCCGAATGCACCAAACACCTGGGCCCTATCGTTGAAGGCACGGTCGTGCCCTTTGGCGCACGTGTTCCCGGCACCCATTTTCGTCTCGACCCGGTAAAAGCGGCGTGGGACATCGGCTGTATCGTCCGCTGGCTCGATTACAACGACACCTGGCTGGCTGCCGAGTGGGGCCATCCGTCCGATAACCTCGGCGGGATCCTCGCGGTTGCCGACCACCTGTCGCAAAAACGCGTGGCCAATGGCGATGCGCCGCTGACCATGCGAGCGGTGCTGGACGCGATGATCATGGCCCACGAGGTTCAGGGTGTGATTGCCCTGGAGAACTCCTTCAACCGGGTTGGCCTGGACCATGTGCTGCTGGTCAAAGTCGCCTCGACGGCGGTGACCGCGAAACTGATGGGTGCCAATCGCGAGCAACTGTTGGCGGCGCTGTCCCACGCGTTTGTCGATGGTCAGGCACTGCGCACTTACCGTCACGCGCCGAACGCTGGTTCGCGCAAGTCCTGGGCGGCGGGCGACGCCTCCAGTCGTGGCGTGCGATTGGCGGACATCGCCATGCGTGGCGAGATGGGCATTCCGGGTGTATTGACCGCGCCGCAATGGGGTTTCTACGACGTGCTGTTCAGCCACACCAACAAGGACCTGGCGCTCAAGCCCGCCGATAAACGTACGTTCAGCCTCTCGCAGAAGTACGGCACTTACGTGATGGAAAACGTGCTGTTCAAGATCAGTTTCCCGGCCGAGTTTCACGCGCAAACCGCTTGCGAAGCGGCGGTGATCCTGCACCCACAGGTGAGCAATCGTCTGGATGAAATCGACAAGATCGTTATCACCACTCACGAGTCGGCGATTCGTATCATTTCCAAGGTCGGCCAACTGGCCAATGCTGCGGATCGTGACCACTGCATCCAGTACATGACCGCCGTGCCGCTGGCCTTCGGCACTCTAGTGGCTGAACAGTACGAAGACCAGTTTCACGCGGCGCACCCGATCATCGACGAGTTGCGCGAGAAGATGGTCATTGTCGAAGAGCCGCGCTACACCCGCGAGTACCTGGAGGCTGACAAGCGCTCTATCGCCAACGCCTTGCAAGTGTTCTTCAAGGACGGCTCAAGCACCGGACAAGTGGTGGTCGAATACCCGATTGGTCATCGTCGTCGCCGCGCCGAGGGCATTCCCTTGCTGGAGGACAAGTTCAAGGCCAATCTGGCGACGCGCTTCACTGCGCAACGGTCGGCGCAGATCTTTGCCTTGTGCCAGGATCAGGCAAAACTCGAGGCTACGCCGGTTAACCGTTTCATGGATCTCTTCGTGATCTGAAGCCGAACCCGCGGCAGCTCCTACTTGAAGCGCCGCTCGACGCCTTTTTCCACCAGGATCTTCGCCGAAATCTCTTCCACGGAAAAATGCGTGGAGTTGATGTGTGCGATGTTCTCGCGGCGGAACAGGTTTTCGACTTCACGCACTTCGAACTCGCACTGGGCGTAGCTCGAGTAGCGGCTATTGGGCTTGCGTTCGTTGCGGATCGCGGTGAGACGGTCCGGATCGATGGTCAGGCCAAACAGCTTGTGCTTGTGGGCGCGCAACGCCGATGGCAGTTGCAGGCGCTCCATGTCGTCTTCGGTCAGCGGGTAGTTGGCCGCGCGAATGCCGAATTGCATGGCCATGTACAGGCAGGTCGGGGTTTTGCCGCAGCGTGACACACCGACCAGGATCAGGTCGGCCTTGTCGTAATAGTGGGTGCGGGCGCCGTCGTCGTTGTCGAGGGCGAAGTTCACTGCCTCGATACGCTCCATGTAATTGGAGTTGTGGCCAATGGAGTGGGACTTGCCGACCGAATACGACGAGTGCTCGCTCAACTCCTGCTCGAGCGGTGCGAGGAAGGTCGAGAAAATGTCGATCATGAAACCATTGGAGGTCGCGAGGATCTCACGAATATCCTGGTTGACGATCGTGTCGAAGATGATCGGACGAAATCCGTCCTTTTCGGCGGCCATATTGATTTGTTGTACCATGGCCCGCGCTTTGTCCACGTTGTCGATGTACGGTCGTATGACTTTGCTGAAGGTAATGTTTTCGAACTGCGCCAACAGGCTTTGACCCAGGGTTTCGGCTGTAATGCCCGTGCCATCGGAGATAAAGAAAGCAGATCGTTTCATTTGCGCCTTGGGCCTTAAGCTGGTGACGATTCTTGGATATGATAGGCGCGGTTTGTCGGCCTGGATTGGCCCGCATTCTCACTTATTTTCCAGGTCCAGGCCATATTGCTGGCAAATGCTCCTGATGAGCTGCCAGCGCCCTGAGCTTTTCCAACACAGTTAGTGGAGAGATCACCTTGGTAGAGTACGTAGTTTCCCTCGATAAGCTCGGCGTCCAGGATGTAGAGCATGTGGGGGGCAAGAACGCATCCCTGGGCGAGATGATCAGTAATCTTGCAGGTGCCGGTGTATCGGTCCCGGGTGGCTTCGCCACGACGGCTCAGGCTTATCGTGATTTTCTCGAATTAAGTGGTTTGAACGACCAGATCCACGCAGCCCTCGACGCGCTGGACGTCGACGACGTGAACGCCCTGGCGAAAACCGGTGCGCAAATCCGTCAATGGATCATGGAAGCCGAGTTCCCGGAGAAGCTCAACGCCGAAATCCGCACCGCGTTCGCCACGCTGTCGGCCGGTAACCCGGACATGGCCGTGGCCGTGCGCTCTTCGGCAACGGCCGAAGACTTGCCGGACGCTTCCTTCGCCGGTCAGCAGGAAACCTTCCTGAACATCCGCGGCGTCGAAAACGTCATTCGCGCTGCCAAGGAAGTATTTGCTTCCCTGTTCAACGACCGTGCCATTTCCTACCGCGTACACCAGGGCTTCGACCATAAGCTGGTTGCCCTGTCGGCCGGCGTACAGCGCATGGTCCGTTCGGAAACCGGTACTGCCGGCGTAATGTTCACCCTCGATACCGAATCCGGCTTCCGTGACGTAGTGTTTATCACCGGCGCCTACGGCCTGGGCGAAACCGTCGTACAAGGCGCGGTGAACCCGGATGAGTTCTACGTCCACAAAGGCACGCTGGCAGCCGGGCGTCCAGCGATCCTGCGCCGTAACCTGGGCAGCAAAGCCATCAAGATGATCTACGGCGACGAAGCCAAGGCTGGTCGTTCGGTCAAGACGGTCGATGTCGACAAGGCCGAGCGCGCACGTTTCTGCCTGACCGATGCTGAAGTCAGTGAACTGGCCAAGCAGGCGATGATCATCGAGAAGCACTACAAGTGCCCGATGGACATCGAATGGGCCAAAGACGGTGACGACGGCAAGCTGTACATCGTTCAGGCTCGCCCTGAAACCGTGAAAAGCCGTACCCACGCCAACGTCATGGAACGTTACCTGCTGAAAGAAACCGGCACCGTGCTGGTGGAAGGTCGCGCCATCGGCCAGCGCATCGGCGCCGGTAAAGTGCGCATCATCAAAGACGTTTCCGAGATGGACAAAGTCCAGCCGGGCGACGTTCTGGTTTCCGACATGACCGACCCGGATTGGGAACCGGTCATGAAGCGCGCCAGCGCCATCGTCACCAATCGTGGCGGCCGTACCTGCCACGCGGCGATTATTGCGCGTGAGCTGGGGATCCCGGCCGTCGTGGGTTGCGGTAACGCCACCGAACTGTTGAAAGACGGCCAGGGCGTGACCGTTTCCTGCGCTGAAGGCGACACCGGCTTCATCTTCGAAGGCGAGCTGGGCTTCGACATCAAGAAAAACTCCGTCGACGCCATGCCGGAACTGCCGTTCAAAATCATGATGAACGTCGGTAACCCGGATCGCGCCTTCGATTTCGCGCAGTTGCCGAACGCCGGTGTGGGCCTGGCCCGTCTGGAGTTCATCATCAACCGCATGATCGGCGTGCACCCTAAAGCACTGCTGAACTACGACGGCCTGCCGTTGGAAATCAAGGAAAGCGTCGACAAGCGCATTGCCGGATACAACGATCCGGTCGGCTTCTACGTCGAGAAACTGGTCGAGGGCATCAGCACTCTGGCTGCCGCGTTCTGGCCGAAAAAGGTCATCGTGCGTCTGTCGGACTTCAAGTCCAACGAATACGCCAACCTGATCGGCGGCAAGCTCTACGAGCCGGAAGAAGAAAACCCGATGCTGGGCTTCCGTGGCGCTTCGCGTTACATCAGCGAGTCGTTCCGTGACTGCTTCGAACTCGAATGCCGTGCGCTGAAGCGCGTGCGCAACGAGATGGGCCTGACCAACGTCGAAATCATGGTGCCGTTCGTCCGTACCCTGGGCGAAGCCAGCCAGGTTGTGGAGCTGTTGGCCGAAAACGGCCTGGCCCGTGGCGAAAACGGTCTGCGCGTCATCATGATGTGCGAACTGCCGTCCAACGCGATCCTTGCTGAAGAGTTCCTCGAGTTCTTCGACGGTTTCTCCATCGGCTCCAACGACCTGACCCAGCTGACCCTGGGCCTGGACCGCGACTCCGGGATCATCGCGCATCTGTTCGACGAGCGTAATCCAGCGGTCAAGAAGCTGCTGTCCAACGCGATTCAGGCCTGTAACAAGGCCGGCAAATACATCGGTATTTGCGGCCAGGGCCCTTCCGACCACCCAGACCTGGCCAAGTGGCTGATGGAACAGGGTATCGAAAGCGTTTCGTTGAACCCCGATTCCGTACTGGAAACCTGGTTCTTCCTGGCTGAAGGTCAGGCTGAGGTCTGATCCGTGAATGAAGCCCGGGTCGGCTACACTGCTGACACGGGCTTTAAGATTCAAGTAGGGCGGGCTCCGGTGGACGCCGCCCTTTTTTGTGCAAGAGCATTATGCAAAGCAGCAGCAACCTGTTTCCTGTCGCCTTGATCAGCGCCGAGCGTCGCGGCGATCTGAGCGAGGACGTCTATCGTTTGAAACCCGGCAACAGCCCGGACGGCACCGTAGAACTGGCGGTTACCCGCCTGGGTATGGCCGATGAGCCCGCCGTGCGTGGCGTTCCGGTGATTTTGCTGCATGGCAGCTTTTCCAATCGGCGTTTCTGGTTTTCCCCCAAAGGCCTTGGTCTGGGCGCCTATCTGGCGCGTGCCGGCTTTGATGTGTGGATACCGGAAATGCGCGGTCACGGCTTGTCCCAGCGCAACCAGAACTATCGAAAGAACCGCGTTGCCGACTATGCCCGTTACGATCTGCCGGCGATTGCTGCGTTCGTTCGTGAGCAAAGCGCTCAGGTTCCGCACTGGATTGGTCATTCACTGGGCGGCATCACTCTGGCGGCAGCGCTGGGTGGTCAGTACCTGGGTGAGCCTGCCGTGGCCTCTGCGGCATTTTTTGGTACGCAGGTCAGTCGCACCTATTGGCCGTTGAAAATTCCCCCGGTGGAGTGGAGCGGGCGGTTCATCCTGAAGCGTTTCGCGCAAATTTCGGGCTCTCGCCTCAAGCGTGGTCCGGAGGACGAGCCGATAGGCCTGGCCCTGGAGGGCATGCGCTGGTATGGCCTGTTCGGACGCTTTGGCGATGCCGAGAAAGACTGGTGGGCCGGGCTGGCGGAGGTTCAGGTGCCGGTCCTGGGCGTCAGCGCGACCAGCGATCATCAGGACCCGGATTGGGCGTGCCGCAAGCTGTTCGATCAGATCGGTTCCGAGCACAAGCAGTTCGTCTGCCTGGGGCGCGAGCAGGGTTTTTCGGATAATTTCGGGCATGTTGAAATGCTTGTCAGCAAAGCTGCTCAGGCCGAAGTCTGGCCGTTGGTGCAGCGCTGGCTGACAGATCCGCAGGCGCCGTTGTTGGCTGACAAGCCGAGTTTGGCGACAGCAGTCTGAGTACGAATGCTCTGACAAGAGCGTTTCACTCCGATCAGCGAACGGCTAAGATATGACGCATTGAGCTGTTCTGGTCACAAACGGTTGTTGAGTCGACCTTATGTTCGTACCACTTGAGCGTCTGATCAATCTGAATGAAGGTTATCGGCGGACGTTCCAGGTTGAAGGGCGTAGCCTGCTGCTGTTGGTGCTGGATAATCAGCCGTTGTTGCTGATAGACAGCTGCCCGCACCAAGGCTCGCCGCTCGGCAGCGCGACATTGTCGGGAAATATCCTGCGTTGTCAGCGCCACGGTATCGAGTTTCAGTTGCCCAGCGGCGTGCCGGTACAGGCACAGTGCCCTGGCTTGAGTATGCTGAAGGTGGCTTACAAGGGTGATCGCGTCGGGATCGATGTTTAACCGTGGCGAATACACGTTCAATACCGTAACCCCTGCGATTTTCGACAGCCCACGATCTGTTCTTTCTCTTACAGGAGTTTCTCGATGAACCATTACCTTACTCCCGACCTGTGTGATGCCTACCCGGAACTGGTGCAGGTGCTTGAGCCGATGTTCAGCAATTTTGGTGGCCGTGACTCCTTTGGCGGCGAAATCGTTACCATCAAGTGCTTCGAAGACAACTCGCTGGTCAAGGAGCAGGTCGAGCACAAAGGGAATGGCAAGGTGCTGGTGGTTGATGGCGGTGGTTCGCTGCGCCGCGCATTGCTGGGCGACATGATCGCCGAGAAAGCCGTGAAAAACGGCTGGGAAGGGCTGGTTATCTACGGCTGCATCCGTGATGTCGACGTTATCGCGCAAACCGACCTGGGCGTGCAGGCGCTGGCCAGTCACCCGATGAAAACCGACAGGCGTGGCGTTGGTGAACTGAACATTGCGGTAACCTTCGCCGGCGTGACTTTCCGTCCGGGTGAATACATTTACGCGGACAATAACGGCGTGATCGTCTCGCCCAGTCCGCTGAAGATGCCAGAATAAACAGCCGATTCAAGCCAGGGGTGAGGATGTTCGAGGAAGAAAACGCGCAGTGGGGGCTGGTGCATGCCCTGGTGCTGGATGGTAAAGGTGGTGCGCGTTGGCTTGCCCGGACTGAACTGGATGACCTGCAACTGCAACCTCATGAAAGCCTTTGGCTGCATTGGGACCGTAGTCACCCGCAAACTCAGACCTGGTTGCGTAAATCCAGCGGTCTGAGTGAGTTCAGCTGTGACCTGCTCCTCGAAGAGAACACCCGGCCGCGCCTGTTGGCGCTGCCGGACTCCGAGTTGTTGCTGTTTCTGCGCGGAATCAACCTCAACCCGGGTGCCGAGCCTGAAGACATGGTGTCGGTGCGGATCTTCGCCTCTGCTCAGCGGGTCATTTCCCTGCGTTTACGCCCGTTGCGCGCCACCGATGAGTTGCTGGTGCAACTGACTGAGGGCAAGGGGCCGAAAACCACCTCCGAACTGGTCCTTTATATGGCTCAGTACCTCACCCATAAAGTGCAGGATCTGGTCAGCGATCTCTCCGAAATCGTCGATGACGAAGAAGAAAAGCTGGATGCCGACGAACGGTATACTCCGGAGCATGGCGCCATTGTGCAGATCCGTCGGCGAGCGGCCGGACTGAAGCGCTTCCTTGCTCCGCAGCGGGATATCTTCGGCCAACTGACGCGGATAAAACTGCCATGGTTTGTCGACGATGACGGCGACTACTGGAACGAATTGAACAACAGCCTGACGCGTTACCTGGAAGAGCTGGAATTGACCCGGGAGCGCGTGGGGCTGGTGCTTGAGACTGAAGACCGGCGTTTGAACGTGCACATGAATCGCATCATGTACCGCTTCGGGATCATCACCGGGATCTTTTTACCGATGAGTTTTCTGACCGGTTTGCTCGGGATAAACGTCGGCGGAATTCCTTTTTCCGGGAACCCTTATGGCTTCGTGATTGCCTGCCTGATGATGGTGACAGTAGGGGTGGGGCAGTGGTGGTTGTTCCGGCGTTTGCGCTGGGTATGAGGGAGAACCATGTGACCCGAAGAATTTTGATCGCGTCTTTCACAGATATCACGAGAGGTGCGTATGCACGATCCGTTTGAACAGTCCTTGCGCGACATGCTCAAGGCATCACCGTCCACCCGTGACGACGATGCCTGTCTGGGGCGTGTGCTGAAAACCGCCAACCGCCAGGTTGGTGCCGGTGATCTGTTCAGTCTGCTGGGCCGCTGGCTGCCCGCGCTGATGATCGCCCTGAATAACGGATCGGCCCATGTCATGCCGGTTTCCCGTCATAAACCTGCTGCCCGCACTGCTGATAAGGCTGATTGAATATGGAACTTGATCTCTGGACTCAGAGCCTCGTCACGGCAATGACCGCGTTGTGGACCAAGGTAGCGAACTTCATTCCGAACCTGTTCGGCGCACTGGTAGTGCTTCTGCTGGGGTTTGTCGTGGCCAAGCTGCTCGACACCCTGCTCTCGAAATTGCTTGCAAAACTGGGCCTGGATCGCTTGATGGGCGGTACCGGCTTGACCAAGCTGCTGTCCCGCGCAGGGCTGCGGGTGCCGATTTCTACGCTGATCGGCAAGATCGTTTATTGGTTCGTTTTGCTGATTTTTCTGGTTTCTGCTGCAGAATCCCTTGGCTTGGAGCGAGTTTCGGCTACGCTCGACATGCTGGCACTGTATTTACCGAAAGTATTTGGTGCCGCGCTGGTGTTGCTGGTGGGCGTATTGCTCGCTCAATTGGCCAACGGGCTGGTGCGTGGCGCCGCAGAAGGCGTAGGGCTGGATTACGCATCGGGCCTTGGACGTATCGCTCAGGGCCTGGTGATCATCATCAGTATTTCGGTTGCGATCAGTCAGCTTGAGGTCAAAACAGACCTGCTGAACCATGTGATCGTGATTGTCTTGATTACCGTTGGTCTGGCAGTTGCCTTGGCCATGGGGTTGGGAAGCCGGGATATCGCCGGTCAGATTCTTGCTGGAATCTATGTGCGTGAGTTGTATCAGGTTGGGCAACAAGTGCGTGTTGGTGAGGTCGAAGGTCAGATCGAAGAGATCGGCACGGTTAAAACTACATTGCTGACCGATGAGGGTGAGCTAGTCTCACTTTCCAATCGGATCCTCCTGGAACAGCATGTTAGTAGCCGCTAACCCGGCAAACCCTGCTAATGTATGCCGCCGCAAAATGCCCGATACGATGGGCTGCGGCGGACATTGACCTGACTGTCGGCCCGACTTGTTTTGAATAAAGCCCAATCGCTATCCATGCGCTACGACCCCCGCGAGCTCTCTGATGAGGAGTTGGTCGCGCGCTCGCACACGGAGCTGTTTCACGTGACGCGCGCCTACGAAGAGCTGATGCGGCGTTATCAGAGAACATTATTTAACGTTTGTGCACGGTATCTTGGGAACGATCGTGATGCAGATGATGTCTGTCAGGAAGTGATGTTGAAGGTGTTGTACGGTCTGAAGAACTTCGAGGGTAAATCGAAGTTCAAAACGTGGCTCTACAGCATCACGTACAACGAATGCATCACTCAGTATCGGAAGGAACGGCGTAAGCGTCGCTTGATGGATGCTTTGAGTCTGGACCCCCTTGAGGAAGCGTCTGAAGAGAAGGCGCCGAAACCTGAGGAAAAGGGTGGACTTGATCGCTGGTTAGTGTATGTGAACCCGATTGACCGAGAAATTCTAGTGCTACGATTTGTCGCAGAGTTGGAGTTTCAGGAGATCGCGGACATCATGCACATGGGTTTGAGTGCAACGAAAATGCGGTACAAACGCGCTCTTGACAAATTGCGTGAGAAATTTGCGGGCATCGCTGAAACTTAGTTCAGCGCAAATATTTCTTACGTGTAGGCAAGTTCTGATAGACTTGCCGCCGAGTTGTCCCCCGGTTTGCGGGACTGCTTTACAATCACCAGATGGGGATTTAACGGATGAAACTGAAAAACACCTTGGGCTTGGCCATTGGTTCTCTTATTGCCGCTACTTCGTTCGGCGCTCTGGCACAAGGCCAAGGCGCGGTCGAAGGGGAAGCATTCTGGGGCAAAACCTGGAACCACAGCGTCGATTCCTACGAGAACGGCCGCACTCCTGGCGTCTCGATCGGCTACTTCCTGACCGATGACGTGTCTGTGAACGCGACCTATCGCAAAGACGAATACACCCGTTCGGACACCGATACTGGCAACCAGCGGATCAAAGGCGATCACTTCGGTCTGAAATCCCAGTACCACTTCGGTACCGTAGGCGACGCTATCCGTCCTTACGTTGAAGGCGGTGTATCCCACGGCAGCATGACCAACGTCGCTGCTGACGGTCACACTGGTCGTGACAAGTCCACCTACCTGACCACTGGCGCTGGCGCCAAGTGGTACATGACCGACAACCTGTACGCTCGTGCTGGCGTTGAAGCCGACTACAAGCTGGACAACGGTCGTTGGGACTACCAGGCTCTGATCGGCCTGGGTGTTAACTTCGGCGGCACTGGCGGCAAAGTTGCTCCAGCTCCAGTAGCTCCGGCACCGGCTCCAGAGCCAGTTGCAGAAGCTCCAGTTGCTGAAGTTGTTCGCGTTCAACTGGACGTGAAATTCGACTTCAACAAGGCTGTTGTTAAGCCAAACAGCTACGGCGACGTGAAGAACCTGGCTGACTTCATGAAGCAGTACCCGAACACCACCACCGTAGTTGAAGGTCACACCGACAACGTCGGTCCTGACGCTTACAACCAGAAGCTGTCCCAGCGTCGTGCTGACGCTGTTAAGCAAGTTCTGGTCAAAGACGGCGTTGAAGCTAACCGCGTTCACTCGGTTGGTTATGGCAAGTCCCGCCCAATTGCTGACAACAGCACTGAAGCTGGCCGCGCTGCAAACCGTCGCGTAGAAGCGCAGGTTGAAGCTACCGCTAAGTAATTAGCCTGGTAGTTCGGAAAAGCCCGGCTTAGGCCGGGCTTTTCTTTGTCTGCGATTTAGCTTTTTGAAAGATCGTTCGAGCGCGGTCCGAGCCTTTGAGGGCACTTACGCCAGGTTAGCGTTCCAGAACTCTTCTCTAGAAGCTGTTGCAGGCTGCGATCTCTTGGCATTGTCACTGGCAGCCACCGCACCGATCACCAGGATCGCCGGGCTTTTCAGTTGGAAGCTGTGGGCGGCTTCCTGCATTGCCGTCAGGTTGCTCCGACATTCGCGCTGGTGAGGCAATGAAGCGTTTTCAATCATCGCCACGGGCGTATCAGCCGCCATCCCACCGGCGAGCAATTGCTCGCCAATTGAGCTCAGTTTCGCTACGCCCATGTAAATCACCAGTGTCGTACCGCTTTGGGCCAAGGCTCGCCAGTTAAGCTCGCTGTCGTCCTGAGTGTGCGCGGTGACCAGGGTTACGCCGCGGGCAACGCCGCGCAGGGTCAGGGAAATATCGCATTGCGTTGCGCCGGCCAGGCCTGCGGTGATGCCATTGACCAACTCCACTTCAATCTCGCGCTCGCGCAGCCACTGCGCTTCTTCACCGCCACGCCCGAAAATGCACGGATCGCCGCCCTTGAGCCGCACCACACACTTGCCTTGGCGGGCATAACGCAGCATCAAGCGATGAATGAATGCCTGCGGAGTAGAGCGACAGCCACCACGTTTGCCGACCGCAATGATCCGTGCCTGCGGGCAATGCACCAGCACTGCGTCGTTGACCAGGTCATCGATCAGCACTACATCGGCTTCGTTCAGCGCCCGTACAGCTTTGAGGGTCAGCAATTCAGGGTCACCCGGACCTGCGCCTACCAACCAGACTTTTGCGCTCATGTTCTATTCCTCACAAGGTGATTGCGATGGGCTGCACATTGGCCGCCAACAGACGCTTGATTTCCGGGACACAGGAACCGCATTGCGTGCCGCAACCGAGTTGTTGTTTCAGGCCCTGCAAATCCAGGCCACTGCGAATGCCGGCGCACACCGCGCTTTCGCTGACGTTCTTGCAGTTGCACAGAGTTTTCGTGGTGCTGACGGATGAGCCCGCACTGCCGGGTGGTGTGCTCAACGGTGCCAAGAGCCAGCGCCGCAGTTGTTCGTCGGCGCGGCCTTCCAGCCAGAGGTTTTGCAGCCAGTGTTGGGCAAGGGTTTCACCGGCCAGGCGAATGGCGGTAATCCGGCCCTGTTCGATGCGCACGCGTTTGCCAATGGCGCGCCGTGGATCGTCGTAAGCCAGGACCGGGCCATCGTTGAGTCCCAGTTGCTGATCGATGGCATGCAGCCGCTGCGGGTCGGGTGCCTGGGCGCTGGCAGCGCGTATCAGCAGCGCCGGGCGTTCACGGCCGGCCAAGCTGAGGCTGACGTAGGAAAAGTCCTCACAGAGAGGTCGTAAGGTCTCGAAATGCTGCTGAACATCGCCCTCAACCAGTGCGAACAAATGCCATGGCAGCTTTACCGGCTCGATACGCACGCCGCTGTGCTTGAGTTCGGGTTGCTTCGACAGGGGGTCGAATGCCGGCTGCGTGAGCGTATTGACGCCACCCTTGAGGAAACGGTCTCCCCAGTGCATCGGCAGAAACGCCTGGCCCGGGCGCACACTGTCATCACTGCCGACCGCAACGATCACGCTGCCTCGACGGCTTTTGAGGTTGACCAGATCGCCGGTCTGCAGTCGATAGCGACGCAGTTCATCAGGGTGCAGGCTCAGCAGGGCTTCGCTGACGTGGCCGAACAATTGTGCAGCCGTGCCAGTGCGGCTCATGCCGTGCCATTGATCGCGCAGGCGCCCGGTGATCAGGGTCAGCGGAAAGCGTGCGTCACGCTGCTCTTTGGCCGCGCGATATGGATCGGCGACAAACTGTGCACGGCCGCTCTCGGTAGGGAAAATCCCGTCCGCGTAAAGCCGTGGCGTTCCGCTCGAGGCGCCGTCCGGGAACGGCCATTGCTGCGGGCCGAGGCGATCGAGCAGCGCATGGCTGATCCCGCAGAGGTCCAGATCGCGTCCGCGTGTCAGTTGTTTGTATTCATCGAAGACCTGCGCCGGTTGTTCGAAAGTAAACAGGCTGGGCTGTCCTGGACGCAGGCGCCGCTCCAGGCGTTGTGCGAAATCCACAGTGATCGCCCAGTCCGGGCGCGCTTCACCCGGTGCGTTGATGGCGCGGCGAACATGGGAAATCCGCCGTTCGGAGTTGGTCACCGTGCCTTCTTTCTCACCCCAACTGGCGGCCGGCAGCAGCAGGTCGGCAAACGGCGCGGTTTCGGTGGTGCGAAAGGCTTCTTGCAGCACCACGAATGGGCAAGCCTGCAATGCAGCGCGCACGGTTTGCTGATCCGGCAGCGACTGCGCAGGGTTGGTGCAGGCGATCCACAATGCTTTGATCTTGCCGCTCTGGACCTGTTCGAACAGTTCAATGGCGGTTAGCCCTGTGGTGTCAGGTAGTTTTTCGACACCCCAGTAAGCCGCCACTTCGGCGCGATGTTGCGCATTGGCTGCTTCGCGATGGCCAGGCAGCAAGTTCGACAAACTGCCGGTTTCGCGCCCGCCCATGGCATTTGGCTGACCGGTAAGCGAGAAGGGGCCGGCGCCCGGCCGACCGATTTGCCCGGTGGCCAGGTGCAGGTTGATCAGTGCACTGTTTTTTGCGCTGCCGGCAGTGGACTGGTTCAGCCCCATGCACCATAGCGAGAGAAAACTGCTTGAGGTGCCGACCCACTCGGCGCATTGCTGCAGCTGTTCAACGCTGATCCCGCAAAGTTGCGCGACCATTTGCGGGGTGTAATCGCGTACCAGGCTTTTCAGCTCGGCCAAGCCTTCGGTGTGCGCCTTGATGAACTCACGGTCGACCCAGTCTTCCCACAACAGCAGGTGCAAAATTCCGTGGAACAGCGCGACATCGGTGCCCGGCAGAATGGCCAGGTGCAGGTCGGCGAGGTCACAGGTGTCAGTACGTCGAGGATCAATGACGATGACTTTCATCTGTGGTCGGCGGGATTTGGCTTCTTCCAGTCGGCGAAACAGCACCGGATGGGCGTAGGCCATGTTGCTGCCGACAATCATCACGCAATCGCTCAGCTCAAGGTCTTCATAGCTGCATGGCGGGGCGTCGGCGCCCAGGCTGCGCTTGTAGCCGACCACTGCCGACGACATGCAGAGTCGCGAATTACTGTCGATGTTGTTGGTGCCAACCAGCGCCCGGGCCAACTTGTTGAAGGCGTAATAGTCTTCCGTCAGCAATTGCCCGGAGATATAGAACGCCACACTGTCCGGGCCGTGCTCGGCGATGGTGTCGGCGAAAACGCTGGTGGCGTGATCGAGGGCGGTGTCCCAATCGGTACGGCTGCGGGCCATACCTTTGCCGAGGCGCAGTTCCGGGTACAGCGCCCGTGCCGCGAGGTCGCCGGTGAGGTGCAGGGTCGAGCCTTTGCTGCACAGCTTGCCGAAGTTGGCCGGGTGCGTCGGGTCGCCGCTGACGCCGAGGATCTGCTCGCCGTCATGCTCGATCAGTACGCCGCAGCCCACCCCGCAATAACAGCAGGTCGAGGCGGTCGTCTGGCGGCTCATCAGCCTGCTTCCCGCAGAGCCAGCATGACCCGACCGTTCTCCACCCGCGCCGGATGGTGATGGGCGCAACCGACATCAGGCGCCAGGGCCTGACCGGACTCCAGGTCGATCTGCCAGTTGTGCAACGGGCAGGCGACGCGTTTACCGTAGATCAGTCCTTGGGACAGCGGTCCACCCTTGTGTGGGCAGCGGTCGTCGAGAGCGAAAACCTCGTCGTCACTGGTGCGAAAAATCGCGATGTCACCTTTGGGGCCGCTGACGATGCGCGAGCCCAAGGCGTTGATTTCTTCGAGTGCGCAGATATCCAGCCAGTTCATGCCGGCACCTCCAGGTTTTTCACGGGGATCACATCGAACTCCTTCTTCAGCAATGGCTGCTCAAGGCGTTCTTTCCATGGGTCCTGCTCGAACGACAGGGAGAATTGCAGCCGGTCGTTGAGCGCTTTGCGGCGCTCCGGGTCTTCCAGCACGGCTTTCTTGATGTGCTCCATGCCGACCCGTTGCAGGTAGTGCACGGTGCGCTCGAGGTAGAAGGCTTCTTCGCGATACAGCTGCAGGAACGCGCCGTTGTACTCGCGCACCTCTTCGGCGGTTTTCAGTTTGACGAAGAATTCCGCGACCTCGGTTTTGATCCCGCCGTTGCCGCCGATGTACATCTCCCAGCCAGAGTCGACGCCGATGATGCCGACGTCCTTGATCCCGGCTTCCGAGCAGTTGCGTGGGCAACCAGAGACCGCCAGCTTGACCTTGTGCGGCGACCACATGTTGAACAGGTCATGCTCCAGTTCGATGCCCAGTTGCGTGGAGTTTTGCGTGCCGAAGCGGCAGAACTCGCTGCCGACGCAGGTTTTCACCGTGCGGATCGATTTGCCGTAGGCATGGCCGGACGGCATGTCGAGGTCCTTCCAGACGCCAGGCAGATCCTGCTTCTTGATCCCCAGCAAGTCGATGCGCTGGCCGCCCGTGACCTTGACCATGGGCACGTTGTACTTGTCGGCCACATCGGCAATACGCCGCAGCTCCGAAGGATTGGTCACACCGCCCCACATCCGTGGGACTACAGAGTACGTGCCGTCTTTCTGGATGTTGGCGTGGGCCCGTTCGTTGATCAGCCGTGATTGCGGATCGTCCTTGGCCTCGCCTGGCCATGTGGAAATCAGGTAGTAATTGAGCGCCGGGCGGCAGGTGGCGCAGCCATTCGGGGTGCGCCAGTTCAGGTAGCTCATGGTCCCGGCGATGGTCAGCAGATGCTCTTCGCGGATCGCCTGGCGGATCTGTCCGTGGTTGAGGTCGCTGCAACCGCAGATGGCTTTTTCACTTTTCGGTTTGACGTCCGCCGCGCCGCCGACGGTGTTGATCAGGATCTGTTCCACCAATCCGGCGCAGGAGCCGCAGGAGCTGGCCGCTTTGGTGTGTTTCTTGACCTCATCGACGCTGAACAGCCCGTGTTCCTGAATCGCCTTGACGATGGTGCCCTTGCAGACGCCATTGCAACCGCAGACTTCGGCGTTATCAGCCATGCTCATGGCTTTGTCCTGGCCTTGATGGCCTACATCCCCCAGAGCGTTTTCGCCGAACATCAGGTGATCGCGGATCTCGCCGATGGCGTGGTTCTCGCGAATCTGCCGGAAATACCAGCCGCCATCCGCGGTGTCGCCGTACAGACAGGCACCGACCAGCACGTCATCCTTGATCACCAGTTTTTTATAGACCCCGCCGATCGGGTCGGAGAGGGTGATGGTTTCGGTGCCTTCGCCGCCCATGAAGTCGCCAGCGGAGAACAGATCGATGCCGGTGACTTTCAATTTGGTCGAGGTCACCGAGCCCGAATAGCGGGCAAACCCCAGTTGCGCCAAGTGGTTGGCGCAGACCTTGGCCTGCTCGAACAGTGGCGCTACCAGGCCGTAGGCGATGCCGCGGTGACTGGCGCATTCGCCGATCGCATAGATGCGCGGGTCATAGGTTTGCAGGGTGTCGTTGACCAGAATCCCGCGGTTGCACGGGATGCCGGATTTTTCCGCGAGTTCGGTATTGGGGCGAATGCCGGCAGCCATCACCACCAGGTCAGCGGGAATGATGTCGCCGTTCTTGAACTGCACCGAGCCGACCCGGCCATTGCCGGCGTCGTGCAGGGCCTGGGTCTGTTCGCACAGGCGAAAGTGCAAGCCGCGTCCTTCCAGGGCGGTTTGCAGCAACTGGCCGCTGGTTTTGTCCAGTTGCCGCTCCAGCAACCACTCGCCGAGGTGCACCACGGTCACGTGCATGCCGCGCAGCATCAGCCCATTGGCCGCTTCAAGGCCGAGCAGGCCGCCGCCGATGACTACCGCGTGCTTGTGGGTCTTGGCGGTGTCGATCATGACCTGGGTGTCGGCGATGTCGCGGTAACCGATGACGCCTTCCAGGGTATTGCCCGGAATCGGCAGGATAAACGGCGTCGAGCCGGTAGCGATCAGCAGCCGGTCGTATTCGGCTTCGCTGCCGTCTTCGGCGATGACCCGGCGTTTGACCCGGTCGATTTCCACTACCTTGCGGTTGAGCAGCAGTTTGATGTTGTTTTCCAGGTACCAATCAAGATCGTTGAGCACGATCTCTTCAAAGGTCTGCTCACCTGCCAGCACCGGCGAGAGAAGAATGCGGTTGTAGTTGGTATGAGGCTCGGCGCCGAAGACCGTGATGTCATACAGCTCGCTGCTCAGCTTGAGCAATTCTTCCAGGGTGCGAACCCCGGCCATGCCATTGCCGATCATCACCAGTTTTAGTTTTTTCATCAGGTTCTCCGGGGAGCTCAGGCTTGCCTCATCAGGGCGGTCAGGCTGGCTCGACAAATTTTGCGCAAACAAAAAAAGGCGTCCCGCTAGTTACCTAGCGAGGACGCCTTTGTCCTGGTCCCGTTCTCTCGGGAAGCACACCCTTCGTCGTTGAAGGCCGGGCTTTATGTCTGTTGGAAAAGGTAATGCAGTGGTCGTGCCAAATCGGGGGAGGGCGCGGTTTTGTTGGGGCGCGGGCGCTGTCAGTCAGTATGTGTCTTACGTTTCTGCACCAATTCAAGGCGCGTCGCACAGTCATGGCGCGGTGAGGGCCTGTGGCGAGGGGGCTTGCCCCCGTTGGGTTGCGAAGCGACCCTCAAACCTTCAATCGCGGTGTTTCAGGCAGGCCACGGTCTCAGGTTTTACGAGTGCTGCGCACTCGAACGGGGCGGTGCGGCGTTCCGACAAGCCCCCTCGCCACAGGGAGTCGTGTTTGACTCAGGAATGGAGCAGCAGATACAGCAACACCAGATTGATCAACAACGACACCAGCGCCAACGTCCGCCACACCTTCAACGGTTCACGTTCCAGCAACGGCCTGGGCCGTACACTCAAACTGCGCCGTTCGCCTTGTTCCAGCAGCAGCAACCATTCCTCCGCCGTTTCATAGCGTTGCGCCGGGTCGGCGCACACCGCACGCTCCAGGCTTTGTCCCAGCCAGTCGGGTAAATCCGGCCGATAACGATTGGCGTTGATTGGCAGGCCAAAGCGCGGACGTTGAAAGGCTTCGATTTCGCCGTAGGGATAATGCCCGGTGGCCAGGTAATAAAGCGTCACGCCGACGGCATACAGATCCTGTTGCGGTGTCGGTGGACTCCCGTTGAACGCTTCCGGGGCGATATAACTCGGGGTGCCCGGCAGCGCGTTCGATTGGTCTTCGGATAAACCGGTGCAGTATGCCAGGCCGAAATCCAGCAGCCGTAACTCACCGTCCTCAGACAGCAGCAGGTTTTCCGGTTTGATGTCGCGATGGAAGATCTGCCGCCGATGCAGCATGCCCACCGCCCGCAGCAAACGTTCGGCCAGTTGTTGCCATTGGGGCAGCGGCAACGGGCCGTTTTGCGCGAACAGCTCGGCCAGGGTCACCCCCGGATACTCGCGCATCACGTAATACAGGTGCTGACGTTGCGCCGCCGGGTGAACTTCCGGAAAGCTTCGACCGGCAACGCGCTTGAGAAACCACTCTTCAGAGAGCAGCGCCTGGGCGGCCGTGGTGTCGTTGTTCAACGATGAGGGAAGCGTCTTCAGTAGCCAGGGCTGTTGCTGCCCATCACGAACACGGTAAATCAGTGACTGCTGACTTTGCCCGAGCAGCCTCTCGACGTGCCAGCCCTCGAAGGCCTGACCGGGTTTGAGCGGCGGTGGCAATGGCCATTGCTGCAGCTGGATCAGCGTATCGCCGATGCTCGTTTCGCCAAGGGCGTCGACTCGTACCAGCAGCGCGCTGGCGTTGTCCTGACTGCCGGCCAGGTGAGCGGCGTTGACCAGAGTTTGCGCCGCGCTGTCTAGGTCGGGTTGATCGCGCAGAATGGCCGCGATGGCGGTGTCGCCCAGCGTCGCCCAAACGCCGTCGCTCAGCAGGACGAAGCTCTCACCGGCGCGCAATTCACCATCGAGAAAGTCCAGCACCAGATGCTGATCCAGTCCCAATGCGCGCTTGAGCACATGCTGCATGCCCGGTTGTTCCCAGACGTGGTCCTCAGTGATGCGCTGCAACTGGTCGGCGTGCCAGCGATACACCCGACAATCGCCAACATGCGCCAACGTGAAGCGACGACCGCGCAGCACCAGCGCGCTGACGGTGGTGAGCAATGGCTGGCCGCCGCCATTGGCCTGCAACCAGCGATTCTGCGCCAGCAGCAGACGGTCCAGCGCTTGCGCCACAGCCCAGGTTTGCGGCGTGGCGTAGTAATCGAGGGCCAAGGCCTGCAAGGTTGCCCTGGCTGCGAGCCCGCCATCGGCGCATTGACTGACGCCGTCGGCGATGGCGAACAGAAACCCCTTGCTCGCCGCCAGTTCAGCGGCGGGCGTGACCAGGCGCAGGGCGTCCTGGTTTTCGTCCCGTGGGCCGATGGCGCTGGCCTCGGCGAAGCTCAATTGCAGGCTCATTGGCGCATCATACCCGCGCGGCGGTCACAGCAGCCGAACCCCAGGTGGTTCTCCAGCGGCGCTTGACCCCGTGCAGGCCAAACCAGGCCAGGACACCGAGGCTGGCGAACAACCACAAAGCCAGTTGATAGCTGCCGGTGCTCTGCTTGATCGCACCCATGCCTGCCGCGAGGGCGAAACCACCGATGCCGCCTGCCATGCCGATCAACCCGGTCATCACGCCGATTTCGCGGCGAAAGCGTTGTGGCACCAGCTGGAACACCGCACCGTTACCCGCGCCAAGGCCGAGCATGGTGCAGACGAACAGTGCCAGCGCAGCGTAAGAGCTGGGCAGGTTGAAACCCACGGCAGCAATGCAGGTCGCGGCCAGCGTGTACATCACCAGCAAGGTGCGAATGCCACCGAAACGATCCGCCAGTGCACCACCGAGTGGCCGCATCAAACTGCCGCCGAACACGCAGGCTGCGGTGTAGTAGCCAGCGGTGACCGGGCTCAGGCCGTATTGGTCGTTGAAGTAGCCGGGCAGGGCGCTGGCCAGGCCGATGAAGCCGCCGAAGGTCACGCTGTAGAAAAACATGAACCACCAGCTGTCGCGGTCACCGAGGGCCTTGAAGTAGTCAGTCATGGATTTGGCTTTCGGCCGTTCAGGTGCGTTTTTCGCCAGCCAGGCGAAGATAATCAGCGTCAGGATCAGCGGGATCAGTGCAAAGCCAAAGACGTTGCTCCAGCCAAACGAGGCCGCCAGCATCGGGGCGATCAGCGCAGCGAATACCGTGCCCGAGTTGCCCGCACCGGCGATGCCCATCGCCTTGCCTTGATGCTGTGGCGGATACCACTGCGAGGCCAGGGGCAGGGCGACCGCGAACGAGGCGCCGGCCATGCCGAGGAACAGGCCCAGCAGCAGCGCTTGTTCGTAGCTGTGGATGCCCAGCTTCCAGGCGCCAAACAGGGCGCAAATCACGATCACTTGACCGATCAGCCCGGCGGTTTTCGGTGACAGACGATCTGCCAGCAGTCCCATCACGAAGCGCAGGAACGCCCCGGCCAGAATCGGCGTGGCCACCACGAGCCCGCGTTGCTGGGTGGTCAGGTGCAAGTCGGCGGCGATTTGCACTGCCAGTGGACCCAGCAGGTACCAGACCATGAAGCTCAGGTCGAAATACAGAAAGGCCGAGAAGAGTGTCGGGGTATGGCCGGATTTCCAGAAGCTTGAATTCATCGCGCACCTCAGCTGTGAAGAGTCTCGAAGGGAGTCATGAGCTTTGCGGTGGCGCGCCGCGACGGCCGCACCACCGGCCCCGGGCTGTGGGGCCAAAACGAAAAAACGCCGCAACCCGCTGCACTTGCGCGAAAGGGGTATGCGACGTCTTTGTCGTAGGTGGGGCAACCGCCGTTGGTTACCTGTGTGGTTTACCTAGCGAGATCTGTGCCAATAACTAGCTATTGTGGCGAGGGAGCTTGCTCCCGTCGGCCGGTCCGCGCTCGGGCGGATCAGTCGTGATCTGGCTGACGGGCTTTAACTGACACTATGCGCTGGCGGGTTTTTGGGGGGGGCGCTTCGCACCCCAGCGGGAGCAAGCTCCCTCGCCACAAAGGTCGGCTCAGCCCAGCAATTCGCTCATGGCAATGATCTGTTCGGCCACCTGGATCAGCTTCTGCTGACGGCTCATGGCCTGGCGGCGCATCAGGGTGTAGGCCTGTTCTTCATTGCAGTCCTTCATTTTCATCAGCAAGCCCTTGGCCAGTTCAATGCGCTTGCGCTCGGCCAGTTGCTGGTCGCGGGCCTGGAGTTGGGCACGCAAGGCCTGATCGCTTTCAAAGCGTGCCATGGCCACGTCGAGGATCGGTTGCAGGCGCGCGGCATGAATGCCTTCGACGATGTAGGCGCTGACGCCGGACTTGATTGCCTGGCGCATCACGTCCGGGTCGTGCTCGTCGGTGAACATCACGATGGGCCGTGGCTGGTCGCGGCTGACCAGCACCACTTGCTCCAGCACATCACGGCTCGGTGACTCGGTATCGATCAGGATCACGTCCGGACGCACCGTTTCGACGCGCGCAGGCAGGTCGATGGTCAGGCCTGATTCATCGATCACCTCAAACCCGGCTTCGGTCAGCGCGGCCTTGAGCCGCCCGACCTTTTTCGCGGTGTCGTTGATCAGCAGGATACGCAACATATTTGCAGCCTCCTGTCAGCGGCGGGCGAGAAGAGCGGGGGTGTCGGCCATGGCGTGCAGCTTGAAGCTGCGGGCATACGCCGCCGGGTCCGAGCCATTCCATATTTTACCGTCGATCAACTGGCTGCTGCGCATTTCCTGATCCCGGGCCGCGATGCCCAGCGCACTGGCGGCATCGCGATAGACACCAAGTTGCTGGACCTGACGCGCCACCTGCAGATAGTCCGGGTCTTCGCGCAGCAGGCCCCAGCGCCGGAATTGAGTCATGAACCACATGCCGTCGGAAAGGTACGGCAGGTTGACGTCGCCACCGCCATGGAAGCGCAACGCGTGAGGGTCCTGCCAGCGATTGCCCAGGCCGTCGGCATAATCGCCCAGCAAGCGCGGTTCGATGCAGTCGAGCGGTGCATCCAGGTATTCGGCAGCACTCAATAGTTGCGCGGTGCTGCGGCGGTTTTCGGTACTTTGCTCGATGAAGCGACTGGCCTCCAGGATCGCCATGACCAGTGCCCGTGCGGTGTTCGGGTATTGCTCGACGAAGGCGCGGGTGCAGCCGAGGACTTTTTCCGGGTGGTCGGGCCAGATGGTCTGGCTTGTCGCCAGGGTGAAGCCGAGGTTCTGCTTCACCGCACTGGCGCTCCAGGGTTCGCCGACGCAGAAACCGTCGATCCGTCCGGCCTGCAAGTGCGCGACCATTTGTGGCGGTGGCACCACGACGCTGTCGACATCCTGCAACGGATGGATGCCCTGGCTCGCCAGCCAGTAATACAACCACATGGCGTGGGTGCCAGTGGGGAAGGTCTGGGCGAAGGTGAGTTTTGGGCGACTTTGGTGCACGTGACGTTCCAGCGCTTCAGGACCGGTCACGCCCAGCGCTTGCAGGCCATGAGAAAGGTTGATGCTCTGGCCGTTCTGGTTCAGCCCCATCAGCACGGCCATGTCCGTCGCGGCGACGCCGCCGATGCCCAGATGCACCGCATAGATCAAACCATAGAGGCTGTGGGCGGCATCCAGTTCACCGCTGACCAGTTTGTCCCGCAGGTTGGCCCACGACGACTGGCGCTTGAGGTTCAGGGTCAACCCGTAGGGTTGGGCGAAGCCCTGAGTCGCCGCAACCACCACGGATGCGCAGTCGCTCAGGGCCATGAAACCGAGGTTGATCGCGGTCTTTTCCGGGGCATCGCTGCCATTGACCCAGGCCAGCGGTCCTGCTTCAGGTTCAGTCATCACATAAGCACCTTGCATGAAAAAAGCGCCGTACCCAGGCCCCAAGTGCAAACCAGGCCAGGTGACGACGCCGTTGTCCTTTTTAATCGTTACCTGGCACGCATCCCGCCATTGGCATGGGTGCCGATGTGAGTACCAGTGCAAGGCATATGCCATGCAGGCCGTGTGAAAACTACTGCACTCGACAATCCTGCGTTAAAAACAGGCTCGGAATGCTCATTTACAACCCGTAAACTCCGCTTCCTCGCCTGTTTTTGCCTTGTCTTGCCTTCGCTCGCTACGTTTTCACACGGCCTGCACTGATGGCTGATTTCATCACGCACCTCGCTTGCGACCCCGATGCACGGCTATAATCGCCGCCTTATTTCGCCGCCAACCGAGTCAAATCCGCCCATGTATACCCTGGCCCGCCAACTGTTGTTCAAACTCTCCCCGGAAACCTCCCACGATCTGTCCCTGGACCTGATCGGCGCAGGTGGGCGTTTGGGTCTCAATGGCTTGCTGTGCAAGGCGCCAGCGCAGTTGCCAGTGAATGTCATGGGCCTGGACTTCCCGAATCCGGTGGGGCTGGCGGCCGGTCTGGACAAGAACGGCGCAGCGATCGATGGGTTTGCGCAATTGGGTTTTGGCTTCGTTGAAATCGGCACCATCACCCCGCGTCCGCAACCGGGCAATCCAAAGCCACGGATTTTCCGCTTGCCGCAAGCCGAGGCGATCATCAACCGCATGGGGTTCAACAACCTCGGCGTCGATCATCTGCTGGCGCGTGTGGCAGCGGCCAAATACAAGGGCGTGCTGGGGATCAACATCGGCAAGAACTTCGATACGCCGGTTGAGCGTGCGGTCGACGACTACCTGATCTGCCTGGACAAGGTTTACGCCCACGCCAGTTACGTGACGGTCAACGTCAGCTCGCCGAACACCCCGGGCCTGCGCAGCCTGCAATTTGGTGATTCGCTCAAGCAACTGCTCGAAGCCTTGCGTCAGCGTCAGGAAGATCTGGCTCAACGCCACGGCAAGCGTGTACCGCTGGCGATCAAGATTGCACCGGACATGACTGACGAAGAAACCGTTCAGGTGGCACAAGCGCTGATCGACACCGGGATGGACGCGGTGATTGCGACCAACACCACCCTGAGCCGCGTAGGCGTCGAAGGCATGGAATACGGTGACGAGGCGGGCGGCTTGTCCGGCGCTCCGGTGCGCGACAAGAGCACTCACACGGTCAAGGTGTTGGCAGCCGAGTTGGCCGGGCGTTTGCCGATCATCGCGGTGGGCGGTATTACCGAAGGCAAGCACGCGGCTGAGAAAATCGCTGCGGGCGCCAGTCTGGTGCAGCTCTACTCTGGCTTCATTTACAAAGGCCCTGCGTTGATTCGCGAATCGGTGGATGCCATCGCCGCCCTGAGATAACCCCAACCCACGTGGCGAGAGGCCTTTGTGGCGAGGGAGCTTGCTCCCGCTGGGGCGCGAAGCGGCCCTAAAATCAGCAAATGCGGTGCATCAGGAATAACGCGGTGTCTGGATAGGGGCCGCTTCGCTGCCCAGCGGGAGCAAGCTCCCTCGCCACACAGTATTTCATCGTTGGTTTTGAGTTGATTGCAGGAATAAAAAAGGGCTCCTCGAAGGAGCCCCTGGGCCGAAGCCCGCCGTCCGGAGAGGACGTGCGTGGTTAAGTCGTTACATATTCAGATTTTCGTGTCGGAGTGTGTGCCCTGTTTTAGCCGACGGCGTGAAGTTCGTTGAGTCTATGGATTCCCGCAGTGCCGGTCATACCGTCCCAGTTGTCGCCGCGTCCTTCTCGCCAGCCGTTGATCCAGGCTTGGCGTACCGACGGTAGAGTAAAGGGGCAAAGCTCACGGGATTTTCCACCAACGCCATATTGATATCCGCGCAAAAATGCTCTTTCCAACGGATCACGCTTAAGTCTTCTCATAGGGTGTTTCCCTCACTTGTTGACTGTATTTGTCGCGTCGACCTCGATTGAGGTCAGGCAGAAAAATTTCTGCCGTTGGTGGCTCGCTGCCGGCGTCACGAGCCAAGGTGTTGACGTCGTTGCGGCGTCAACCTGTGTTGAGTTCTAACCAATGCGTCACATCGAGGGAATGATCGTTTTGTCATAAGGACGTAACGATAATGATGCTAAGGCCATAAGTAACACGATGTAATTCCCGTGTTCATTGACCAAAGCTCGCTATGATCAGCCTTTCACTGGATGATGAGGCTAATGATTGAGTAAAAATGTCCACCCGTTGCACTCGGGTACTATTCGACGAAGGGTCGAGTTATGACATTTTGTTGCACAGAATTTTTTATCTGCCCTGGCATCTAAGCTCATTCAACCGGTTGGTTGGGTGAGCGGCCAGGGTGGGGCGGCACACTTTCGTGCCACGCGAGCGCTCTTCAAGAAAAGCGCTTGATTGAAAACCGAGCGGTCAATGCGTTGCCCGTTCACTTATTGCTAAAGGCCCTGGAACTCCCATGTCGGATCGTTACGAACTCTTCCTCACTTGCCCCAAGGGCCTCGAAGGCCTGCTGATCGAGGAAGCCGTCGGGCTTGGCCTTGAGGAAGCGCGCGAGCACACGTCGGCTGTGCGCGGCATGGCCGACATGGAAACGGCTTATCGCTTGTGCCTGTGGTCGCGTCTGGCTAACCGGGTGCTGCTGGTGCTCAAGCGTTTTCCGATGAAGGATGCCGAAGACCTGTACCACGGCGTGCTGGATATCGAGTGGCAAGACCACATGCTCAATGACGGCACCCTGGCCGTCGAATTCAGCGGTCACGGCTCGGGCATCGACAACACGCACTTTGGCGCCCTGAAAGTGAAGGACGCCATCGTCGACAAGCTGCGCACTCCATCGGGTGAGCGTCCGTCCATCGACAAGCTCAATCCGGACCTGCGCATTCACCTGCGCCTGGACCGTGGCGAAGCGATTCTGTCCCTCGATCTCTCCGGCCACAGCCTGCACCAGCGTGGTTACCGCCTGCAGCAAGGGGCGGCACCGCTGAAGGAAAACCTCGCGGCAGCGATTCTGATCCGCTCCGGCTGGCCGCGCATTGCGGCTGAAGGCGGCGCCCTGGCTGACCCGATGTGCGGTGTCGGTACATTCCTCGTCGAAGCCGCGATGATCGCCGCCGACATGGCGCCGAACCTGCGTCGCGAGCAGTGGGGCTTCACCGCCTGGCTCGGTCATGTGCCGGCGCTGTGGAAGAAACTTCACGAAGAAGCCGTCGCCCGCGCCGCTGCCGGCCTGGCCAAGCCGCCGCTGTGGATTCGCGGTTACGAAGCCGACCCACGGCTGATTCAACCGGGCCGCAATAACGTCGAGCGCGCAGGCCTGAGTGAGTGGATCAAGATCTACCAGGGTGAAGTCGCAACCTTCGAGCCGCGCCCGGACCAGAACCAGAAAGGCCTGGTGATCTGCAACCCTCCGTACGGCGAGCGTCTGGGCGACGAGGCAAGCTTGCTCTATCTCTACCAGAACCTCGGCGAGCGTCTGCGTCAGGCCTGCCTGAACTGGGAAGCGGCGGTGTTCACCGGCGCACCGGACCTGGGCAAGCGCATGGGGATTCGCAGCCACAAACAGTATTCGTTCTGGAACGGCGCCTTGCCGTGCAAATTGCTGTTGATCAAAGTACTGCCGGACCAGTTCGTCACAGGGGAGCGTCGTACCCCGGAGCAGCGTCAGGCCGAACGTGAGCAGGCGGCCTACGATCAGTCGCCGGCCGAGCCGCAAGAGCGCCAGTACAACAAGAACGGCAACCCGATCAAACCTGCACCGGCGCCGGCTCCCGTTATTGAACAGCCACGTCTGAGCGAAGGCGGGCAGATGTTTGCCAACCGCCTGCAAAAAAACCTCAAGGCGCTGGGCAAGTGGGTCAAGCGTGAAGGTATCGACTGCTACCGTGTCTACGATGCCGACATGCCGGAATACTCCATGGCCATCGACCTGTATCACGACTGGGTCCATGTTCAGGAATATGCGGCGCCGAAATCGATTGATCCGGAAAAAGCCTCGGCACGGATGTTCGATGCGCTGGCAGCCATTCCGCAGGCCTTGAACATCGACAAAAACCGCGTGGTCGTCAAACGTCGCGAGCGTCAGAGCGGCACCAAGCAGTACGAGCGCCAGAGCGCGCAGGGCAAGTTCACCGAGGTGAACGAAGGCGGCGTGAAGTTGCTGGTCAACCTGACCGACTACCTCGACACCGGCCTGTTCCTGGATCACCGTCCAATGCGTCTGCGGATTCAGAAAGAGGCGGCCGGCAAGCGCTTCCTCAACCTGTATTGCTACACCGCAACCGCCAGCGTTCACGCGGCCAAGGGCGGTGCACGCAGCACCACCAGTGTCGACCTGTCGAAAACCTATCTGGATTGGGCGCGTCGCAACCTGTCGCTGAACGGTTTCTCCGACAAGAACCGTCTGGAGCAGGGCGACGTGATGGCCTGGCTGGAAGCCAACCGTGACGAGTTCGACATGATCTTTATCGATCCGCCGACCTTTTCCAACTCCAAGCGCATGGAAGGGATCTTCGACGTGCAACGCGACCACGTGCAGTTGCTGGACCTGGCCATGGCCCGCCTCGCGCCGGGTGGTGTGTTGTATTTCTCCAACAACTTCCGCAAGTTCCAGCTCGAAGAAAACCTCACGGCGCGCTATGCCGTCGAGGAGATCACCGCACAAACCATCGACCCGGACTTTGCCCGCAACGGCAAGATCCATCGCGCCTGGAAAATCATGGCGCGCTGAGGCCTGATTGGATCCACAGAGCCTTGATTTTTCGAGGTTCTGTGGTGTTTTTGCGCTGGCTAATCTAATGGCTAATAGCTATAACTTCACTCAAAGCCAAGGTGACGCCTAAGCACGCCGGCGTTTTGAGTTTCGCTTATGCCGTTGCACGCCGTACGACCCAAGATCCTGGGCTTGATCAGTGAAGATGTTTCGGCCTGGCTCATTGCGCTGCTGGTGTTGCTGGCCGGCGGCGTACTGACGGGGCTGCTCGCCTGGGCCAGCTTCAATGCGCAGCATCAGCAGATGGCGCAGCGTTTCCAAATGCTGGTCAACGAACGCAAGAGCCGGATTACCGAGCGTTTCGACGATCAGGAGCAGCGCCTTGATAGCCTGCGGCGATTCTTCGTCAACTCCGAGTCGGTTTCCCGTGAAGAGTTCGACGGCTTTACCAAAGCACTGTTGCACAGGACTCAGGCCTACGCCTGGGCGCCGCTGGTTGCCCGCAGTGAACGTTCCGCGTTCGAGCAACGGGTGCGCGAACAAGGTAAAGCAGGATTTTCCATTCGCGATCTGACACCTTCCGCAGAGCTGCAACCTGCCGCCTTGCGCGATGAATACGCGCCGGTGTTGTACAGCCAGGCGCTAGGCTCAAAAGCCGCGCCGCTGGGTTTTGATTTGCTCTCGGAACCGACACGTCGGGCAACGCTGGAAAGGGCCCGCACCCTCAACGCGATGGCGGTGTCCGAGCCCACGCTGCTGATTGGCGTCGATCCTGAATATGCCCATGGCGTGCTGCTGGTCGAGCCGGTTTTGCGCGATACCGCAGCGTCAGCTCATGACGCTACGCCCCTTGGTTATGTGCTGGCAGTGATCAGCATGCGTCAGTTGGTAGTCGATGGTTTTCCGTTGCCCGGGCAGGACAACCTTGTGGTGCAGATTCGTGATCGGGCACAGGGCGCTCAGGCGCAAGCGCTCTACGAATCTACCAACCCGGTGGCGAATCAGCCGCTGCATTACAGCTCGATGTTGCGACTGGGCGAACATGTCTACGATCTCGATATTCGTACCAGCCGCGTGTTTGAACATGCCACTCATTCGGCGGTTGCCAGCCTGATCGTGATGGGAACGCTGTTGAGCGTGCTGCTCAGTGCCTTGCTCTACATTCTGGTCAGTCAACGGCAACGAGCGCTGGCGCTGGTCGAGCAGCGTACCCGCGAGTTGCGCCTGCGAGAACAGGAGTTGAGCGGCGCTCATGGTCAATTGCGCGGGGTGCTGGCCGCGGCGACCCAAGTGGCGGTGATTGCCACCAACCTGCGCGGTGTGATCACAACGTTCAATGCCGGTGCCGAGCATATGCTCGGCTATCGCAGTGTCGATGTGTTGGGACAGGCGACCCTGGAAAGTCTGCATCTGCCCGCTGAGCTGGAAGCGCGAGCCGTGGAACTCAGTCAGCGTTACTGCAAGCCGGTGCCGGGCTGTCAGGCGATGCTGGTGGAAGGTGGCAAAGCGGGTGGGCATGAAGCGCGTGAATGGACCTTGGTGCGCCAGGACGGCAGCCATCTGACGGTGAACATGCTCGCCACCGCAGTGCTTGATGAGCAGGGGCTGTGGGTCGGGAATCTGGCGATCTGCATCGACATTACCGAGAGTAAACGCGTGCATGAAGCGTTGGCCGCGCGCGATTTACTGCTCAAGAAACTCAGCGCTCATGTGCCGGGCGGCATTTATCAATTCAAGATGGCGGCAGACGGGCGCTTCAGTGTGATCTATGCCAGTGATGGCATTCGCGATATTTACGAAATCGACCCGGACGTGCTGCAACAGAACGCCGAGGCCATTTTCGAGCGGATCCATCCGCAGGACGTCGCTCGGGTGCGTGCCTCGATCCGGGTCTCTTCGTTAAAGCTCAGCCCGTGGCGCGAAGAGTACCGCGTTCAGTTGCCGGTCCGTGGTCTGCGTTGGGTACGCGGTGAGGCAACGCCGGAAGAATTGCCCGGCGGCGGAGTGTTGTGGCATGGCTACATTTCGGATATTTCCGACCTCAAGCGGGTCGAGGAAGAGCTTCGCGCCTTGTCGGTGACCGACTCGCTGACCGGCATTCACAATCGACGCTATTTCCAGGAGCGGCTGACCATGGAAATGGCCCGGGTCGAGCGAGGTATCGGGGGCTTGGCGGTGATCATGCTGGATATCGATCACTTCAAGCGCATCAATGATGTGTACGGCCATGCGGCAGGCGATCGGGTGTTGCAGGCGATCTGTCAGCGCATTCGCCAACGCTTGCGGCGCACCGATGTGTTCTGTCGCCTGGGAGGCGAGGAATTCATGGTGTTGTGTCCGGACACCGACGGGCAGCATGCCCATACGTTGGCCGTCGAGCTATGGCAGAGCTTGCGCAATACGCCGATCGACGACATGGGCACGGTAACTGCCAGCTTTGGTATCGCCAGTTGGCGTTCCGGGGAGGGGGCTGATGCCTTGCTGCTGCGCGCTGACTCGGGGGTTTATGCGGCGAAGCAGGCCGGGCGGGATCGGGTTGAGATGGAACTGGTGTAGGCCGGTTCAGGTTTGTGTGGCGAGGGAGCTTGCTCCCGTTGGGGCGCGAAGCGGCCCTGAAGGCGATGATCGAGTTGGGTCAGATGTATCTGATTTGTTGATTTTGCGGCTGCTGCGCAACCGAGCCGGGAGCAAGCTCCCTCGCCACAGTTGCGCAGTGTTTAAGTGGGGCTTAAAGCGCCGACTCGGCCGTTGCCAGTTTCGGCTGGCGGTACAGGTCCAGCAGCACCTGATCGAGCACCGTATGCGCACCAAAAGGTGCCGGATCGTTGAGGATCGCAACCACTGCCCAGGTGTTGCCATTGTTGTCGCGGCTGAAACCGGCGATAGCGCGCACGGTGTTCAGGGTGCCGGTCTTGACGTGTGCTTCACCCCGCATTGCGGTGGTCTTGAGGCGTTTGCGCATGGTGCCGTCCATGCCGCTGATCGGCAGCGAGCTGACGAACTCGGCCGAGTACGGGCTTCTCCAGGCAGCCTGCAGCATGGTCGCCATTTCACGGGCGCTGACCCGTTCGGCACGCGACAGGCCCGAGCCGTTCTCCATCACCAGGTGCGGCGCGGTGATGCCTTTCTTCGCCAGCCATTGACGCACTACGCGTTGTGCGGCTTTTGCATCGTCAGCATCGGCGTCGGTGCGGTATTTCGCGCCCAGGCTGAGGAACAGCTGCTGAGCCATGGTGTTGTTACTGTATTTGTTGATATCGCGGATGATTTCCGCCAGGTCCGGCGAGAACGCCCGGGCCAGTACCTTGGCATCCTTTGGTACGGCGGCCAGACGATCCTTGCCCTGGATGCTGCCACCCAGTTCCTGCCAGATTGCCCGTACGGCGCCGGCGGTGTAGGTCGCATGATCGAGCAGCGAAAGGTACGTCTGCGAGCTGCAGCCGTCGGCCAACTGGCCTGCAACGGTCACGCTCACGCTGCCGTCGGCCTGGGTTACCGGGTTGTAGCGCACGCCCCCGGAACACTGTTTGCCGCTAAGCGCTTTGACCTGGTTGTCGATGCGAATACTGGCGATCGGTGGTTCGACCGACACCAGTACCTTGCCCGAGTCGTTGCGAGCTACGAAGCGCAAGGCCTTGAGGTTGACCATCAGCGCGTCGGGCTTGACCAGGAACGGCTTGTTCTCGTCTTTACCATCGTCATTGAATTCGGGAAGTTGCGGCTGGACGAAGAAGCTGCGATCCAGCACCAGGTCACCGGTAACTTGCTGCACGCCATTGGCTCGCAGGTCACGCATCAGCAGCCAGAGTTTTTCCATGTTCAGCTTTGGATCGCCGCCACCCTTGAGGTACAGGTTGCCGTGCAGAATGCCGCCATTGAGGGTGCCGTCGGTGTAGAACTCGGTTTTCCACTGGTGGTTCGGGCCAAGCATTTCCAGCGCGGCGTAGGTAGTGACCAGTTTCATGGTCGAGGCCGGATTGACTGAAACGTCAGCGTTGAAAACGGTCGGTGTGCCTGGGCCGTTGAGTGGAATCATCACCAGCGACAGGGCGTTGTCCTGCAGCTTGCTGGCTTTGAGTGCTTTTTCAACGCTGGGTGGCAGGGTGGTGTTGACCGGGGCAGCGGAAACAGGGAAGGCCAGCGGTACAAGCAGGCTGGCGAGAAGCAATGGACGCAAAGATTTGATCATCTGAAATAAAACCCTACTGCCGAGGGGGAAAAAGATGAGGGCATGAGAATAAATTCCCTCGGTGGTCGCGAAAGTGTCGGCATTATGCCCCAAGGAGTAGCGGCTTGTGCCGTATCCAAAGGGCCGAATCCGCTATTTTTTTACCGGCGGTAGGCGCAAGCCGCCAGAGAATCGGGCAAACCACGGCTTAAACTGCTAAAGTGCCGCCCGTTATTACTTTTGAGGATTGTTCCAATGGCGACTAACCGTTCCCAGCGTCTGCGCAAAAAACTCTGCGTCGATGAATTTCAAGAGCTGGGTTTCGAACTGAACCTGGATTTCAAAGAAGATCTGGCTGATGAGGCTGTTGACGCTTTCCTCGACGCGTTTCTGAAAGAAGCCATGGAAGCTAACGGCCTCGGCTACGTTGGCGGCGACGACTACGGTCTGGTTTGCCTGCAAAAACGTGGCTCGGTCAGCGCTGAACAACGCGCCGCCGTTGAAGCCTGGCTGAAAGCCCGCACCGAGCTGACCAGCGTAGAAGTCAGCCCGTTGCTGGACGTTTGGTACCCGGAAAAGCCGATCAATCCGGTAGCCTGATGTTCAAAAAAACGGCGACCTGAAGGTCGCCGTTTTTTTTTGCATTTCAGGCATTGCGCCAATTCAGAATCATTAACGTAATCACCCCCGCCACAATTCCCCAAAATGCCGAGCCAATGGAAAACAGCGTCAGCCCCGACGCAGTGACCATAAAGGTGATCAATGCCGCTTCACGTTCCTTCACTTGCGCCATAGCGATGCTTAAGCCGTTGATGATTGAGCCGAATAGCGCCAGCGCGGCAATCGACAGCACCAGCTCTTTTGGCAAGGCGGCGAACAGCGCTGCGAGCGTTGCGCCAAAGACCCCGGCAATCCCGTAGAAAATCCCGCACCAGACGGCCGCGGTGTAACGCTTGTTGCGATCTTCATGGGCATGTGGCCCGGTGCAGATGGCGGCACTGATCGCTGCCAGGTTGATCCCGTGGGAGCCAAATGGCGCCAGCAACAGTGAGGCGATGCCGGTGGTGGTGATCAGCGGCGAGGCCGGCACGTTGTAGCCATCTGCGCGTAACACGGCGATGCCGGGCATGTTCTGCGAGGTCATGGCCACCACGAACAATGGAATGCCGATGCTGATGGTCGCCGCGAGGGAGAAGTGCGGGGTGGTCCAGACCGGGGTGGCCACTTCCAGATGAAAACCGCTGAAATCCAGCAGGCCCATGACGCCGGACAATGCAGTGCCGATCAGCAACGCCGCCAGCACCGCATAACGCGGCGACAGGCGCTTGACCACCAGATAGGTGAAAAACATCCCCAATACCAGGCCCGTGCGGTGCTGGGCAGCGACGAAAATTTCACTGCCGATCTTGAACAGAATCCCCGCCAGCAACGCCGCCGCCAGTGACGCGGGAATGCGTTTGACCAAGCGTTCGAAGCTGCCGGTCATGCCGCAAAGAGTGACGAGCACGGCGCAAGTGATGTAGGCGCCAATCGCCTCGCCGTAGGTCACGCCCGATAGGCTGGTGATCAGCAGCGCCGCGCCGGGCGTCGACCAGGCGATGGTGATCGGTGTGCGATAGCGCAAGGACAAACCGATCGAGCACACGGCCATTCCAATCGAAATCGCCCAGATCCACGATGAAATTTGCCCGCTGGTCAGGCCCGCCGCCTGGCCGGCCTGGAACATCAGCACCAGTGAGCTGGTGTAGCCGGTCATCATGGCAATAAAACCGGCGACGATGGCCGAAGGTGAAGTGTCGGCCAATGGGCGAAGTTGCGCGTGAGTGGCGTCGGTCATGGCGCGGTGTTCCTTGTTCTTGATATACGAATAAAGTCCGCTGCCACCCGTGTGGCGAGGGAGCTTGCTCCCGCTCGGCCGCTTTGCGGTCGTAATGTGTGAGCGAGGTCATCTGAATAAACGAGTCGGCAGGTTTCAGGACTGCTGCGCAGTCCAACGGGAGCAAGCTCCCTCGCCACGGGCCAGGTGTTCAAGCCTAAACTTAAACGTGGCAGCTCGTTGCAATACAGCCGGGGGCGTATATGGCCGTACAGTCGTGTTGCCACCAGCGGTTGTGTACAATGTGCTGTGTTTTTTACGCAATACTTGCCAGCGACCCTCTGTGCCGTATTACAGTCACAGTCAATTCGCCGCAGTTCTCCCGACTCGAGTGCCCATGAACGAACAGTTGCAGCCCCTCAAGAAACAACCGCGAGCAGGCAAAGCCGGCCGCAGCGGAACCCAGGACGATATCGTCTATGCGCATATCTTCGAGGCCATCCTCGAACAGCGCCTGGCGCCCGGTACAAAGTTGAGCGAAGAGGCGCTGGGAGAAATTTTCGGGGTCAGTCGCACCATCATTCGCCGCGCGTTGTCGCGTCTGGCCCACGAAGGCGTGGTGCTGTTGCGTCCCAACCGGGGTGCCGTGGTTGCCAGCCCGAGCGTCGAAGAGGCCCGTCAGGTATTCATGGCGCGGCGTCTGGTCGAGAAGGCGATCACTGAACTGGCAGTCGTACACGCGACGGCCGAACAGATTGCCGAGCTGCGGCAAATGGTCAACGACGAGCGCGATAGCTTCTCCCGTGGCGACCGCGGTGCCGGTATCCGGCTGTCTGGCGAGTTCCACCTGAAGCTGGCCGAGGCGGCGAAGAACGCCCCGCTGATCAGCTTCCAGCGCAGCCTGGTGTCGCAGACTTCGTTGATCATCGCCCAGTATGAAAGCGGTAACCGCTCGCACTGTTCCTACGATGAACACACTCAGCTGATCGACGCCATCGAGGCTCGCGATGCTGACCTGGCGGTGAACCTGATGATGCATCACATGGACCACATCGACAGCAAGCTCAACCTCGACGAAGAAAGCGCCTCGGACGATTTGCATGCGGTGTTCTCGCACCTGTTGCAGACCAAGAAGCCAGGGCGGCCGACCGCCAAACTCTGATAGATCGCGATGGCGGTCTGACAGACGTAAAAAAATCCCCCGCAACCTGATGGCTGCGGGGGATTTTTCGTTTCAGAAGGGCTTAACGCTGGTGAACTAGATTCCCTGCCGCGTAAGTTTGCAGAACAGTTCGGTCATCCCCCAATGTCATCAGCACAAACAGCGTCTCGGCGATGCTCTTGGCCTGTTTCAGGCGATAGCCGAGCAGCGGCGTGGCGTTGTAGTCCAGCACCAGGAAGTCGGCGTCGGTGCCCGGTTGCAGGGTGCCGATCTTGTCTTCCAGGCGCAGTGCGCGGGCACCGCCGAGGGTTGCCAGGTACAGCGATTTGAACGGGCTCAGGCGTGCGCCTTGCAGTTGCATGACTTTGTAGGCTTCGTTCAGGGTTTGCAGCAGTGAGAAACTGGTGCCGCCACCGATGTCAGTGCCCAGGCCGACGTTCAGGTTGTGCTTCTCGGCCATCGGCAGGTTGAACAGACCACTGCCGAGGAAGAAGTTCGAGGTCGGGCAGAAGGCGATCGCCGAACCGGTTTCGGCCAGGCGTGCGCATTCGTCATCGCACAGGTGCACGCCGTGCGCGAATACCGAGCGTTCACCGAGCAATTTGTAGTGGTCGTAGACGTCCAGGTAGCCCTTGCGCTCCGGGAACAGTTCCTTGACCCATTCGATTTCCTGCAGGTTTTCACTGATGTGGGTCTGCATGTACAGGTCGGGGTATTCGCTGAGCAACTGGCCGGCCAGGGTCAGTTGTTCCGGGGTGCTGGTCGGTGCGAAACGTGGCGTCACTGCGTAGTGCAGGCGACCCTTGCCGTGCCAGCGTTCGATCAGCGCCTTGCTGTCGACGTAGCTGGATTCGGCGGTGTCGGTCAGGTAGTCCGGCGCATTGCGGTCCATCATCACCTTGCCGGCGATCATCCGCAGGTCGAGCTTTTCGGCCGCTTCAAAGAACGAGTCCACCGATTGCGGGTGCACGCTGCCGAACACCAGCGCGGTGGTGGTGCCGTTGCGCAGCAGTTCCTTGATGAAGATACCGGCGACTTCTTCGGCGTGGGCCTTGTCAGAGAATTGGCTTTCGCACGGGAAGGTGTAGGTGTTCAGCCAGTCCAGCAGCTGTTCGCCGTAAGCACCGACCATGCCGGTTTGCGGCAGGTGAATGTGCGTATCGATGAAGCCCGGCGTGATCAGCGCATCCTGGTAATGGCTGACTTGAATGTCGGCGGGCAGGCTGGCGAGCAGTTCGCAGGCAGGGCCGATGGCGCTGATCTGGCCGTTTTCAGTCACCAGCAAGCCGTCTTCGAAATACTCGTAGGAGGCTTCGATACCCACCACGGCGGGGTCGGCGATGCTGTGCAGAATGGCGGCACGGTAGGCTTTGCGAGTCAAAGGCATTGTCGTTCTCGGTTCGTGGCTTTTTTAGTTCGAGGCGTGGCTGCGGCGCGAGGCGGGCAGCAGTTTGGCAATAGGTTCGGCTTTCGCGCCGTGCTGGCCGAAATTCGCGTTATAGGTGGCGATGATTTCGCCGGCGATGGAGATGGCGATTTCCACCGGCAACTTGCCTTTGACCTCGCCGAGGCCCATCGGGCAGCGCATGCGTTGCAGCACGGCGTTGTCGAAACCGCGCTCGCGCAGGCGGTGTTCGAATTTCACCCGTTTGGTCTTCGAGCCGATCAGGCCGAAGTAGGCAAAGTCGTTGCGCTTGAGGATTGCCGCGGTGAGCTCCAGGTCGAGCTGGTGATTGTGGGTCATGACGATGCAGTAACTGCCAACGGGCAGGTCGTCAATTTCGTCCACCGGTTCTTCGGCGACGATTTTACGCACGCCGTGGGGGATCTGTTCGGGGAACTCGGCTTCCCGCGAATCGATCCAGCGCACGCGGCAGGGCAGGCTGGCCAGCAACGGCACCAGCGCCCGACCGACGTGGCCGGCACCGAATACAGCGATCTGTGCCTGTACCTGGCCCATGGGCTCGAACAGCAGCACCGTGACGCCGCCGCAGCATTGACCGAGGCTGGCGCCGAGGGTGAAACGCTCCAGATGGGTGTCCTGTTTGCCGCTAGCAAGCATCTCCCGGGCGACCTGCATCGCCTTGTATTCCAGGTGCCCGCCACCGATGGTGTCGAACGCCTGCGTGGCGCTGACGACCATTTTCGAACCGGCATTGCGCGGCGTCGAGCCGAGCTCTTCGATGATGGTCACCAACACGCAGGGTTCACCCTGGGTTTGCAGGTCGGCGAGGGCGTCGATCCAGTTGTACATGTTCACCTCAACATTTCTGTTGTCTGTTCGGGCCTCATCGCGAGCAAGCTTTGCTCCTACGGAATGGCGGCGGTTCACGATGATGCGATCGACGCAAAACTTGTAGGAGCAAGGCTTGCCCGCGAAGGCCGCGCCTCGGTTTTAGAGCGAAGCCAGCTCGGTCTCGGCTTCCGCGGCTTTCACCGACTTCAACTGGCGCATCTGCTCACAGCCCCACAACACCCGCTCCGGTGTGGCCGGTGCGTCGATTTTCGGTTGATGTCGGTAATCGCCCAGGCTCGCCACTGCATCCTTGATTGCGCACCAGACGGAAATCCCCAGCATGAACGGCGGTTCGCCCACGGCTTTGGAATGGAACACCGTGTCTTCCGGGTTCTTGCGGTTTTCCACCAGCTTGACCCGCAAATCCAGCGGCATGTCGGCGACCGCCGGGATCTTGTAGCTGGCCGGGCCGTTGGTCATCAGTTTGCCTTTGGCATTCCAGACCAGCTCTTCCATGGTCAGCCAGCCCATGCCCTGGATGAAACCACCCTCGACCTGGCCCATGTCGATAGCCGGGTTCAACGAGGCGCCGACGTCATGCAGGATGTCGGTGCGGAGCATTTTGTATTCGCCGGTCAGGGTGTCGACGATCACCTCGGCGCAGGCTGCGCCAAACGCGTAGTAGTAGAACGGCCGGCCGCGAGCCTGGCTACGGTCATAGTAGATTTTCGGGGTCTTGTAGAAACCGGTGCTGGACAGCGACACCTGGGCGAAATACGCCTGCTGGATCAGTTCTTCGAAGGTCAGGATCTGATCGCGAACCCGCACATGGCCGTTGTGAAACTCTACGTCTTCTTCGCTGACCGCATACTTGCGCGCGGCAAATTCCACCAGGCGTTGCTTGATGATTTCAGCGGCGTTTTGCGCAGCCTTGCCGTTCAGGTCGGCACCGCTGGACGCGGCGGTCGGCGAGGTGTTCGGCACCTTGTCGGTGTTGGTCGCGGTGATCTGTACACGGTCGATTTCAACCTGGAACACCTCGGCCACGACTTGCGCGACTTTGACGTTCAAGCCCTGGCCCATTTCGGTGCCGCCGTGGTTCAGATGAATGCTGCCGTCGGTGTAGACGTGAATCAGTGCACCGGCCTGGTTGAGGAAGCTGGCAGTGAAGGAAATACCGAATTTCACCGGGGTCAGCGCCAGGCCTTTTTTCAGGATCGGGCTGTTGGCGTTGTAGCGGCGGATCGCTTCGCGGCGTTCTGCGTACTGGCTGCTTTCTTCCAGCTCGGCGGTGATTTCCTCGAGCATGTTGTGCTCGACGGTCTGGTAGTAATGGGTGACGTTGCGCTCGGTCTTGCCGTAGTAGTTGGCCTTGCGCACCGCCAGCGGGTCGAGGCCCAGATGACGGGCGATGGCGTCCATCACTTCTTCGATGGCGACCATTCCTTGCGGGCCGCCAAAGCCGCGATAGGCGGTGTTCGACGCGGTGTTGGTCTTGCAGCGGTGACCGTTGATGGTTGCGTCGCCCAGGTAGTACGAGTTGTCCGAGTGGAACATCGCCCGGTCGACGATCGACGCCGACAGGTCCGGTGAACAACCGCAGTTGCCGGCCAGTTCCAGTTGGATGCCGTGCAGGCGTCCGCTGTCGTCGAAGCCGACATCGTATTCAATGTAGAACGGGTGACGTTTGCCGGTCATCAGCATGTCTTCGACCCGTGGCAGGCGCATTTTGGTCGGCTGCCCGGTCAGGTGCGCGATTACCGCGCAGAGACAGGCGGGGCTGGCGGCCTGAGTTTCCTTGCCGCCAAAGCCGCCGCCCATGCGACGCATGTCGACGACGATTTTGTTCATCGAGACGTCGAGCACTTCCGCCACCAGTTTCTGCACTTCGGTGGGGTTCTGGGTCGAGCAGTAGACGATCATGCCGCCGTCTTCGGTCGGCATCACCGAAGAGATCTGGGTTTCCAGATAGAAGTGTTCCTGGCCGCCGATATGCAGCGTGCCTTGGATGCGGTGCTCGGCGGTCGCCAGCGCAGTGGCTGAGTCGCCGCGTTTGTGAGTGTGGCTATCCAATACGAAGTGGCGTTTGCGCAAGGCTTCGACCACGTCGAGTACCGGCTCCAGATCTTCGTATTCGATGATCGCGGCCATGGCCGCCTTGCGTGCGGTTTCCAGGTCTTTCGCGGCCACCGCGAGCACCGGCTGACCGACGAATTGTACGTCGTCGATGGCCAGCAATGGGTCGCCCGGCAACAATGGACCGATGTCTTTCAGGCCCGGCACGTCCTCGTGGGTAATGGCGATGCGCACGCCTTCAAAGGCGTAGCAGGGCTTAGTGTCGATGCTGATGATTTTCGCGTGGGCACGATCCGAGAGTCGCGCGTAAACGTGCAACTGATTCGGAAATTCCAGCCGGTCGTCGATGTACTGCGCTTCACCGGACACGTGTTTGTCGGCGCTGTCGTGCTTGACGCTGCGGCCGACACCGGTGGTCAGGTCCTTGGCAAACAGTTCGGCCAGTTCGGCTTGGGTTTTCTCGACTTTGTGATGGTTAGACATAAGCGGTCACCCGAGTCTCGATGTGCGGTGTTTGCAGTTCGATGAAGTATTTACGCAGCAGGTTCTGCGCGCTGAGCAGGCGGTATTCCTTGCTCGCACGGAAGTCCGTGAGCGGTGTGAAGTCTTGCGCAAGGGCGGCGCAGGCACGTTCCACCGTTGTGTTGTTCCATGGCGCGCCGAGCAGCGCGGCTTCGCAGCTTTTCGCGCGTTTCGGTGTCGCGGCCATGCCGCCGAACGCAACGCGGGCGTCGGCAACCACGCCGTTTTCGATGCGCAGGTTGAACGCCGCGCAGACCGCGGAAATGTCATCGTCCAGACGCTTGGAGACCTTGTAGGCGCGGAACAGTTGTTCCGCGCTGGCACGCGGCACGATGATTTTTTCGATGAACTCGCTTTCCTGGCGCGCAGTGACCCGGTAATCGATGAAATAGTCTTCCAGCGCCAGCGTGCGACGGGTTTCGCCTTTGCACAGCACGATCTGTGCGCCCAGAGCGATCAGCAGCGGAGGTGAGTCACCAATCGGCGAGGCGTTGCCGATGTTGCCGCCGAGGGTGCCCTGATTGCGGATTTGCAAGGAGGCGAAGCGTTGCAGCAATTCGCCGAAGTCCGGGTACTCGGCCTCGAGGGCGTCGTAGCAGTCGGAGAGGGCGGTGGCGGCGCCGATTTCCAGACGATCGTCAAAGCGCTCGATGCGCTTCATTTCTGCGACGTTGCCGACGTAGATCATCACCGGCAGCGTGCGGTGGAACTGGGTCACTTCCAGCGCCAGGTCGGTACCGCCGGCCAACAGTTTGGCTTGTGGATAAGCGTCATAGAGGTCGGCCAGATCGGCGACGGTCAGTGGCACCAGGCAGCGTTTATCGCCGCTGTTCAGTTCACCGGTGTCGGTCGGAGCAATGGCTTTCAGGCGAGCGATGGTTTCGGCTTCGCGAGCATCGAACTGGTCGGGCTGTTTGGCGCTGCACACTTGTTCGGCGGCGGCGAGGATCGGCCGGTAGCCGGTGCAGCGGCAGAGGTTGCCGGCGAGGGCTTCGTGAGCTTTGTGGGAATCGGCGTGATCGCTGTTTTTCTGCAGCGCGAACAATGACATGACAAAGCCCGGTGTGCAGAAGCCGCACTGTGAGCCATGGCACTCGACCATGGCTTTTTGCACGCTGTGCAGCTTGCCTTGGTGTTTGAGGTCTTCGACGCTGATCAGCTGTTTGCCGTGCAGCGACGAAACAAACGTCAGGCACGAGTTGAGGCTGCGATAGCGAATGTGTTCGCGGCCGTTGTCATCGGTCTGCAATTCACCGACCACCACCGTACACGCGCCACAGTCACCGCTGGCGCAACCTTCTTTGGTACCGGGTTTGCCCAAATGTTCGCGCAGATAGTTGAGCACGGTCAGGTTTGGGTCCAGGGCGTGCTCGCTACGGAGTTCCTGGTTAAGTAAAAACTGGATCACGGAAGGCCTCGCAGACTCATTATTGTTGTTAACCGACGAACCTGAATTTATCAGGTCTGACTTTTCGGTCAATGATTTTCTGACTTGAGGGTCAGGAAATACGCTTTTGCCGATCAACAGTGGCTTATTTCATTATTGACCCTCTCGGGATACCTCGCTTTTTGCTTGAATCGTGCCAAATTCCGCTGGCTTGGCCCTGCGCCATCACCCCGCAAGTGCGCTACACTGCGCCGCTTGTACAGATCGAAGAGTTTGAAGGAAAACCATGACGTTCAAGGCGCCGGACAGCCTCGCCGAGCAAATTGCTCACCACCTCGCCGAACGCATCATTCGCGGCGACCTCAAGCCCGGAGAGCGCATCCAGGAACAGAAGGTCACGTTGGCCCTCAATGTCAGCCGCGGCTCGGTTCGCGAAGCCTTGCTGATTCTCGAGCGCCGGCACCTGATCGCCATCTTGCCGCGTCGTGGTGCTCATGTGACCGAACTCACCGCACACAAGGTGCAGAGCCTGTGCACGCTGATGAGCGAGCTGTACATCCTGCTCGGTAATTCGGTGGCCAGTGGCTGGCAGGTTCAGGCCGACATGGCGCCGTTCCTGCACATCCAGCAGCGCCTGAGCGCCAGTTACGAGCGTCAGGACATCCGCGCCTTTGTCGAAGACAGTTTCAGCGTGATGCGCGCGGCGTACCCATTCGCCAATAACCCGTACTTGCAGGAAACCGTCGAGAACCTGCAACCGGCCATGAGCCGTGCGTATTTTCTCGCCCTGGAACAGCGCAAGGCCGAGATGAGTGAGTTCCTCGAACTGTTCGAACGCTTGCTCGCGGCCGTGCTGGCGCGTGATCTGCCAGAGATTCGCGTCGTGCTCTCGGCTTATGCCCGGCGCAGTTGCGATCTGGTGCTGTCTGCCTTGCCGGTTGCCTGAGCGTGCGGCTCAAGTGCATCAAACTGGCGGGGTTCAAATCCTTCGTCGACCCGACCACGGTGAACTTCCCCAGTAACATGGCGGCGGTGGTCGGGCCCAACGGTTGCGGCAAGTCGAACATCATCGACGCCGTACGCTGGGTGATGGGCGAGAGCTCGGCCAAGAACTTGCGCGGCGAGTCGATGACCGACGTCATCTTCAACGGCTCTACCAGTCGCAAACCGGTGAGCCAGGCAAGCATCGAACTGGTGTTCGACAACTCCGACGGCACGTTGCTCGGCGAGTACGCGGCCTACGCGGAGATTTCCATTCGTCGCAAAGTCACCCGCGACAGCCAGACCACGTATTACCTCAACGGCACCAAATGCCGTCGCCGCGATATCACCGACATTTTTCTCGGTACCGGCCTGGGCCCGCGCAGCTACTCGATCATCGAACAGGGGATGATCTCCAAGCTGATCGAATCCAAGCCCGAAGACCTGCGCAACTTCATCGAAGAAGCGGCGGGGATCTCCAAGTACAAGGAGCGCCGGCGCGAGACCGAAAACCGCATCCGTCGCACCCACGAAAACCTCGCGCGCCTGACCGACCTGCGTGATGAGCTGGAACGTCAGCTCGAACGCTTGCATCGTCAGGCCCAGGCGGCCGAGAAGTATCAGGAATACAAAGCCGAAGAGCGTCAGCTCAAGGCACAACTGTCGGCGCTACGCTGGCAGGAATTGAACGAACAGGTTGGCCAGCGCGAAGCGATCATTGGCAACCAGGAAATCAGTTTCGAAGCCCTGGTCGCTGAACAGCGCAATGCCGATGCGAGCATCGAGCGGCTGCGCGACGGTCATCACGACCTGTCTGAGCGCTTCAATCTGGTGCAGGGACGTTTCTATTCGGTCGGCGGCGACATCGCCCGGGTCGAGCAAAGCATCCAGCACGGCCAGCAGCGTTTGCGTCAGTTGCAGGATGACCTCAAGGAAGCCGAGCGTTCGCGCCTGGAAACCGAGTCGCACCTGGGTCATGACCGCACCTTGTTGGCGACTCTCGGCGAAGAGCTGGATATGCTCACGCCTGAGCAGGAAGTCACCAGCGCCGCCGCTGAAGAGGCCGCCGCCGCGCTGGAAGAATCCGAAACCACCATGCACGGCTGGCAGGAGCAGTGGGACAGTTTTAACCTGCGCTCGGCCGAGCCACGGCGTCAGGCTGAAGTCCAGCAGTCGCGCATCCAGCAGCTGGAAACCAGCATGGAACGCCTGGCCGAGCGCCAACGTCGCTTGGCCGAAGAGCGCGACCTGTTGTCGGCAGCCCCGGAAGACGCGGCGATTCTCGATCTGAGTGAACAGCTCGCCGCCAGTGAAGCGACCCTCGAAGATTTGCAGGCCAGCGAAGAAGCGCAGGTCGAGCGGCTTGAGCAGTTGCGTCAGGAACTGCAACTGGCCCTGCAAAACCAGCAGCAGGCGCAGGGTGACTTGCAACGGCTCAACGGGCGCCTGGCCTCGCTGGAGGCGTTGCAGCAAGCGGCGCTCGATCCGGGCACCGGCGCCGCCGAGTGGTTGCGTGAACAGCATCTGGCCGAACGTCCGCGTCTGGCCGAAGGCTTGAAGGTTGAGGCGGGTTGGGAGCTGGCGGTGGAAACCGTGCTCGGTGCCGACCTGCAAGCCGTGCTGGTCGATGACTTCGCGGGATTCGATCTGTCCGGCTTTGCCCAAGGCGATCTGCGTTTGCTCAGCCCGGCCAGCGATGGAGTGCGGATCCCCGGCAGCCTGCTCGACAAAGTTGAGGCGCAGATCGATCTGTCGCCGTGGCTGGGGCAGGTCAAACCGGTGGACAGTCTTGAACAAGCGCTGTCGCTGCGTGGGCAATTGTCGGTTGGCGAAAGCCTGATCAGCCGTGATGGCTACTGGGTTGGGCGGCACTTTTTGCGGGTGCGCCGCGCCAGTGAGGCCGAGAGCGGCATGTTGGCGCGCGGGCAGGAAATCCAGCGTCTGGGGCTTGAGCGCGAAGAGCGCGAAGCGACCGTCGAGACGCTGGAAACCACCTTGCAAAACCTGCGCGCCCAGCAGCGTCAGCAAGAGAATGGCCGCGAACACCTGCGTCGTTTGCTGCAGGACGAAGCGCGCCAGCAAGGCGAATTGAAAGCTCAACTGTCGGCCGGTAAAGCCAAGGCCGAGCAGCTGACATTACGCCGTACGCGGCTCGACGAAGAGCTCGGTGAATTGGCTGAGCAGCGTGCGCTGGAACATGAACAGATTGGCGAGTCGCGCCTGCAATTGCAGGAAGCCCTCGACAGCATGGCGATCGACACCGAGCAGCGCGAGTTGCTGCTGGCTCAGCGCGACAGCTTGCGCGAGCGCCTGGATCGGGTGCGGCAGGAGGCCCGTCAGCATAAAGACCATGCGCACCAATTGGCGGTGCGTCTGGGCTCGCTCAAGGCGCAACACGATTCAACCCGTCAGGCACTGGAACGGCTGGAATTGCAGTCCGAGCGCCTAACTGAAAAGCGCGAGCAGCTCAGTCTTAATCTGGAGGAGGGCGAAGCGCCGCTGGAAGAGTTGCGGCTCAAGCTTGAAGAGTTGCTCGACAAGCGCATGAGCGTCGACGAAGAATTGAGAACCGCGCAGATCGCCCTGGAAGATGCCGATCGTGAATTGCGGGATGCCGAGAAACGCCGCAGCCAGGCCGAGCAGCAATCGCAGCTGCTCCGTGGTCAACTTGAACAGCAGCGCATGGAATGGCAGGCCCTGACCGTGCGCCGCAAAACCTTGCAGGATCAATTGCTCGAAGACGGCTATGACCTGCACGGGGTGCTCGCCACCCTGGTGGCTGAAGCGAACGAAAAAGACGCCGAAGAAGAGCTCGAGCGCATTGCTGCGCGAATTCAGCGACTGGGCGCGATCAACCTCGCGGCCATCGACGAGTACCAGCAGCAGTCCGAGCGCAAGCGTTATCTGGATGCTCAGGACGCTGACCTGGTGGAAGCGCTCGACACCCTGGAAAACGTCATTCGCAAGATCGACAAGGAAACCCGCAATCGCTTCAAAGATACCTTTGATCAGATTAACGGTGGATTGCAGGCTCTTTTTCCAAAAGTTTTCGGTGGAGGCAGCGCTTATTTGGAACTGACGGGCGAAGATCTACTCGATACAGGGGTGACGATCATGGCGCGTCCGCCCGGGAAGAAGAACAGCACCATCCATTTACTGTCAGGCGGTGAAAAAGCCCTGACGGCATTGGCACTGGTTTTTGCGATCTTCAAGCTGAACCCGGCGCCGTTTTGCATGCTCGACGAAGTTGACGCACCGCTGGATGACGCTAACGTTGGACGCTATGCCCGATTGGTGAAAGAGATGTCACAAACGGTGCAGTTCATCTATATCACCCACAACAAGATCGCCATGGAAATGGCCGACCAATTGATGGGGGTCACGATGCACGAGCCTGGTTGTTCGCGTCTGGTAGCCGTGGATGTCGAGGAGGCGATGGCGATGGTGGACGCCTGAGTCATGGCGCGTAGGCCAGATATTTGCGGGAATCAGGGATTTTTACCCACAGAGAATGCTGGCTAATCGACATAATGGCTGAAGCCATTGTGACTGACGGTGTAAAGTTATCTTTGGTCGTGCTAGTTTAATGTCAATTTTTCGTATGCGTGGGCAAAACGCCATTCAGAACATAGAGTTGGCGCCACGTTTTAAAGCGGTTTACAGCTTGTAAACCCCTTATTTTTCAGCATTTTTTATAGAGGCACGGGATTACATGGAAATCGGTCTGCGCGAGTGGCTGATCGTCATCGGCATTATTGTCATTGCCGGTATTCTTTTTGATGGCTGGCGGCGCATGCGCGGCGGCAAGGGCAAGCTGAAGTTTCGCCTGGACCGAAGCCTGTCCAACCTGCCGGACGAGGACAGTGGTGCCGAACTGCTGGGCCCGCCACGCGTGCTGGATACCCATAAAGAACCGCAACTCGACGAGCATGACTTGCCGTCGGTGAGCATGCCTGCCCGTGAGCCGCGTGAGTCGGGCTCCAAGCGCAGCAAGCGGGGTGGCGAGCCATCCCAGGGCGACCTGAATTTGAATCTGGACCTGGATGGCGGCCCTAGCTTCAGCAGCCGTGATGATTTCCCGGACGAAACCAAATCGTCGAGCGCTGCAGTCAATAAAGAACAGCCGCAGGCAGAAGAAGTCCTGGTCATCAGCGTGATCTGCCGTGACCCGGGCGGATTCAAAGGCCCGGCCCTGTTGCAGAACATCCTGGAAAGCGGTCTGCGTTTTGGCGAGATGGATATCTTCCATCGTCACGAAAGCATGGCCGGCAACGGCGAAGTGCTGTTCTCCATGGCCAACGCGGTCAAGCCTGGCGTGTTCGATCTGGACGATATCGATCTGTTCAGCACCCCGGCTGTCAGCTTCTTCCTCGGCTTGCCAGGCCCGCGCCACCCGAAACAGGCCTTCGACGTGATGGTTGCAGCTGCCCGCAAACTGTCTCAGGAGCTCAATGGCGAACTGAAAGACGATCAGCGCAGCGTACTGACCGCTCAGACCATCGAGCACTACCGTCAACGTATCGTCGAGTTCGAGCGTCGCGCCCTGACCCAGAAGCGCTGATATCGAATGGTCAAGCTCTCTATGACTAGAGAGCTTCTTGTGGCGAGGGAGCAAGCTCCCTCGCCACAGAATCTGCGTCTTTACGCTATATCGTATTTTGAAGATTGAGCAGCCTCGGCTGCTCTTTTGCTTTATGAGAGAGCACCCATGACCGCCGTTGAAAAACGCATTCTAGAGCTGCGCGCTGAGCTGGATCAGCACAACTACCGTTACTACGTCCTCGACGAGCCGAGCATTCCGGACGCCGAATACGATCGGCTGTTCCATGAGCTCAAGGCGCTGGAAACGGCAAATCCCGAGCTGGTCACTGTCGACTCGCCGACCCAGCGGGTTGGCGGTGCGGCGCTTGCAGCGTTCACTCAAGTGCGGCACGAAGTGCCGATGCTCAGTCTCGGTAACGCCTTCGAAGAAAACGACATGCGCGAGTTCGATCGCCGGGTCACCGAAGGTCTGGATTTGCCGGCCGGCGATTTGTTTGGCGCTGGCGCCGAGGTGGAGTACAGCTGCGAACCGAAGCTCGATGGCCTGGCAGTCAGCTTGCTGTATCAGGACGGCATGCTGGTGCGCGGCGCTACTCGCGGCGACGGCACCACCGGTGAAGACATCAGCGTCAACGTGCGCACGGTGCGCAACATTCCGCTCAAGCTGCAGGGCAGCGGCTGGCCGTCGACCCTGGAAGTGCGCGGCGAAGTGTATATGTCCAAGGCTGGTTTCGATCGCCTGAACGCCGCGCAACTGGAAGCCGGCGGCAAAACCTTCGCCAACCCGCGCAACGCCGCAGCAGGCAGCTTGCGTCAGCTGGATTCGAAGATTACCGCCAGTCGCCCACTGGAGTTTTGCTGCTACGGTCTCGGCCAGGTCTCGGCCGAGATCGCCGACACGCATATCGGCAATCTGCAACAACTCAAGCTATGGGGCTTGCCGGTCAGTCACGAGTTGAAACTGGCCAAGGGTATTGGTGAATGCCTGGATTACTACCGCGATATCGGCGAGCGCCGTAATGCGCTGCCTTATGAAATCGATGGCGTGGTGTTCAAGGTCAACAGCCTCGCCTCGCAGCGTGAGCTGGGCTTTCGTGCTCGCGAGCCGCGCTGGGCAATTGCCCACAAGTTTCCGGCGATGGAAGAGCTCACCGAGTTGCTCGACGTGGAGTTCCAGGTCGGTCGAACCGGTGCAGTCACTCCGGTTGCACGCTTGAAACCGGTGAAAGTGGCGGGTGTGACCGTGTCCAACGCGACATTGCACAACATGGATGAAGTCGCGCGTCTGGGCTTGATGATCGGCGATACGGTGATCATTCGCCGCGCCGGTGACGTGATCCCGCAAGTGGTGCAAGTGGTTACCGAGCGTCGCCCGGAAAATGCCCGTCCCGTGCAGATTCCCAAGTGCTGCCCGGTCTGTGGTTCGCATGTCGAGCGCACGCAGTTGGTCAAGCGCAGCAAGGGTCGCGAAACGCTCAGCGAAGGGGCGGTATATCGTTGTGTCGGGCGTCTGGCCTGTGGGGCGCAGCTCAAGCAAGCGATCATCCATTTCGTTTCGCGCCGGGCCATGGACATCGAGGGGCTGGGCGAGAAGAGCGTCGAGCAGTTGGTGGATGAAGGTCTGGTCAGTTCGCCGGCGGATTTGTACGCCTTGAGCTTCGAACAGATCGTCGACCTGGAAGGGTTCGCCGAGCTGTCGAGCAAGAACTTGCTCAGCGCGATTGCCGACAGTAAGAAACCGGGGTTGGCGCGCTTCATCTACGCCCTCGGAATTCCGGATGTCGGCGAAGAGACGGCCAAGGTCCTGGCGCGCTCGCTGGCATCGCTTGCGCGGATTCAGCAGGCATTGCCGCAAGTGCTGACGTACTTGCCGGATGTCGGGCTGGAAGTCGCCTACGAGATTCACAGCTTCTTCGAAGACGCGCACAACCGGAAGGTGATCGAAGAACTGCTCAAGCATGGCCTGGAGATTCAGGATCAGGGCGAATTGGGCGCCGAGTTTGCCGCCAGTACCACGCTGGGCGGGATGATCGACAAGCTGAACATTCCCTCGGTCGGACCGGGCGGGGCGCAGAAGTTGGCTGACAAGTTCGGTTCGCTGGAAGCGATCATCAGCGCCGACTGGCTGGACATGCGCCAGGCGCTGCCGGAGAAGCAGGCCAACGCCGTTCGGGAATTCTTCGCCATCGAGCAGAACCGTCGGTTGGCGCTGGATGCCGAACAGCAGTTGCGCGACTTTGGCATGCATTGGCAAAGCGAGAAAAAAGTCGTCGAAGGCTTGCCGCTGGCAGGCCAGACCTGGGTGCTCACCGGCTCTCTGGAGCTGATGAGCCGTGACGTCGCCAAGGACAAGCTCGAAAGCCTCGGCGCCAAGGTGGCGGGCTCGGTGTCGGCCAAGACTTACTGTGTAGTGGCGGGGCCTGGCGCCGGCTCCAAATTGGTCAAGGCCAATGAGCTGGGGTTGAAGGTGCTGGACGAAGAAGCATTCGTGGCGTTTTTGGCCGGGCACGGCATTACTGCCTGAAGTCGGCAAGGTCGCAGCCTTCGGCAGTTCCTGCGGGGCGATGTATGCATGTAGGAGCTGCCGCAGGCCGCGACCTTTTCAAGACCAACGCATGTCCTTGAACCGGTTCATATTTTTTAATCTGCGCGAACGGTTGTAACTTCGTCTCAGATAGGTACAATGGCGCGGCTCGCCGTCAGGTGAGCGTCGTTATGGTGACCCCATCGGTCCCCCCGCAACGATTACCCGTGAACCTGGTCAGATCCGGAAGGAAGCAGCCACAGCGGGAACATTGTGTGCCGGGGTGTGGCTGGTGGGGTCGCCACCTTAACGCCAAGCCTTCATTCGCAAGGCTTGTGATCCTCAAAAAAATCCAGAATTTTTATCTCATTGATCTTTCCTGGTCGATGCCTTGCTTCGTCCAAAATAACCTCGCCGTCATTCCGAAAGAGCAAATACCCGCAACCGATGCCCATCCGGATCGAGCGCCACGAAGGTGTAGCCGAAATCCAGCTCAATCGGCTCTTGGGCGATGCGCAGCCCTTGTGCGGTCCATGCGGCGTACAGCGTGTCAACTGCCTGTTGGTCGGCCACCGAGAATCCCAGTTCGCCGCCACCACCCGCCGCTTCGGCTGCAGGTTCCACGGTGTGCCTGGACCACAGCCCAAGTTTTACACCCGAATCAAGAATGAACAGCGCAAAGGTCGGTTGCAGTTCAACCGGTGGTTTGTCGAGCAGGCGGCTATAGAAGTTGGCGCTGGTGGCGGGGCTGTCGACGTACAGCAGCAGGTAATGTTGGGCGTTCATGGCGACTCCGATGTCGTTGGCGTTGATGGCTCAAGCCTAAACGGTCGGTCTGTCAGTTTCTGTCAGTAGTCGATAGCAAAAGAGCAGGCAGGTGTATCAATCCAATACACCTGCCTGCTCTTTTTTGTTTCTGGCTCTAAGGCTTGGACAAGGCCTGGTCTACCGCCGCGATCAGCTTTCCCAGATCCTTCGGGGTGGCTTTGTGTATGACACCGAACAAATACGCTCGCTGTTCGTCTTCGTCGCCAAGATCGGCAAAAAACGCTTTGAGCTTCACTCCCAGCACATCGGCAAGCATGAACAGGGCTTCCACGCTGGGGGTATAGGTGCCGGTTTCGAAGCGGCTGATGGTTTTGGGGTCAAAACCGGTTTTTTCACCGAGTTCAGCCTGAGTAAGCCCCGCCACCTTGCGATAGCGTCTTATGGCTGGACCCAAACTTGAAATTTGCATCGCTCAATTCCCATTTAGAATCAAGAACTTAACGATAGATTTTTGCATTAGACAACTGCATGATCCATCACCTTGCTTTGCAAAATGTGATGTATTTCGTAGAATCCCCGTTTCGTACAGGCATTTGGTGACCTGGCTTCATAAGTCCAGGCAATGTGAGACGGCCAGCATTGCGTTACCTCGCAGGGTGTGCAGAGACGCCGCCGACGACGCGAAATGCCGTTTCAATATTACCAGAGTCGGTGTTTTTGGCGTGCCTGTACGAGGCCTCTGAGCCTAGTTGATCTTCGTTTGTTCGGGGGCCATCAAATGCTGTTCATGGAGTTTTAACGTGCATCTGAATTTGCCGGCCCGCTCTTTTACAAGGATGTTGCCCTGGCAGCATCACGCGCTGCGACCCTCTGCGCAGTGCCGCATCCTTCAAAACATCTCTTCCGGGCGTTGTGCGCTGGTCGAGCGGTACAACCGCTAGCCACAGTGAGCCGGACTCATGGATGAGAAGTACCGCAGGGCCGTAGATGCAGCCGCCATTTTTTCCGAGACAGACCTGGCGGGGCGCATTACTTACGTCAACGATTTGTTTTGCGCAGTGTCTGGCTACAGTCGCGAGGAGTTGTTGGGGGCCAATCACCGCATCCTCAATTCAGGTCTGCATCCTGACGACTTCTTCACAACGATGTGGCGCACGGTTGCCCTGGGCAAAGTCTGGAAGGGCGAAATCTGCAACCGGTCCAAAGACGGTAGCCTGAATTGGGTCGACAGCACCATGGTGCCGGTGCTGGATGAGTCGACCGGACGGGTTCATCGGTATCTGTCGATTTGCTTCGATATCAGTGAAAAGCGGCAGTTGCTGCACTCACTGCAATGGCGGGTCGGCCATGACGTCCTGACCGGCCTGCCCAATCGGGCGTATCTCTCCGATTTGCTCGAGCAGGCCCTGGATTACTCCCGCGTCGAGAAGGTGCCGTTGGCGGTGTGCATGCTTGACCTCGACGGCTTCAAGGCGGTCAATGACGGCTATGGTCACGCCAGCGGCGACTTGTTGCTGGTCGAGGTGGCCAAGCGTCTGCGCACCATCGTTCGCGGCGAGGATGTGGTGGCGCGGCTGGCCGGGGACGAGTTCGTGCTGATCTTGCGGTTTGTACGCGATATGCCGGAATTGCGCGCGGCGCTGCATCGCGTGCTCGAGGCGATCTCTGCGCCGTACTCGATTCTGGGCAAGGACATCAATGTGTTTGCCAGCATCGGTGTCACGTTGTTCCCGGTCGATAGCGAAGATGCGGAAACCCTGCTGCGCCATGCCGATCAGGCAATGTACGTGGCCAAGCAGAGCGGGCGTAACCGTTTCCACCTGTTTGATGTGGTGCGCGACCAAGAGGTCAAGGCCACTCACCAGACGGTTGCGCGGGTGCGTCAGGCTTTGCTCAACGATGAGCTGCGCCTGCATTTTCAGCCCAAGGTCAATATGCGCTGCGGTGCGGTGGTTGGTTTCGAGGCGCTGCTGCGCTGGGAGCACCCGCAGGATGGCCTGGTGCCGCCCAGGGAGTTTCTGCCGTTTGTCGAGGAGACGGACCTGATCGTCGATATTGGCGAGTGGGTGATGGAGCAGGTTCTGGCGCAGTTGTCGCGATGGCAAAAGAACGGTCAACGCTGGCCGGTCAGCGTCAACATCGCTGCCCGGCATTTTCAGCGGGCGGACTTTTTTGATCGGCTCAAGACCGTGCTTGCACGGCACGCCTGGGTCGCGCCCCAGTTGCTTGACCTGGAGATTGTCGAGTCGGTGGCGATCGAGAATATTCAGCACGTCAGCACCTGCCTGCAGGCCTGCCAGGCGCTGGGCGTGAGGTTTTCCCTGGGAGATTTTGGCACGGGTTATTCGTCGCTGAGTTACCTCAAGCGTCTGCACACGCAAACCATCAAGATCGATAAGTCATTTGTGCGCGACATACTGCATGATCGCGATGATCTGGCGTTGACCACCGCAGTCATTGGTCTTGCCCGGGCGTTTGGGCGAGAGGTGATCGCCGAGGGCCTGGAAAGCATCGAGCATGGCGAGTTGCTGTTGCGCCTGGGCTGTGAGGTAGCGCAGGGCTATTTCATTGCGCGGCCGATGCCGGCCAGCGAGGTGCCGGGCTGGGTCGAGGCCTTCGTCGCACCAACCCGGTGGCAGACACTGGACCAGGCGGTCTGAGGCTTACTGGTCGGCCAGGGTCGGTTCGTTGGTTCCGGTGTAGAGCCTGATGATGTCGTCGACTTCCCCGGACATTTTCATCTTGAGCAGCGTTTGCAGAATCAACTGGACCGGCAGTCTTGGGTCGTTACGCACGTAGCAGCCGACGTTTTGCTCCTGCAACACCGCGACTGCCCGCAATGGCCGGTCGGGCAACAGTTGCAGGTTGACCCAGTCCAGGGCCCATTGATTGCTGACGGCGTAGTGATTACGGCCGGCCGCCAGTTTTTTCAGCACGAGTTCCTGGTTGCGTGCGTCGTCGCGCTTGAGTTGGCCGTTGTCGAAGAGTGGTTGCAGGGTCGGGTAGCTGTAGCCGAGTACGGTGCCGATCGACTGCACAGGAAGGCTGGCAGGGATGACCGAGGCAGGAGAGCCTTGCGTGCTGACCAGCACGTCGCGTTGAAACCACAACGGAACGCTCCAGAGATAGTCTGCGGACTGATTTGGTAGCCAGGACTGCGCCGCGTAGCAGCGGATGTCGATTTCCCCGTGCTCCATGGCGCTCTGCACACGTGCGCGGGCCAGCACGTGAAACTCGGCCGGCAGTCCCAGTTGTGTGGCCAGGCTGAGCATCACGTCGTACAGAATGCCTTGGGTCGGTCGGCCATGATCGATTTGCACCATGGGCATCGCCCAGCTGTCGGTGATCGCAAAGCGCAAGGGTGCAGGCGCGCTGGTAGCGCTGACGCTGATCAACAACAAAGCCCCCAAGGCTGAACGCATAAATTCTCCAGCAAAAAGACCGGCAGGAGCCGATTAAAACGGATCCAAATACCAGCTTAGCCAGATTAGCCGAGCACACCGGATGCAATTTTGGCCTTGCTCCGCTAGCATTACCCGCTTCCGCTTCCCAGATGCGACGGTTTTCGATGAGTTATCAGGTTCTTGCACGTAAATGGCGTCCGCGCTCGTTCCGCGAAATGGTCGGCCAGACCCATGTGCTCAAGGCTCTGATCAATGCCTTGGACAGCCAGCGGCTGCACCACGCCTATCTTTTTACCGGCACCCGCGGTGTGGGCAAGACCACCATCGCGCGGATCATTGCCAAATGTCTGAACTGTGAGACAGGTATCACTTCGACGCCGTGTGGCGAGTGCTCTGTGTGCCGCGAAATCGATGAAGGGCGCTTTGTCGACCTGATCGAGATCGACGCCGCGAGCCGGACCAAGGTCGAGGACACCCGTGAGCTACTCGATAACGTGCAGTACGCGCCGAGCCGTGGGCGCTTCAAGGTCTACCTGATCGACGAAGTGCACATGCTCTCCAGCCATTCCTTCAATGCGCTGTTGAAAACCCTCGAAGAGCCGCCGCCCTACGTCAAGTTCATCCTGGCGACCACCGACCCGCAGAAACTTCCTGCAACGATTCTGTCGCGGTGCCTGCAATTCTCGCTGAAAAACATGACGCCGGAGCGCGTGGTCGAGCATTTGACCCATGTGCTGAGCGTCGAGAATGTGCCGTTCGAAGACGATGCGCTGTGGCTGTTGGGCCGCGCTGCCGACGGTTCGATGCGCGATGCGATGAGCCTCACCGACCAGGCCATCGCCTTCGGTGAAGGCAAGGTCATGGCGGCCGACGTGCGGGCGATGCTCGGCACGCTCGATCATGGTCAGGTCTACGATGTCCTGCACGCGCTGCTCGATGGCGACGCCAAGGCGTTGCTCGAAGCGGTGCGGCATCTGGCAGAGCAGGGCCCGGACTGGAATGGCGTGCTGTCGGAAATTCTTAACGTGCTGCACCGCGTCGCGATTGCCCAGGCCTTGCCTGAAGGCGTCGATAACGGTCATGGCGACCGCGACCGGGTGTTGGCGCTGGCTCAGGCCTTGCCAGCCGAAGACGTGCAGTTCTATTACCAGATGGGCTTGATTGGTCGCCGCGATTTGCCGCTGGCGCCGGACCCGCGCGGCGGATTCGAAATGGTCTTGCTGCGAATGCTCGCGTTCCGTCCGGCAGACACTGCAGACGCGCCGAGGCAGCCGCTAAAGCCAGTGGGGATCAGCCAGGCCACAGTTGATTCCGCAAACTCAGTGGCTGGCGCACCGCGTGTTGCGCCGGTAATCGCGCCCGCACCCGTTACCGCTGCGCCTGCCGCGGCGCCGCTTCAACCGGTTGCCGAGGTGGTTGCACCAGCGCCGGCACCTGAGCCTGTTGCTCCGGTGGTCGTGCCTGCGCCGGTGGTCGAAGCGGTGGCTGAACCCGTGGCCATTGTCGAAGAAGTCGTCGACTTGCCCTGGAACGATCCGGTAGAGCCTGAGATCGTCCAGCAACCGGCTGTCGAGCCGGTGCTGGAGACGACTGCCGAGCAGCCTGACCTGACGCCAATGCCGACGGCGACTCCGGACAGCGTTGTACCCGATGCGCCTTCGATAGCCGCAGCGCCGATTCCCGAGCCGTCGGTGGCTGACATCGACGCCGCCACGCCGGGAATGGACCTGGATGACGAGCCGCTGGACGAGGACTACATCGAGCCGGACATGGATTCGGCCTATAGTTACCTCGATGAGCTGGCCAGTGAGCACGCCGCAGAACCCGCGCCGGCCCCCGAACCTGAACCGGCTGCGATGCCGGCCACAGGGCTGGCATTGCAATGGCTGGAGCTGTTCCCGAAATTGCCGATTTCCGGCATGACCGGCAGCATCGCCGCCAACTGCACGCTGATTGCCGTCGATGGTGACCACTGGTTGCTGCACCTGGACCCGGCCCACAGCGCGCTGTTCAACGCAACTCAACAACGCCGGCTGAACGATGCGCTGAACCAGTATCACCAGCGCACCCTGACGGTGAGCATCGAGCTGATCAAGCCTGAGCAGGAAACCCCGGCCCAGGCGGCTTCGCGTCGACGTGCCGACCGCCAGCGCGAGGCTGAGGATTCGATCCACGGCGATCCGTTCATCCAGCAAATGATGCAACAGTTCGGCGCGGTGATCCGTAACGATACTATTGAACCTGTCGAGGCTCTGGTCAGCCAGGGCTAATAACTGAAGGTGTTCGGCCCACTGGGCCGGGCGCTGTTTTGATCCAAGTACTTTTGAGGTGATTCCCATGATGAAAGGTGGCATGGCCGGCCTGATGAAGCAGGCGCAGCAGATGCAGGAAAAAATGGCCAAGATGCAGGAAGAGCTGGCCAACGCCGAAGTCACCGGTAAAGCCGGTGGCGATATGGTCACCGTGGTGATGACCGGTCGTCACGACGTCAAGCGCGTGACCATCGATCCAAGCCTGGTCGAAGGCCTGAGCGAGGACGACAAGGAGATGCTGGAGGCCGTGTTCGCCGCCGCCGTCAACGACGCCGTCCGCAAGATCGAAGCCAACAGCCAGGACAAAATGTCCGGCATGACCGCAGGCATGCAACTGCCGCCGGGCATGAAACTGCCATTCTGATTCGCTGACGCGTCGGATGCTCTACAAAAATGCCAGGCACTCAGCCTGGCATTTTTGTTTCTGTGACACAAAGTTCGTTTTTGTGGCGAGAGGGCTTGTCGGAACGCCGCACCGCCCCGTTCGGCTGCGAAGCAGCCGTAATTCAGGCAATCGTGTTCTTTCAGGAGCGTAGCATTGTCTGGATTGCGACCGCTTCGCGCTCGAACGGGGGCAAGCCCCCTCGCCACAGTGAAAGCAAAATCATTGCTGCAGATGAGCATTTGACGCTGGCCAGAGGCGCGGGTATAAACCGCGTCTTGTTGATATGTCGGACGTTTCCCCCATGAGCTTCAGCCCTTTGATTCGCCAACTGATCGACGCCTTGCGCACCTTGCCCGGTGTCGGTCAGAAAACCGCCCAGCGCATGGCGTTGCAACTGCTCGAGCGTGATCGCAGCGGCGGCTCGCGGCTGGCGCTGGCCCTGAGTCAGGCCATGGAAGGGGTCGGTCATTGCCGACTGTGCCGCACACTGACCGAAGACGATCTGTGCCCGCAATGCGCGGACCCTCGCCGCGACGACACCTTACTGTGCGTGGTCGAAGGGCCGATGGATGTCTACGCCGTGGAGCAGACCGGGTTTCGCGGTCGCTACTTCGTGCTCAAGGGGCATTTGTCGCCACTCGACGGTCTGGGGCCGGAAGCCATCGGCATTCCGCAATTGCTGGCGCGGATCGAAGAGGCGGGTACGTTCACTGAAGTCATCCTGGCCACCAACCCGACGGTTGAAGGTGAAGCGACAGCGCACTACATCGCCCAGTTGCTCAGCAATAAAGGCCTGATTGCTTCACGCATCGCCCATGGTGTGCCGTTGGGTGGCGAGCTTGAACTGGTGGATGGCGGGACATTGGCCCACTCCTTCGCGGGGCGTAAGCCAATCGTGTTGTAACTGTGGCGAGGGAGCTTGCTCCCGTTCGGCCGCGAAGCGGTCGTAATCCGGCAATCGCGTTACATCCGAATACTTGCAGTGGCTGAATTTAGGGTCGCTTCGCAACCCAGCGGGAGCAAGCTCCCTCGCCACATGAAAGTTTCGGACATCTTGAAAACCAAGCAAGCGCTCGGTAAGTTAGCTGAACTTTCAGTGGAGCTCGCCGATGCCTGCCTTTCAGGAATACTTCGACCCCAGCCATCAGTTGGTCCGCGACAGCGTACGACGTTTCGTCGAGCGCGAGATTCTTCCGGACATCGATCAGTGGGAGGAGGCCGAGGGCTTTCCTCGTGAGCTTTATCTCAAGGCCGGTGCAGCGGGCATTCTCGGAATTGGCTATCCCGAAGCGCTGGGTGGCAGCCACGAAGGTGATCTGTTCGCCAAGATCGCCGCCACTGAAGAACTGATGCGCTGTGGTTCCGGCGGGCTGGTGGCGGGGCTGGGCTCGCTGGACATCGGCCTGCCACCGATCCTCAAATGGGCCAGGCCCGAGGTGCGCGAGCGAGTGGTGCCGCAAGTCCTTTGCGGCAAAAAAATCAGCGCGCTGGCAGTTACCGAGCCCAGCGGCGGCTCCGATGTGGCCAACCTGCAAACCCGCGCCGTGCGTGACGGGGATTACTACCGGGTCAGTGGCAGCAAAACCTTTATCACCAGCGGTGTTCGCGCGGATTTCCATACCGTCGCGGTGCGCACTGGTGAGCCGGGATTTGGTGGCATCAGCCTGCTGCTGATCGAGAAGGGCACGCCAGGATTCACTGTCGGTCGTCAGCTGAAAAAAATGGGCTGGTGGGCGTCGGATACCGCCGAGCTGTTTTTCGATGATTGCCGTGTGCCGGTGGGCAACCTGATCGGCGTCGAGAACATGGGCTTTGCCTGCATCATGGGCAACTTTCAAAACGAGCGCCTGGCGTTGGCATTGATGGCCAACATGACTGCGCAACTGGCGCTGGAAGAAAGCCTGAAATGGGCCCGGCAGCGCGAAGCGTTCGGCAAGCCGATTGGCAAGTTTCAGGTGCTCAAGCATCGCTTGGCGGAGATGGCCACGGCGCTGGAAGTCTCCCGGGAGTTCACCTATCGCCAGGCGGCGAAAATGGCGGCGGGGCAGAGCGTGATCAAGGAAATATCCATGGCCAAGAATGTGGCCACCGACACGGCTGATCGCATCACCAGCGACGCGGTGCAGATCCTCGGTGGGTTGGGCTACATGCGTGAAAGTCTGGTGGAGCGGCTGTACCGCGACAGCCGGATCCTGTCCATTGGCGGCGGTACGCGTGAAGTGATGAACGAGATCATCAGTAAGCAGATGGGGCTTTGATCTGGTCTGAGCGGCTCGGTGTGGCGGCGCCCCCATCGCGGGCAAGCCTTGTTCCTACAGGAGACGGTGCTTTTCGTAGGAGCAAGGCTTGCCCGCGAGGGCGTTGGTGACGACGCCGACTTATCTTTCGTTCAGCGAAAACTGTGTCAGGCAGAACGTCGGGATGCCCATGTCTTCCAGGCGCTGGGAGCCGCCCAGTTCCGGCAGGTCGATAATTGCCGCGGCTTCGAAAACCCGCGCGCCCATGCGTCGAATCAGGTTGGCCGCAGCGATCAGCGTACCGCCAGTGGCGATCAGGTCATCGAAGATCAGCACCGAGTCGCCTTCGCAGAGGCTGTCGGCGTGAACTTCAAGAAAAGCTTCGCCGTACTCGGTCTGATACCCCTCGGACAGTACGTCAGCCGGCAGTTTGCCTTGCTTGCGAAACAGCACCAGTGGCTTGTTCAACTGATAGGCGAGGATCGAGCCGATCAGGAAGCCGCGCGCATCCATGGCGCCGATGTGCGTGAAGTCAGCCTCGACATAGCGGTGCGCAAAGCTGTCCATCACCAGACGCAGGGCCTTCGGGGACTGGAACAGCGGGGTGATGTCGCGAAAGATCACGCCCGGCTTTGGAAAATCGATCACGGGGCGGATCAGGGATTTGATGTCGAAGGAGTCGATGACCATCGTCGAGGTGTCCTGGCAGGCTACAAACGGCGAAGTATAACTGCGGCCGGGCGGGTTCGCTCAGCCGCAATCGCAACGTCAGCCTTCGACCGAGCCACCGGCCAGTGCACACAGCTGGATCGGGTCGAGGATGTGCACTTCCTTGCCTTCGGCGGCAATCAGCTCGTTCTGCTGGAAGCGCGTGAACACCCGGGACACTGTTTCCACGGCGAGGCCCAGGTAGTTACCGATTTCGTTGCGCGACATGCTCAGGCGGAACTGGTTGGCAGAGAATCCGCGTGCGCGGAAGCGTGCCGACAGGTTGACCAGGAACGTGGCGATACGCTCGTCAGCGGTCTTTTTCGAGAGCAGAAGCATCATTTGCTGGTCGTCACGAATCTCGCGGCTCATCACGCGCATCAATTGGCGGCGCAACTGTGGCAGTTGCAGGGCCAGTTCATCGAGCCGTTCGAAGGGGATTTCGCACACCGAGGTGGTTTCCAGTGCCTGGGCCGAAACCGGGTGGCTCTCGGTGTCCATGCCCGACAAGCCGACCAGTTCACTCGGCAGGTGGAAGCCGGTGATCTGTTCTTCGCCGCCATCGCTCAGGCTGAAGGTTTTCAACGCGCCAGAGCGTACTGCAAAAACGGAATCGAACTGATCGCTCTGACGGAACAGAAACTCGCCTTTTTTCAGCGGGCGACCACGTTTGACGATATCGTCCAGCGCATCCATGTCTTCCAGATTCAGAGAAAGTGGCAGGCAGAGGGGTGCCAGGCTGCAATCCTTGCAATGTGCCTGGCTGTGAGCGCGCAGTTTAACTGGCTCGGACATTTCTTAGATCCTTGTGGGAAAACACACATAAGACGTAAGGGTAACCCACGCAATGACATCGAAGCCAGCCTGTGGTGTCTTAAATTACCCGAGAGAATCGTTGGCGATTCTGTTGCTCCAGGTAGGCATCGAAGACCATGCACACCGAACGGACCAGTAACCTTCCGGCCGGCAGGACCACGATTTTTTCGCTGTCGAGTTCGATCAGGCCATCCTCGGCCATGGCCTGCAACTGCGGCCAGAGCTCGCTGAAGTAGCCGCGAAAATCAATGTTGAAAGCCTGCTCTATCTGGGCGAATGCCAGACTGAATGTGCAGATCAATTGCTGAATCACTGCCCGCCGCAGACGGTCGTCCTGGTTGCACAGCAAACCACGACTGGTGCCCGGTTGCGCGCTGGCCAGAGTGTTTTGGTACTGATTCAGGTCGCTGCTGTTCTGGCAGTACAAATCGCCGATCTGGCTGATGGCCGACACGCCAAGACCGATCAGGTCGCAATGACCGTGGGTGGTGTAACCCTGGAAGTTGCGTTGTAGCGTCGACTCTTCCTGAGCGATGGCCAGTTCATCATCCGGCAGGGCGAAATGGTCCATGCCGATGTAGCGATAACCGGCGGCGGTCAGTTGCTCGATGGTGCGCTGAAGCATGTTCAGTTTTTCGGCGGCTGCCGGCAGGTCGCTGCTGTTGATTCGCCGCTGTGGCATGAAACGTTCGGGCAGGTGTGCATAGTTGAACACCGAGAGCCGATCCGGTTGCAGGTTGATGACTTCGTCCACGGTGCGGGCGAAGCTCTCGGCGGTTTGCTTGGGCAGGCCGTAGATCAGGTCGATATTGATCGAGCGAAACTGCAAGGTGCGCGCCGCCTCGATCACTGCGCGGGTTTCTTCCAGGCTCTGCAGGCGGTTGACCGCACGCTGTACGGCCGGGTCAAGGTCTTGCAGGCCGATGCTGACCCGGTTAAAACCCAGTTCGCGCAGCAGGCCCATGGTTGACCAGTCGGCTTCGCGTGGGTCGATCTCGATGCCGTAATCACCGGAGTCATCGTCCAGCAGGTTGAAATGCTTGCGCAGTTGCGCCATCAACTGGCGCAGTTCGTCGTGGCTGAGAAAGGTCGGGGTGCCGCCGCCGAAATGCAGTTGCTCGACTTTCTGGTTCGGGTCCAGGTGGCAGGCGATCAGTTGGATTTCCTGTTCCAGGCGCTGCAGGTAGGGCAGGGCACGGCCACGGTCCTTGGTGATGACTTTGTTACAGGCGCAGTAGTAGCAGATGTTTGCGCAGAACGGCACGTGCACATATAGCGACAGTGGGCGCAGGGCCTTGCGGCTTTCGCGCAGGGCATGGAACAGATCGAAAGTACCGACCTGGCTGTTGAACTGCACCGCGGTCGGATACGAGGTGTAGCGTGGTCCCGCCAGGTCGTAACGGCGGATCAGATCTGTGTCCCAACGAATGGCGTCGAGCATGCGGGCATTCCCCCGGATAGGCTGGCAGTGGTGGCGAGTCTAGGGGGTGCGACGTTGGGGCATCTTGATTTGCATCAAGGGTAACCGGAAGTGGTGCGGCCCTTTGTAGCAGCTGCCGCAGGCGGCGTTCGAGGACGTAGTCCTCGCAAATACGATGCATGCGGTTTCACTGAGACAGCGAGGTGGAGGTTTTACTTGTGGCGAGGGGGCTTGCCCCCGTTCGGCTGCGCAGCAGTCGTAAGATCATAGGCAGGATACGATTGCAGATTTTGGGGCCGCTTCGCAGCCCAGCGGGGGCAAGCCCCCTCGCCACAGTTTTAGTGCCCCATGAGCCAATGCTGATGCGGTCCCGGCAAGGTCCAGATGCCAAACAGGATCACCAGCAAGCCGCCGGTCATGCGCACGCTACGTTTGCGCAGTAACGCCGTGACCCGTTCGGCCGCAAGGCCAGTGGCCAACAAAACCGGCCAGGTGCCAAGGCCAAACGCGAGCATCAACAACGCGCTGTCGATGGCATTGCCCTGGCTGGCAGACCACAACAGTGTGCTATAGACCAAACCGCATGGCAGCCAGCCCCAGAGTGCGCCGAGCAGCAACGCACGCGGCAGGCTCGACACCGGCAACAAACGGTTGGCAACGGGTTGTATGTAGCGCCACAGGCCACGTCCCAGGCTTTCGATGCGGGTCAGGCCGCTCCACCAGCCGGCCAGGTACAGGCCCATGGCGATCAGCAGCAAGCCGGCGAGGATCCGCATGAACATCGCCGCCGGGCTGTTGGCCACCGCCCATCCCGCCAGGCCGATCAACAGGCCGGCAGTGGCGTAACTGAGAATCCGCCCGAGGTTGTACGCCAGCAACAGGCGAAAGCGCCGGCTGCGCTGTTCCTTGGGAATCGCCAGGGTCAGCGCGCCCATCAACCCGCCACACATACCCAGGCAATGCCCGCCGCCGAGCAGGCCAAGGATCACCGCAGAAACCAGCAGTGGCGCCAACTCAAGCATGAGGCGGGGCCTTGTCGTTCGGCTTGGCCGGATCGGTCGGCGAGTGACCGCTGGCTTCGTCGACTGCCGCCTGATGGCTCGGGTCCTGGTCGTCGAACAGGATGCTGTGGGCCGGACCGTCGAGGTCGTCGTACTGACCGCTGTCGACCGCCCAGAAGAAAATGTAAATGGCGATGGCGACGATCAGCAGCGCTGCCGGGATCATCACATAAAGAGCTGGCATCTGGACTCCATGCCTGACCGGATCAAACCGGTAGCGGGCGGGTGACTGGCGTGGCGCTGGCGCTTGGCTGGCTCGGTATGCGAGTCAGGCGAAGTGCATTGAGTACCACGGTCAGCGAACTGATCGACATGCCGACCGCGGCCCATACCGGAGTGATCCAGCCGAGGGCGGCGAACGGCAACATGAAGCCATTGTACAGCCCGGCCCACAACAGGTTCTCGATGATTACCCGACGTGTACGCCGGGCCAGGCTGAAGGCTTGCACCAAGGCGTCGAGACGATTGGACAGCAGCACCGCGTCGGCGCTGGTTTTCGCCAGGTCGGTGGCCGAGCCCATGGCCACGCTGATGTCGGCTGCGGCCAGCACCGGCACGTCGTTGACCCCGTCGCCGAGCATCAACACCTTGCGGCCCTGCTGGTGCAACTGCTTGAGCACCTGCAGCTTGTCATCCGGGCGCAAGCCGCCGCGGAACTCGTCGATACCCAACTCGGCGGCGACACTGGCAACCATCGGCGAGCTGTCGCCGGACAGCAGCAGCGTACGCCAACCGCGTGCTTTACACGCCGCGAGCAGCGCTGGTGCGTCGTTGCGCAGGCGGTCGTCGAGCACGAACCAGGCCAGCGCGCCATGGCTGTCGCCAAGCAACAGCCATTGACCGGCTTCATCCGGGATTGCCGGCACAGCGCAGCCGCTGAGTTCGCAGACAAACGCCGGCTGACCGATGCGCAGGCGTTGTTCACCAACCAGACCCTCAAGGCCCAGTCCTGGAGTGTTGAGGACTTCTTCGGCGGCCAGCGGCGCTCGGCCAAAGGCGCGGGCAATCGGGTGTTCAGAACGGTTTTCGAGGGCGGCGGCGAGGCCCAGGCACTGATCGCTGTCGAGCGCGCCCAGCGGTCGAATCGAACGCAAGGCCAGGCGACCTTCGGTGAGTGTGCCGGTCTTGTCGAAAATCACCGTGTCGATTTGATTCAGGCCTTCCAGCACGTGACCGCGGGTCAGCAGCAGGCCGAGTTTGTGCAAGGTGCCGGTGGCGGCGGTGAGCGCGGTCGGCGTGGCCAGTGACAAGGCGCAGGGGCAGGTCGCGACCAGCATTGCCAGCACGATCCAGAAGGCGCGGGATGCATCCAGCTCCCACCAGAGCAAACCGATGGCAGCAGCGGCAATCAGCGACAACAGAAGGAACCACTGCGCAGCCCGGTCGGCAATTTCTGCCAGGCGTGGTTTTTCGGCCTGGGCGCGATCCAGCAGGCGGACGATGGCGGAGAGGCGAGTGTCCTGACCCAGCGCGAGCACTTCGACGGTCAGTGCGCCCTCGACATTCAGGGTGCCGGCCGTCACCGCATCGCCGAGCGTCCGGGGTTGCGGCAGGTACTCACCGGTCAGCAGCGACTCATCGATGCTCGACTGGCCATCGAGGATTTTTCCGTCGGCCGGGAGGATGGCGCCGGGGTGCACCAAAACATGGTCACCGAGACGCAACTCGCTGAGCAGGATGCGCTCGCTCTGGCCGTCCGCACTCAGGCGCAGGCACGATGCGGGCAGCAGGTTCACCAATTGCGCGGTGGCGGCGGCGGTGCGTTCACGGGCGCGGCGCTCCAGATAGCGGCCCGCCAATAGAAACAGCGCAAACATCCCGACCGCGTCGAAATACAGCTCGCCGACGCCGGTGATTGAGGTCCAGATCCCGGCGAGGTAGGCGCCGCCGATGGCCAGCGACACGGAAACGTCCATGGTCAGGTGGCGGCTGCGCAGGTCGCGCATCGCACCTTTGAAAAACGGCGCGCAGCTGTAGAACACAATCGGCGTGGTCAGGAACAGAGCGACCCAGCGCAGGATGGTGTGCAGCTCGGGGCTGAGGTCGATATTGAATTCCGGCCAGGTGGCCATGGTCGCCATCATTGCCTGGAACCACAGCAAGCCGGCGACGCCCAGTTGGCGCAGGGCCAGGCGGTTTTCGCTGGCCAGTTGTTCGCTGGCGCGGTCGGCCTGGTAGGGGTGGGCGGCATAACCGATGTGACGCAGTTCGCTAAGCAGCTGGCTCAACGGCAACTGGCTGTCGGCCCAGCGCACGTGCAGGCGATGGTTGGACAGGTTCAGGCGCGCCTCGGCCACGGCCGGCAGGCTGCGCAGGTGTTTCTCGATCAGCCAGCCGCAGGCCGCGCAGCTGATACCTTCCATCAGCAAGGTGGTTTCAGCGAGTTCGCCGTCGTGGCGAACAAACGGTTGTTGCACGTCGGCGCGGTCATACAGCGCCAGTTCGTCCACCAGTTGCACCGGCAAGGCTTCAGGGTTGGCCGAAGCCTCGCTGCGATGGCTGTAATAGTGCTCCAGCCCGCCCGCGACAATCGCCTCGGCCACGGCCTGGCAACCCGGACAGCAGAGCTCGCGGGTTTCGCCGAGGATGACGGCGGTAAACCGGCTGCCGGAGGGAACGGGCAGGGCGCAGTGGTAGCAGGGGAGCGGAGTGGTCATGTTTGTTGCCATGAGAACTATTGTGGCGAGGGAGCTTGCTCCCGTCGGTCGGTCCGCGTTCGGGCGAAGCAGTCGTCAAACTGCGCCCGCGATAGGCCTGAACGAACCGGTCTGCAGGGTTCGGGGGCGCTTCGCGCCCCAGCGGGAGCAAGCTCCCTCGCCACAGAGCGCAGGTGTTACTGCTTCAGATCTTCCGCGCCTTGCAGCGGTTCGTCACCGAGCAGCAAATGCTTGTCGTGACCGATCTGTTCTTCTTCGAACATTCGCCACACATGATCGTCCTGGCTGCCCAGCAACTCGACGAAGCGCCGGCCTTCGATCTTGTCGGTCAGCTGGCCGATATAACGACCTGGTTCGGTCGCGCTGCGGGTCAGGGTGATCTTGCGGTCTTTATCCGGCTGGGTCGGCGAGATCAGGTTCAGTTCCAGGGTCGCGGGCATGCTGTTGCCGGTCAGGCGCACGTCGACTTCGCCGGTCACCTCATCCAGATGCACGTTGGCGCGCAACAGCAGGGTCTGGGCCAGCAGCTCGCGGTCCAGCGAACGGTTGATGCCTTTGCCTGCCTCGTAGTAATTGTCGTTGACCAGGTTATCCGGGTTTTTCACAGCAATGGTCACCATGGACAGGGTCAGTGTCACCGAACAGGTCAGAATCCCGATGATGATCCATGGCCAAAGGTGCTTGTACCAAGGGCTGGTGGCAGTTGCTGCGGGCATGATGACTTCTCTCAACGGGTTTGTGGGCCGATGAATCGGCTCTTGGCTTCAACGTGGACGCTGTTGTCGTCGGCATCCTTGAGGGTGAATTTCACCTCGTTGGTGCTCGACGGCAGTTGTTCCGGTGCACTCGACAGCTCGACCGGCATGCTGAAGATTTCGCCAGCAGCCACCTTGATCTCGCGCTTGCCTTGCAACTTGAGATCCGGCAGCCCGGAGGCTTCCAGCACGTAGGTGTGGTCGCGCTGATCCTTGTTCATGACTTTGAGGCTATAGACGTTCTCGATCCGGCCTTCGGCGTTCTCGCGGTACAGCACACGGTCCTTGCTGACATCGAAGCCGACCAGCGAGCGCATGAAGAACGCGGTGATCAGCAAGCTGATCATGGCCAGCAACACCAGCGCGTAACCGATCAGGCGCGGACGCAGTTTATGGGTTTTTTGCCCGGACAGGTTGTGCTCGGTGGTGTAGCTGATCAGGCCGCGCGGGTAGTCCATTTTGTCCATGATGCTGTCGCAGGCATCGATGCAGGCGGCACAGCCAATGCATTCGATCTGCAAGCCGTCACGGATGTCGATGCCGGTCGGGCACACCTGAACGCACATGGTGCAGTCAATGCAGTCGCCCAGGCCCTGAGCCTTGTAGTCGATGCCTTTTTTGCGCGGACCACGGGCTTCGCCGCGGCGCGGGTCGTAGGAGACGATCAGCGTGTCCTTGTCGAACATCACGCTCTGGAAGCGCGCGTAAGGGCACATGTAGATACACACCTGTTCGCGCAACCAGCCGGCGTTGCCGTAAGTGGCGAGGGTGAAGAAGCCGACCCAGAAATACGACCAGCCATCAGCCTGGCCGGTGAAGAAGTCGATCGTCAGTTCACGAATCGGTGAGAAGTAGCCGACAAAGGTCATGCCGGTGACGAAACCGATCAACAACCACATCGTGTGTTTGCTGAGTTTGCGCAAGAACTTGTTGGCGCTCATTGGCGCCTTGTCGAGCTTGATGCGCTGGTTGCGGTCGCCTTCGGTGACCTTCTCGCACCACATGAAAATCCAGGTCCAGACACTTTGCGGGCAGGTATAGCCGCACCAGATGCGTCCGGCATACACGGTAATGAAGAACAGGCCGAAGGCGCTGATGATCAACAGGCCGGACAGCAGGATGAAATCCTGCGGCCAGAAGGTCGCACCGAAGATGAAGAATTTGCGCTCCGGCAAGTTCCACCAGACCGCCTGGTGACCGCCCCAATTGAGCCAGACCGTGCCGAAATACAGCAGGAACAACGCGGCGCCGCCCGCCATCCGCAAATTGCGGAACAGGCCGGTGAAGGCGCGGGTGTAGATTTTTTCCCGAGAGGCGTAGAGATCGACGCTGTTATTTGCGTTCTTGGCAGGCGGGGTGACGTCGTGTACCGGAATCTGGTTGCTCATCATTGCATCCCACGGCAGTGGAAAAATGCCTCGGTCAGTACGTGCCGACCGCGGTCAAAAAGGGTGTTGCAGTGGCGTAATGATACGCCTGTCGCTCTAGCTCAAGGGTGCGACCTTTGGTCGCGTTGGTGGAAATTCGTAGATGGTGTAGCAAATGTAACAAATCGTGATGCAGATCAATTGACTTGTTGAGTATAGCTATCCGTCCGCCCAGGGTTACTACCGCGCGCCTGCAAGGGGCGTACCGAGTCCGATTCCCTCATCCACCTCCTTCCACTGTCTGACATTCATTTGCGCTGGACTATATAGAACATTTTTTAGTGAGTGTTTTGAAGTGTGCGAGTGTCTGTGGATGTTGGAAATATCTGCTGTTGATCTGCAGAGGTCGGTAGTTTGTTAATTATCAAGGGGCGATATATTTTGCAGTTGCCGCTATGGAGTGGCTGTTAACTATTGATGGAAATGGACTTCTATGACTTTATATAAAGAGCGTGTGTGGCTGGTGTGCCTTGCACTGGCGTTGGTTATCCCTGTGGTCTATGGCGCCTCGGCGGCAGAGACGCCGCGCCATATGGTGTTTGTATCGGATTCGCAATACCCCTGGACTGATCTCACGGATGATAATCTTCCGGATCCCAACAAGGAGGCGCGCTCAAAAGAGCTGATAGAGTTGCAGTACTCCGATATTTCAAGTTTCAGGAAGTTGAATGGCGGCGCATCCCGCATACCGGTGATGATTAACGGTGATATCACAGCCTTTGGTCATGGTGGCGAACGTTCATACATGAAGTCGGTTTTCGAGAATAAACTGGAGGGGCTATATGATTTCGGGCTGGGTAATCATGACTATGCCAATAACGTGGACGACTGTTTCCTGAATAGCTGTGCGGCTGGTAGTGTCAACGACCTCAAGGATCGCTACTGGGGAAAAGTCGAATCCATGGATCTGGCGGCAAGAAGCTCGGGCGTGGGGACGATCTTTTATGGCAGCCTCGCTTACTCGAAAAATATCGGTGATGTGCACATGGTTCAATTGAATAATGAACCGACCTATACCGTCAGTTTTACCTCCGGCAATCCACTTGCTCCGACAACGTTTGAAATTACCCCTGCGCTTGACTGGCTGGAGCGGGATTTAAAGAGGGCGAGAGAGGAGGGCAAAATCATTATTCTGAATATGCACAAGGTTTATCAGTGGGACGGCAACGACGAGCAGATTTCGAGATTCAAACAGATCGTCGAGAAATACAAGGTAACGGCGGTCTTTGGTGGGCATGATCACTGGGGTGCGGGGACTTACTTTGATTGGGGCAAGTCACAGTACTTTGGTGATGTACCGGTCTTTCTAAGTGGCTCTGCCTCCCAACAAACTTATCTGATTGCCAGTTTTACCGCTGATCGGCAGTCGCTGGCGGTCAGCGTTGTTCGCAACAGTAACTGGCCAAGCCGAAAGCTCGATCAGGTCATCCCGGTCTTGAAGTAGGCAAATGAATGACGGAAATGAAAACGGCCCCGCCAGATCACTGGCGGGGCCGTTTTTTAGTGCGATCACGCGTTTGCCTTACTCGGCGTCAGCAGCTTTCTCACCGTGAGACAGGCTGTAGACGTAAGCGGCCAGCAGGTGAACCTTATCGTTGCCTTGCAGCTGTTCTTGCGCAGGCATCTGGCCCTGACGGCCGTAACGGATGGTCTGCTGCAGTTGAGCAAAGCTCGAACCGTAGATGAACGCGGCCGGGTGGGTCAGGTTAGGTGCACCCATGGCTGGGGTGCCTTTACCTTCCGGACCGTGGCAAGCCACGCAGTTGGCAGCGAAAATCTTCTGGCCGGCAACCGGATCGGCCTTGGCGCCTTCCGGCAGCTTGCGGCCATCGAGGTTGGTCAGCACGAACGCGGCAACGTCGCTGACGCCTTGCTCGCCGATCACTTCACCCCAAGCCGGCATCATCGCGTGACGGCCGCCCATGATGGTGGTCTTGATGGTTTGTGGCTCGCCGCCCCAACGCCAGTCTTCGTCGGTCAGGTTAGGAAAGCCGTAAGCGCCTTTGGCGTCGGAGCCGTGGCAAACCGAGCAGTTGGAGGCGAACAGGCGGCCACCCATCTTCAGGGCTTGTGGGTCCTTGGCAACTTCTTCAATTGGCATGGCTGCGAATTTGGCGAAGATCGGACCGAACTTGGCATCCGACTTGGCCATTTCCTTTTCCCACTCGTGAACGCCGGTCCAGCCGGACTGGCCGTTGGCGAACGCGGTCTGCTTCTCGTTGTCGAGGTAGCCGTAACCCGGCAGCAGGCCTTTCCAGTTGCCCAGGCCCGGGTACAGCACCAGGTAGCCGAGGGCGAAGATGATGGTGCCGACAAACAGCATGAACCACCATTTCGGCAGCGGGTTGTCGTACTCCTCGATCCCGTCGAAGGCGTGGCCAACCGTCTCATCCGTCTGCTCGGCGCGCTGGCCCTTGCGGGTCGACAGCAGCAGCCAGGTCAGGGCGAAAATGGTACCCAGACTGAGGACTGTGACGTACAGACTCCAGAACGTAGTCATTCTTTGTTACTCCTAGAAGCTTGCTCGACGTGCTTGATGGCTTCGGGATCATCCGCGAAAGGCAGCAAGGTCGCGTCTTCAAACTCCGATTTGCGCTTGGGGCTGAACACCCACAGCGCCAGACCGATAAAGGCAACCATCACGACAACGGTGCCCAGGCCACGAATCATCCCGATATCCATCTAAATCACCGTTTGCTTTTGATGATGGTGCCCAGGCCTTGCAGATAGGCCACCAGCGCGTCCATTTCGGTTTTGCCCTTCACGGCATCTTTTGCACCGGCGATGTCTTCGTCGGTGTAAGGAACGCCGAGGGTGCGCAAGACTTCCATTTTCTTCGCGGTGTCCTTGCCGTCGAGCTTGTTTTCCACGAGGAACGGGTAAGCCGGCATTTTCGACTCTGGCACCACGTTGCGCGGGTTGTACAAGTGCGCACGCTGCCAGTCATCGGAGTAACGACCGCCAACGCGGGCCAGGTCCGGACCGGTACGCTTGGAGCCCCACAGGAACGGGTGGTCCCAGACGCTTTCACCGGCTACCGAGTAGTGGCCATAACGTTCGGTTTCAGCACGGAACGGACGGATCATCTGCGAGTGGCAGCCGACACAACCGTTGGCGATGAAAATGTCACGGCCTTCAAGTTCCAGTGCCGGGCGTGGCTTCATGCCTTCAACCGGCTTGTTGGTCACGTCCTGAAAAAACAACGGGACGATCTGGGTCAGGCCGCCGATGCTGACGGCGATGACCATGAAGAAGGCCAGCAGGCCAATATTCTTCTCGACTGCTTCATGCTTCATCAGTGAGCTCCAACGACAGCGATCTGAGCGGCGGCTTCAGCATCTTCCGGATTCGAGGCGCGTACGGTGCGGAACACGTTGTACGCCATGAACAGCATGCCGCTGGCAAAGAACGCACCGCCAAGGGCGCGAACGATGAAACCAGGGTGGCTGGCTTGCAGGGCTTCAACGAAGGAGTAGGTGAGGGTGCCGTCATCGTTGATTGCACGCCACATCAGGCCCTGGGTGATGCCGTTGACCCACATCGAAGCGATGTAGAGCACGGTGCCGATAGTCGCGAGCCAGAAGTGCGTGTTGATCAGGCCGATGCTGTGCATCTGCGCACGACCGAAGATTTTCGGGATCATGTGGTACAGCGCACCGATCGAAATCATCGCTACCCAGCCCAAGGCACCGGCGTGTACGTGGCCGATGGTCCAGTCAGTGTAGTGAGACAGCGAGTTGACAGTCTTGATGGCCATCATCGGGCCTTCGAAGGTCGACATGCCGTAGAACGCCAGGGACACGACCAAAAAGCGCAGGATCGGGTCGGTGCGCAGCTTATGCCAGGCGCCCGACAGGGTCATCATGCCGTTGATCATCCCGCCCCAGCTTGGCGCCAGCAGGATGATCGACATCGCCATGCCCAGCGACTGAGCCCAGTCCGGCAGTGCGGTGTAGTGCAGGTGGTGCGGGCCAGCCCAGATGTACAGGGTGATCAGTGCCCAGAAGTGCACGATCGACAGGCGATACGAGTAGATCGGACGCTCGGCCTGTTTCGGCACGAAGTAGTACATCATCCCCAGGAAGCCGGTGGTCAGGAAGAAACCTACCGCGTTGTGGCCGTACCACCACTGGATCATGGCATCAGTCGCACCGGCGTACGCCGAATAGGACTTGAAGAAACTGACCGGCAAGGACGCGTGGTTGACGATGTGCAGCATCGCCGTCACGACGATGAAGGCACCGTAGAACCAGTTGCCGACGTAGATGTGCTTGGTTTTGCGCTTGACGATGGTGCCGAAGAACACCAGGCCGTAGGTGACCCAGACGATAGCCAGCAGGATAGCCAGGGGCCATTCCAGTTCCGCGTATTCCTTGGTGGTGGTGTAACCCAGCGGCAAGGTAACGATCGCGCCGACGATCACCGCTTGCCAACCCCAGAAGTGGAAGGCGGCGAGGCTGTCGGAAATCAGTCGCGTTTGGCAGGTTCGCTGCACGACGTAATAGGAAGTGGCAAACAGTGCACAACCACCGAAGGCGAAAATCACCAAGTTGGTGTGCAACGGGCGTAGGCGTCCAAACGTCGTCCACGGCAGGCCGAAATTCAACTCCGGCCAGACCAGTTGTGAGGCGATGAAGACACCGAGCCCCATGCCAAGGATCCCCCAGACCACCGTCATGATGGCGAACTGGCGGACTACCTTATAGTTATAAGCAGTCGGACTGATTGCTGTGCTCATTCTAAGGTTCCACGGTTTAGGTGTTTTATTAGGGATAAAAATCGGTCGCAAGTATGGAGAAAGCGGGGGGTCATTGCAACGCGCCATGACCTGCGTCAATGCTTTCAAAAGCTGATTCTGCGGCCTTTCCATGCTCCGCGTAGGGACAAAATTGCCCATGGACAAAATGTCTCGGCGGACCAAAAAGGCGAGGGGGTCGGGTCAGGTGTAACTGGGTGTGTTCAAACGAGGCGGGCAGGTGACAGACGGCAATTTGCGCGACAGCCGGTATCTACCAGCCTTTGCGGCCTGTCATCGAACAGATTCGTCGAACGCACCGTGTACGGTTGACCTTTGACCGGCTGTTGCCAGTCCGCTTCGAAGCAAGCGTAGACGCGAATCCACCGAACCGAAAGGCAGACCCATTGAGGGGTGCGACAATGCGTCGCAAAGGAGCAGGGAACTGCCGCATTCGGGTGAATGCAGCAGTTGGGCAGTGAAGATTTATTCGGTTTTGCTTTCAGCCTGCAAACGCTCGGCGTTCGGGCTGTGAGACAAGCTGTACACATACGCGGCCAGCAGTTGCACCTTGTCGTTGCCGAGCAGTTCGTGCTGCGCCGGCATCTGACCCTGGCGACCATGGCGAATGGTCTGTTGCAGTTGCGTCAGGCTGGTGCCGTAGATGAAACCTGCCGGTTGCGTCAGGTTTGGCGCCCCCATCAGTTCCGTGCCCTGGCCGTTTGCACCGTGACAGGCTACGCAAGTGGTGCTGAACGTTTGCTGTCCGGCTTGCAGGTCAGCACCGCTGTCGGCTGGCAACGGCAGGCCGGCGAGTTCGTGACGCACATACGCCGCGACATTTTTCACCCCGGTTTCGCCCAGCACTTCACCCCAGGCCGGCATGGCGGCCATGCGTCCGCCCATGATTGTGGTCTTGATGGTTTCGGCACTGCCGCCCCAACGCCAGATGTTGTCGGCGAGGTTGGGGAAACCAAACGCGCCCTTGGCATCCGAGCCGTGGCAGACCGCGCAGTTGGAGGCAAACAGGCGTCCGCCCATTTTCAGCGCTTGCGGATCCTTGGCGACTTCTTCCACGGGCATGGCCGAGAATTTGGCGTAGATCGGCCCGAACTTGGCGTCGGCCTTGGCCATCTCCCGGTCCCATTCCTTGGTCTGGGTCCAGCCGTCCTGATAGCCGGGCAGTACGCCTTTCCAGTTGCCCAGGCCCGGATAAAGGATCAGGTAGCCGACGGCAAACACCAGGGTCCCGGCGAACAGCATGAACCACCACTGCGGCAGCGGATTGTCATACTCCTCGATGCCGTCGAAGCTGTGGCCCATGGTCTGGTCGACGCTGCCCTTGGTTTCACCCTTGCGGGTGCCGATCAGCAGCCACGTCAGGCCGATCAGGCTGCCAATGGTCAGTACGCAGATCCACGTACTCCAAAAGGTGGTCATGGCCGGGTACTCCTTGTTGTTGCTGTTTCTTGGCTGGTGGTGTCGTCGGGTTGCGGTTCGTCGGCAAAGGGCAGCAGGCGCGCTTCGGCGAAATCCGGACTGCGTTTGCCGTTGAACACCCACAGTGTCAGGCCGACGAAGGCTATGAAGACGACGACGGTGCCCAGGCCGCGGATCATTCCGCTACTTATTTCAAAGAACATGGCCATGGCTCACCTCTTGCTCTTGATCGCAGTGCCGAGCACTTGCAGGTAGGCGACCAGCGCATCCATTTCAGTCTTGCCCTTGAGCGTTTCGACGCTGCCTGCAATGTCTTCGTCGGTGTACGGAACGCCGAGGGTGCGCATGACCTGCAACTTGGTTTTGGTGTGGCTGCTGTCCAGCGCGTTGGCCACCAGCCATGGGTAGGCGGGCATCTTCGACTCCGGCACGACGTTGCGCGGGTTGTACAAGTGCGCCCGGTGCCAGTCTTCCGAGTAGCGACCGCCGACCCGGGCCAGGTCCGGACCGGTGCGCTTGGAGCCCCACAGGAACGGGTGATCCCAGACGCTTTCACCGGCTACCGAGTAGTGGCCGTAGCGCTCGGTCTCGGCGCGGAACGGGCGAATCATCTGCGAGTGGCATTGCACGCAACCTTCGCGGATGTAGATGTCGCGACCTTCAAGCTGCAGCGCGGTGTAAGGCTTCATGCCTTCGACCGGCTTGTTGGTGACGTCCTGGAAGAACAGCGGGACGATCTGGGTCAGACCGCCGATGCTCACCGCGAAGACCATCAGCAGCAACAGCAGGCCGACGTTTTTCTCAATCGTTTCGTGTTTCATGGCGGACTCCTCAGGCCATCTGCGCCGCGGCGGCGACTTCGGCTGGCTGTGCGGCACGCACGGTGCGCCAGGTGTTGTAAGCCATCAGCAGCATGCCGCTGAAGAAGATCGCGCCGCCCACCAGTCGCACGACGTAACCTGGGTGGCTGGCCACCAGGGTTTCGACGAAGGAGTAGGTCAGCGTGCCGTCTTCGTTGACCGCGCGCCACATCAGGCCCTGGGCGATGCCGTTGACCCACATCGAGGCGATGTAGAGCACGGTGCCGATGGTGGCGAGCCAGAAGTGCGCGTTGATCAGGCCGAGGCTGTGCATCTGCGTGCGGCCGAAGACTTTCGGGATCATGTGGTACAGCGCGCCGATCGAAATCATTGCCACCCAGCCGAGTGCGCCGGCATGTACGTGGCCGATGGTCCAGTCGGTGTAGTGGGAGAGGGCGTTGACCGTCTTGATCGCCATCATCGGCCCTTCGAAGGTCGACATGCCGTAGAACGCCAGGGACACCACGAGGAAACGCAGGATCGGGTCGCTGCGTAACTTATGCCAGGCGCCCGAGAGGGTCATCATGCCGTTGATCATCCCGCCCCAGCTCGGTGCCAGCAGGATCAGCGACATCACCATGCCCAGCGACTGCGCCCAGTCCGGCAGCGCGGTGTAGTGCAAGTGGTGCGGGCCGGCCCAGATGTACAGGGTGATCAGTGCCCAGAAGTGCACGATCGACAGGCGATACGAGTACACCGGGCGTTCGGCCTGTTTCGGCACGAAGTAATACATCATCCCGAGGAAACCGGCGGTGAGGAAAAACCCTACCGCGTTGTGCCCGTACCACCACTGCACCATGGCATCCGTCGCACCGCCGTAGGCCGAGTAGGACTTGGTCCAGCTCACCGGCAGGGAGGCGTGGTTGACGATATGCAGGATGGCCACGGTGATGATGAACGCACCGAAGAACCAGTTACCGACGTAGATGTGCTTGGTCTTGCGCTTCATCAGTGTGCCGAAGAACACGACGCCGTAGGCGACCCAGACGATGGCGATCAAAATGGCGATCGGCCATTCCAGCTCGGCGTATTCCTTGGAAGTGGTGTAGCCCAGCGGCAGGCTGATGGCGGCCAGGACAATGACCAACTGCCAGCCCCAGAAGCAGAATGCGGCGATTTTCGGCGCGAACAGCTGCGTCTGGCAGGTACGTTGCACCGAATAGAAGGAGGCTGCGAACAGGGCGCAGCCGCCGAACGCGAAGATCACCGCGTTGGTGTGCAGCGGGCGCAAACGGCCGAAGCTGGTCCAGGGCAAATTGAAGTTGAGTTCAGGCCAGACCAATTGAGCCGCGAGAAAAACCCCGAGCCCCATGCCGACGATGCCCCACACCACCGTCATAATGGCGAATTGGCGGACCACCTTGTAGTTATAGGCGGTACTTAAAGAAGTGTTCATGGTTCCCCATCCACGGTTCAGCCGAAGTGAAAGCGTCCGCGCGAGGCGATGACGCTCCCTTCGCCTGGAGTTATAGGCAGATTAAAAGCGAGGCAAGCATGGACAAACAGCACAAGGCCAGTATTGACGGGGATCAATGGGCGCAGTGCGTGCAGGATCGCGGATGGCTGTGGGACGCCGCCTCGGTGCCGGCATCGGCGACGCTGATTCTCGCCCATGGCGCCGGCGCACCGATGGACAGTGACTGGATGAGCGACATCGCCGCACGCCTTGCCGGGCTTGGCGTCAACGTGTTGCGTTTCGAGTTTCCGTACATGGCGCAACGGCGCATCGACGGTGGCAAGCGTCCACCGAATCCGACGCCCAAATTGCTCGAATGCTGGCGTGATGTGTATGCCGTGGTGCGACGCCATGTCGCTGGGCGTCTGGCCATTGGCGGCAAGTCCATGGGCGGGCGCATGGCCAGTTTGCTGGCCGATGAGTTGGGCGCGGATGCGCTGGTGTGTCTGGGATATCCGTTTTACGCGGTGGGCAAACCGGAGAAGCCGCGAGTCGAGCATCTGGCCGGGCTCAAAGCCCCGACGCTGATTGTGCAGGGTGAGCGGGATGCGTTGGGGAATCGTGAGGCGGTCGAGGGTTATACGTTAGCGCCGAGTATTGAGGTGCTTTGGCTGGTGGCTGGCGATCATGATTTGAAGCCGTTGAAGGCTTCGGGCTTTACTCATGAACAGCATTTGGCGGCTGCGGCCAGCAAGGTAGCAGCATTTCTCCTGTGAGTTTTTGTGGTGGCAGTCAGGGCCTCATCGCGGGTAAGCCTTGCTCCTGCAGGTTTTAGGGTTGCCTGATGATTTGGGCACGATACATACCTGTAGGAGCAAGGCTTGCCCGCGATGGCTGCGCCATAGTCGACATCGTCTTTGCATTGGCAATAAAAAACCCGGAAGCATCACCTCCCGGGTTTTTGTATTTGCCAGCAACGATCAGCGGTTAAACCGCTCTACCAACGAATACTGGGTATTCGCGGTTTTGGTCAGCTCTTCACTCAGTAACGCCGAGTTCTGTGCCTGTTCCGAGGTCTGGTCGGCCAGTTGCGCAATGGTGCTGATGTTGCGGCTGATCTCTTCGGCTACTGCACTTTGCTCTTCGGTCGCGGCAGCGATTTGGGTGGTCATGTCGGTGATATTGGCCACCGCTTCGCTGATACCCACCAGAGCCTGATCGGCCTCCAGAACCCGCGCCACGCCTTCTTCAGCCTGACGGTGACCCGCTTCCATGGTTTGCACCGCGGTGCTGGCGGTCTGCTGGAGCTTGGCGATCAGGGTGTGAATCTGCCCGGTCGATTCACTGGTGCGTTGCGCCAGTTGCCTTACTTCGTCGGCAACCACCGCAAAACCACGGCCCATCTCACCGGCACGAGCCGCTTCGATGGCGGCGTTCAAGGCCAGCAGGTTGGTCTGGTCGGCGATGCCTTTGATCACGTCGACCACGCCGCCGATTTCGTCGCTGTCCTTGGCCAGTTGGGTCACGGTCAGGCCGGTTTCGCCGACCACCACCGACAGGCGCTGGATCGCGTCACGGGTTTCACCGGCGATGTCACGGCCACGACCGGTCAGGCGATTGGCTTCCTGGGTCGCGTCAGCGGTGCGTTGCACGTGGCTGGCGACTTCCTGGGTGGTGGCGGCCATCTGGTTGACGGCGGTCGCCACTTGCTCGGTTTCGACGCGCTGACGTTCCAGGCCGGTCGAGCTTTTGTGCGCCAGGGTGTCGGACTGTCGAGCTTGCTCGTTCAGGTGCTCGGCGGTGTCTTGCAGGCGAGTCAGGCAGGTTTTCAGGCGCGCTTCCTGACTGAGGATCGACATTTCCAGGCGCGCTTGAGCGCCGCGGCTGTCGGTGTACATCTGCGCAATCAGCGGGTCGGATGTGGTCTGCTCGGCCAGGCGCAGCAAGCGCTTGAGGCCTCGCTGTTGCCAGCTCAAGCCCAGCAGGCCAAGCGGCACGGACAGGCCGGCGGCCAGCGCAAAACCCCACTGCGAGTTGAGTGTGGCGCCGATCATGAAGCTCAGCTGGCTGACCAGAATGAACGGCAACCAGTCCTGTAGCACCGGCAGCCACTTGTCTGTTTGAGGAATCGCCGACTTGCCCTGATTGATGCGTTGGTAGAGTGCTTCGGCGCGGCGGATCTGCTCGGCGCTGGGCTTGACCCGCACCGACTCGTAACCGACCACCTGATTGCCGTCGAATACCGGTGTGACATAGGCGTTAACCCAGTAGTGGTCACCGGTCTTGCAGCGATTCTTGACAATGCCCATCCATGGCAAGCCTTGTTTCAGTGTGCCCCACATGTGCGCGAAGACCGCAGGTGGAACGTCGGGGTGACGGACCAGGTTGTGCGGTGCACGGATCAGCTCTTCACGAGAAAACCCGCTGATTTCGACGAAAGCATCGTTGCAGTAGGTGATCACGCCTTTGGCATCGGTCGTGGAAATCAACCGTTGCTGAGCCGGAAAGGTCCGTTCGCGTTGTGTAATGGGCTGGTTATTACGCATGGCTTTTTCAATCCGCAAGGCTTTGACAGGGTGTCGGCAGTACCAGGCATAAATTGAAATTATTTTTCAATATTCAGCGCTGGCGCACATTCCTTGACCTTCAACCCGCCAGCATCGGGTAGGTAAAGAGGCCAAAGTGCAGCAGATTCAAGCCAAAGTGCGTGGCGATGGCGGCCCCCAGCCCACCGAAACGGTACGCCAGCCCATAACCGAACCCGGCAAGGCTCGCCAGCAGTACCCATTGCCAGCCAGCGCCGAGGTGCGCCAGACCGAACAACACTGTGGCGCCAAGCAGGGCGAGGTGTTCGCCGTAGCGCAGGTTCTTCAGACAGCGACTCAAACCGCCCTGGATGTAACCGCGAAACAGCGCCTCCTCGACCAGCGTCACCAACAGCAGGTTGTTCAGCACCCAGAGCCAGGCTTTATCGGGCCACTTCGGTGCCCAACTGATCATACCCAGCAGCAGCGCACCACCAAGAGCGGCCAGCGCGCTCAAGGTCAGTGCCGCGGCGGTGGCATACAGTGAAAGACGCAGGGAGCGGCGACCGACAATCCACGGGCACACCAGCAACAGCCAGAAACCAATCAGTGGTTTGTCCAGATTCAGGTACATGGAAAACGGCACGGCATCCGCGCTGAAGCGTTCCGGGCCGATACCGCGACCGTTGTAGAAACCGGGAAGCCAGTGCATGGCCAGCGCTACCGCGAGGAAAACGAACAGGCCGTGACCCAGGACGCGGCCGACCTGGATCTGTGGTTGGCGAACGGCAAAGCCGGCAAACGCTAACAACCCGACGGAAATGGCCGCCAGCCAGCCGAGGTGGCTGTAGATCAGGGCCAGTGCGTAGCCGATGGAGAGGAGTGCCAGATAGAGCCATGGCAGAGCAATCATGTGAAATCCTTGTGTCTGAGATTCTGCGAGCCACCTCGCTCCCACAGGAAGCGGTGCGATTAAAGGGACGTTCGCGACTCAAACAAAAACACCGTCCGAAGACGGTGTTTTTGTCAGTGCGACATTATGAAGCAATCAACTGCCGCAACACATAATGCAGAATCCCTCCCGCCTTGAAGTATTCCACTTCGTTCAACGTGTCGATCCGGCACAACACCTCCACCTTCTCGCTGCTGCCATCCTCGCGGGTGATCACCAGCGTCAGGTTCATGCGCGGTGTCAGCTCGACGCCCGTCAGCCCTTGAATGTCGAGTGTCTCCTTGCCGGTCAGGTTCAGGCTCTTGCGGTTCTGGTCGAGCTTGAATTGCAGCGGCAGCACGCCCATGCCCACCAGGTTGGAACGGTGAATCCGTTCGAAGCTCTCGGCAATCACCGCTTTGACGCCCAACAGGTTGGTACCCTTGGCCGCCCAGTCACGGCTTGAACCGGTGCCGTATTCCTGACCCGCAATCACCACCAGCGGGGTGCCCGCCGCTTGATAACGCATGGCGGCATCGTAGATCGCCAGTTTCTCCCCGGTTGGAATGTAGAGCGTATTGCCGCCTTCTTCGCCGCCAAGCATTTCGTTGCGAATGCGGATGTTGGCAAACGTGCCGCGCATCATCACTTCATGGTTGCCGCGACGTGAGCCATAAGAGTTGAAGTCTCGCGGTTCCACACCTTGTTCACGCAGGTAACGTCCGGCCGGGCTGTCGGCCTTGATGTTGCCGGCGGGGGAGATGTGGTCGGTGGTCACTGAATCGCCGAGCAGCGCCAGTATGCGTGCACCGCTGATGTCCTGAATCACCGGCAGGGGGCCGGAAATGTCATCGAAGAACGGCGGATGCTGGATGTAGGTGGAATCCTTCTGCCAGACGTAGGTCGCCGCTTGCGGGACTTCGATGGCTTGCCACTGCGCGTCTCCGGCAAACACCTCGGCGTATTCCTTATGGAACATCGCGGTGTCGACCTGCGCCACGGCGTCGGCGATTTCCTTGCTGCTCGGCCAGATGTCCCGCAGGTACACCGGTTTGCCATCCTTGCCTTCACCTAGCGGCTCGCTGCTGATGTCCATGCGCACGCTGCCGGCCAAGGCATACGCGACGACCAGCGGCGGGGAGGCCAGCCAGTTGGTTTTCACCAGAGGGTGCACGCGACCTTCGAAGTTGCGGTTGCCGGACAGCACCGAGGCGACGGCCAGGTCGGAGCTCTGGATGGCTTTTTCAATCGGTTCCAGCAACGGCCCGGAGTTACCGATACAGGTGGTGCAGCCGTAGCCGACCAGTGAAAAGCCCAATTCATCGAGGTATTGGGTCAGGCCGGCGGCCTTGTAGTAGTCGGTAACCACTTTGGAGCCCGGCGCCAGAGAACTCTTCACCCACGGTTTGCGCTTGAGGCCTTTCTCCACGGCTTTCTTGGCCACCAGCCCGGCCGCCATCATCACACTCGGGTTGGAGGTGTTGGTGCACGAGGTGATGGCGGCAATCACCACGGCACCGTTTTTCAGCCGATACGTCTGGCCCTCGTACTCGTAGTCCGCTTCGCTTACAAGATCGGCATTGCCGACCGCGACGCCACCGCCACCTTCGCTTTCGAGGCGACCTTCTTCCTTGCTGGTGGGGCGGGCAGGCTTGACTTGCAGGCCGAGGAAGTCAGTGAACGCCTGGGCGACATTTGGCAGCGACACCCGGTCTTGCGGGCGTTTGGGGCCGGCGAGGCTGGCTTCGACGCTGCTCATGTCCAGCGCCAGGCTGTCTGTGAACACCGGCTCCTGGCCGGGCAGACGCCACAGGCCCTGGGTTTTGCAGTAGGCCTCGACCAGTTTGACCACGGCGCTGGGCCGACCGGACAGGCGCAGGTACTCCAGCGTCACTTCGTCCACCGGGAAAAAGCCGCAGGTGGCGCCGTATTCCGGGGCCATGTTGGCGATGGTTGCGCGATCCGCCAGCGGCAACTCGGCGAGGCCATCACCGTAAAATTCGACGAATTTGCCGACCACGCCTTTCTTGCGCAGCATCTGGGTGACGGTCAGCACCAGGTCGGTGGCGGTGATGCCTTCCTTGAGCTTGCCGGTGAGTTTGAAACCGATCACTTCCGGGATCAGCATCGACACCGGTTGGCCGAGCATCGCCGCTTCCGCTTCGATGCCGCCAACGCCCCAGCCGAGTACGCCGAGGCCGTTGATCATGGTGGTGTGGGAATCGGTGCCCACCAGCGTATCGGGGAAGGCATAGGTGCGGTCGTCTTCATCCTTGGTCCACACCGTGCGGCCAAGGTATTCCAGGTTGACCTGGTGACAGATGCCCGTGCCCGGCGGCACCACGCTGAAGTTGTCGAAGGCGCTCTGGCCCCAGCGCAGAAAGGCGTAACGCTCGCCATTACGCTGCATTTCGATGTCAACGTTCTGGGTGAAGGCCGTGCTGCTGGCGAATTTGTCGACCATCACCGAGTGGTCGATCACCAGGTCCACCGGCGACAGCGGATTGATTCGCTGCGGATCGCCACCGGCCTTGGCCATGGCGGCGCGCATGGCCGCGAGGTCGACCACCGCCGGTACACCGGTGAAATCCTGCATCAACACGCGTGCGGGGCGGTACTGGATTTCCCGATCGCTGCGCCGTTCTTTGAGCCAGGCGGCGAGGGCCTTGAGGTCGGCGCCGGTGACGGTTTTTTCGTCCTCCCAGCGCAGCAGGTTTTCCAGAAGCACTTTGAGCGACATCGGCAGCTTGTCGAGATCGCCCAAGGACTTTGCGGCTTCCGGCAAGCTGAAATAATGGTAGGTCTTGTCGTCTATTTTCAGCGTTTTAAGGGTCTTCAGACTATCGAGGGACGGCATTGAAATGACTCCTTTGGGTCCGCACGGCTACGGACTGGCGGGACAGACAGAGTTCTTAACCTAGCCCTGTTTGGACATTAAGGCTAATAACCGGACGCTATGGACAAGTCCGGCGTTGCGAACTCGGCTATCATGCGCCGGTTTTCGTGACAGGCTTTGCTTCAACGCAAGTCTGGGCATCGCGCAGTGGTTGAATGTCTCGCCATCTGCCCAGGAGTAAGAATGAACACCCTCTTTATGCATTGCCGGCCGGGCTTCGAAGGCGAAGTCTGTTCCGAGATTTCCGAACACGCCGCGCGGCTGAACGTGGCCGGTTATGCCAAGGCTAAAGCCGCCAGCGCCTGCGCCGAGTTTGTCTGCACCGAAGAAGATGGCGCCGAGCGCCTGATGCGCGGCCAGCGTTTCGCCGAGCTGATTTTTCCGCGCCAATGGGCGCGCGGGATCTTCATCGATCTGCCGGAAACCGACCGCATCAGCGTGATCCTCGCCCATCTGGCGAGCTTCCCGACGTGCGGCAGCCTGTGGCTGGAAGTGGTCGATACCAACGACGGCAAAGAGCTGTCGAACTTCTGCAAGAAATTCGAAGGTCCGCTGCGCAAGGCGCTGACCGGTGCCGGCAAGCTGGTGGAAGACGCCAACAAGCCGCGTTTGCTGCTGACCTTCAAAAGCGGCCGTGAAGTGTTCGTCGGCCTGGCCGAAGCCAACAACTCGGCGATGTGGCCGATGGGCATTCCGCGCCTGAAGTTCCCGCGTGAAGCGCCGAGCCGTTCGACCCTGAAGCTGGAAGAGGCGTGGCACCACTTTATCCCGCGTGATCAGTGGGACGAGCGTCTGCACAGCGACATGACCGGTGTCGACCTTGGCGCCGCGCCGGGCGGCTGGACCTGGCAGCTGGTCAATCGCGGCATGCTGGTGACGGCGATCGATAACGGTCCGATGGCTGAAAGCCTGATGGACACCGGGCTGGTTCAGCACTTGATGGCGGACGGTTTTACCTTCAAGCCCAAGCAACCGGTGGACTGGATGGTCTGCGACATCGTCGAGAAGCCGGCGCGCAACGCGGCGATGCTGGAAGAGTGGATCGGCGAGGGGCATTGCCGCGAGGCGGTGGTTAACCTGAAGCTGCCGATGAAGCAACGTTATGCCGAAGTGAAGCGCTTGCTTGAGCGCATTGCAGAAGGCTTCAAGGCGCGTGGCATTCGGGTCGATATCGGCTGCAAACAGCTGTACCACGACCGCGAAGAAGTGACCTGCCATTTGCGCCGGCATGACGTAAAGAAACCGAAAACCCGCTGATTTCTATCCGCGGGGGTTTGTGTGGCGAGGGAGCTTGCTCCCGCTGGGCTGCGAAGCAGCCCTGAAACCAGCGCCCCAGTAGCAACAGGCACGAACACCGGGTGCACAGGTTTTACGACGGCTTCGCCGCCGAGCGGGAGCAAGCTCCCTCGCCACAGTTACGCGTTGTACGATCTGTTAAGTGAGCCGACATTGCGCGACAATGCCGGCCAGTTTCAGGAGTGAGTCATGAGTGAAATGATTGATACGCCGGTAGACGGCACCCTCGACGCCACCGGCCTCAATTGCCCGGAGCCGGTGATGATGCTGCACCAGCACGTGCGCGACCTGCCAGCTGGCGGCCTGCTGAAGGTGATCGCCACCGACCCGTCGACCCGTCGCGATATCCCGAAGTTCTGCGTGTTTCTTGGCCATGAGCTGGTCGAGCAACAGGAAGATGCCGGGACCTATCTATACTGGATTCGCAAGAAGTCCGATTAACGGACCCGAAAAAAGGCCTGCGTTTGCAGGCCTTCTTTTTACCGTCGCTTAACTCGCTGCCCGACTGATGCGGATTCGCTTGCGCGCACTGCGCGTCAGGCGGATCGAGAGCATCAGCGCCGCACAGCTCAGGCCTGCAATCAGACCTTCCCACAGCCCGCTCGGGCCGCTGGCCGGGCCGAACCAGTCGGTCAACCCCAACACGTATCCCACCGGCAGGCCGATCCCCCAATAGGCGAACAACGTCAGGATCATGGTCGCCCGGGTGTCCTGATAACCGCGCAGGGCGCCGGCGCAGATCACTTGGATAGCATCGGAAAACTGGTACAGCGCGGCATAGACGATCAGCATCGAGGCGATCTGGATGACAGTCTTGTCGGCGGTGTAAATCGAGGCGATGGGTTCGCGCAGAAGCAGAATCAGGCTCGCCGAGAATGCAGCAAACACCAGCGCCGCGCCGAGGCCGACCTTCGCCGCGAAGCTCGCCTGATACGGGTTCCCGGCCCCTAGTGCCTGACCCACCCGTACGGTGACTGCCATCCCCAGGGAATAAGGAATCATGAACAGCAGCGAGCTGATGTTCAGGGCGATCTGGTGCCCGGCCACGACGGTTGAACCGAGGCTGCCGATCAGCAGGGCGATGACCGCAAAGATGCTGGACTCGGCAAATACCGCGATACCGATCGGCAGGCCGATGCCGACCAAGCGTTTGATCACCGCCCACTGCGGACGATCGAAACGCACCAACACACGCGTGGGGGCATAGAAGGGCGCCCAGCGGGTCCAGCCGGCCATGCTCAGCGCCATGAACCACATGACGATGCCGCTGGCCCAGCCGCAACCGACGCCGCCGAGGGCCGGCAGGCCGAAATGGCCATAGATCAGCGCGTAGTTCACTGGAATGTTCAGTAATAAACCACCCACGCCAATGACCATGCTTGGACGGGTGCGGCCCATTGCATCGCTGTAACAGCGCAGTACGTAGTAGAAGGCAATGCCGGGAAAACCGAAGGCGATACCGTGCAAGTAGCCCATGCTCGGCTCAATCAACTGCGGGTCGACTTTCATCCAGTGCAGGATCGGCTCGGCGCTAAGCAGCAGGCCACTGCCTGTCAGTCCGACACAGAGTGCCAGCCACAAGGCCTGGCGTGCCAGAGGCGCAATTTCGTCGTGCTGCTTTGCGCCGAAGCGTTGGGCGATCTTGGGAGTGGTGGCCAGCAGAACCCCGGTCATCAGCAGATAGATCGGAATCCAGATCGAATTACCCAGTGCGACCGCAGCCAGGTCCCGTGGGCTGACTCTGCCCGCCATCACTGCATCGACGAAACCCATGGCGGTGGTTGCCAGTTGCGCGATCATGATCGGCAGCGCCAGGCCAAGCAGGTTTTTAAGCTCCAGGCGAACCCGGGCCGGGCGGTTGAGGGGAGTAGCGGCGAGGCTGTCAGTTACGGAATTCACAGGCGAAGCGTCCAGAGAGGATTGATGCGCGGGGCGGCGCATTCTACGCGTTGACGCCGCAGTCAGGAAAAATCCTGTGTTAGGGATTTGTAATCGGTTGCCGGACGTTTCGACATCCCAGTGGCGAGGGAGCTTGCTCCCGCTGGGGCGCGAAGCGGCCCTAAAAATGGGACTGCTACGCAGTCCAGCGGGAGCAAGCTCCCTCGCCACAAGTAGTGCATTGCCTGCTGGCTCATCACCTTCATCTACGCCTACACTGCCGATCCGCCAAAGGAGCCTGCCATGCTGATTGTTGCCGACGAAAATATCCCGCTGCTCGATGCGTTCTTTGAAGGTTTCGGTGAAATACGCCGCGTACCGGGACGCTCTATCGACCGTGCCACTGTCGAACAGGCCGATGTGCTACTGGTGCGCTCGGTGACCAACGTCGACCGCGACTTGCTCGAAGGCAGCAACGTGCGGTTTGTCGGCACCTGCACTATTGGTACGGATCACCTGGATCTGGATTACTTCCAGCAGGCCGGCATCACCTGGTCCAGCGCGCCGGGTTGCAATGCCCGAGGCGTGGTCGACTACGTGTTGGGCAGCCTGCTGACCCTGGCCGAAATCGAAGGTGTCGAGCTGGCCGAGCGCACTTACGGGGTGGTTGGTGCCGGTGAAGTCGGTGGTCGGCTGGTCAAGGTCCTGCAAGGTCTGGGCTGGAAGGTGCTGGTCTGCGATCCGCCGCGTCAGGCGGCCGAAGGCGGCGAATTCGTTAGCCTGGAGCAGATCATCGGGCAATGCGACGTTATCAGTTTGCACACTCCGTTGAGCAACAACGCCGAGCATTCGACCTGGCACCTGTTTGACCAAAGCCGCTTGAACCAGCTCAAGCCTGGCGCCTGGCTGATCAATGCCAGCCGAGGTCCGGTGGTGGACAACACTGCGCTGCGTGAAGTGTTGCTCGCGCGCGAAGACCTGCAAGCGGTGCTGGACGTGTGGGAAGGCGAGCCGAGCGTCGATATCGGCTTGGCCGAGTTGTGTGTGATCGCCACCCCGCATATCGCCGGTTACAGCCTCGACGGCAAGCAGCGCGGGACCGCGCAGATCTATCAGGCGTTTTGCCAGTTCCTCGGGCAGCCGGCCCAGGTCTCCCTTGATGAATTGTTGCCGGCACCGTGGCTGGCGCAAGTCCACTTGAACGCCAGCTGTGATCCGGCCTGGGCCTTGGCGATGGTCTGCCGTGGCGTGTACGACCCGCGTCGTGATGACGCGGATTTCCGCCGTAGCCTGGTGGTCAGCGGTGCCGAACAGCGCACGGCGTTTGACTTGCTGCGCAAGCATTACCCTGAACGGCGTGAGATTGACGGGCTGAAGGTACGCATTGAGGGCGAGTCGCCGGCGTTGCGGCAAATGGTGGCGGCGCTGGGGGCAATGGCTGTCTAGGACCGAGTCGACCTCATCGCGGGCAGGCCTTGCTCCTGCAGATCAGCGCGAACTGTAGGAGCAAGGCTTGCCCGCGATGGGGCGCGCAGCGCCCCCAAAAATAAGCAATAAAAAACCCGGCTTTCAGAGCCGGGTCGGAAGACGTAAGGCTACGTATCAATCTTGCTTGGCAGGCTTGACCAACCGTTGTTCCAGTTCGCGACACGCACTCTGGATCATATCTTCAGTGATCGGTACTTCGCGCCCTTGAGCGTCAATGATGGAGCATCCCAGAGACTGGTCTGGCCGGGTGCGGATCACTTGAATCTTGTCATCGCTGCTGTTTTGCAAGGACATGGCCTGTCTCCTCATCAGGTTGTGCATTTACTGTAGAGCCACCAAATGACCAGGCTGTGACAACTCCCTACAGGGGACAAGGCGGCAATACCAGACCATCAGAAATAACCCGGGACTTCTAGCCGGACTTTAGACCGATAACATCTAGGCTCTATTGTCAGCGGTCATATTTAACCTGACTCATTGTGATTTACAGCGTTGCGGCGGATCGACCGGTGTAGGCTTGGCCAGGTTGATTCTTTCAGTTAGCGCTTTCGGATGATCCTGATGCTGTCTGCCCGTCACCGCCGTGCGATTCGCCTGGCCAGTCGTTTTGTTGCACCTTACCGTTGGCAGGCGCTCGGTGCCTTGCTGGCGCTGATAGTCACTGCCGGCATTACCTTGTCCATGGGGCAGGGCATTCGCCTGCTGGTGGACCAGGGCTTCATGACCCAGTCACCGCAGTTGCTCAACCAGTCCATCGGCGTGTTCATGTTGCTGGTGTTGGGCCTTGCGATCGGCACTTTCATGCGTTTTTACCTGGTGTCGTGGATCGGTGAGCGTTGCGTGGCCGATATCCGTCAACAGGTGTTCAATCATTTGATTTACCTGCACCCGGGGTTCTACGAGAACAACCGCAGCTCGGAGATCCAGTCGCGTCTGACGGCCGATACCACGCTGCTGCAATCGGTGATCGGCTCGTCGCTGTCGCTGTTCCTGCGCAATTTGCTGATGGTCATCGGCGGAGTCGTGCTGCTGTTTATCACCAACCCGAAACTCACCAGCATTGTGGTGGTGACGCTGCCATTGGTGATCGCACCGATTCTGATCTTCGGTCGCCGGGTTCGCCGCCTGTCGCGCTTGAGCCAGGATCGCATTGCCGACATCGGCAGCTATGTGTCGGAATCGCTCGGCCAGATCAAGACCGTGCAGGCCTATAACCATCAGGTGCAGGACGAGCAGCGCTTCGCCGTCACCGTGGAAGAGGCTTTCGATACCGCACGCAAACGTATCGTCCAGCGCGCCTGGCTGATTACCCTGGTGATCATGCTGGTGCTGGGGGCGGTCGCGGTGATGCTCTGGGTCGGCGGCATGGACGTGATCGCCGGGCGCATTTCCGCGGGTGAGCTGGCGGCCTTCGTGTTCTACAGCCTGATCGTCGGCAGTGCCTTTGGCACCTTGAGCGAAGTGATTGGCGAGCTGCAGCGGGCGGCCGGTGCGGCTGAACGAATTGCCGAGTTGCTGCGCTCGGAAAACATCATCCAGCCACCGGTCTCGGGGCAAGTGACATTGCCTGATCGAGTGCGTGGCGATTTGCTGCTCCAAGATCTACGTTTTTCCTACCCGTCACGGCCCGAAAGCTACGCTATCGATGGTTTGAGTCTGGCCATCAAGGCCGGCGAAACCCTCGCGCTGGTCGGACCTTCGGGGGCCGGCAAGTCGACGGTTTATGACCTGCTGCTGCGCTTTTACGATCCGATCGCGGGCCGCATCCTGCTCGATGGCGTGCCGCTGACCCAACTTGATCCTATGGATTTGCGCCGTTGTTTCGCGCTGGTGTCGCAAAACCCGGCGCTGTTCTTCGGCAGCATCGAAGAAAACATCCGCTATGGCAAACCCTCGGCGACCCTGGCTCAGGTCCAGGAAGCGGCGAAGATTGCCTACGCCCACGACTTCATCGAAAAAATGCCGGATGGCTACCAGACACACCTGGGCGACGGCGGTCTCGGACTTTCCGGCGGTCAGCGTCAGCGCTTGGCCATCGCCCGGGCGTTATTGGTGGATGCACCGATCCTGCTGCTGGACGAAGCCACCAGCGCCCTCGATGCGCAAAGTGAACACCTGATCCAGCAAGCACTGCCCAGCCTGATGAAAAACCGCACCACGCTGGTCATCGCCCATCGCCTGGCCACGGTAAAGAACGCCGACCGGATCGCGGTGATGGACCAGGGAAAACTGATAGCAGTGGGTACACACCAGGAACTGCTCGCCAGCAATGCGCTGTATGCGCGGCTGGCGGCGTTGCAGTTTGTAGGCGCCGCCGAAGAAGGCGATCTTTTCGACGGAGCGACCAAGTAACCGACCAAGTAGGCTTTCACAAAAAATGCCCGCATCTTTCAATGCGGGCATTTTTGTCAGCGCCTCATGCTAAAGCTTTCCGAAGTCCGGATCAAAAGATCGCAGGCTGCGCCAGCTCCTACTGATCGTCGAAGTACCGCTCATGCCAATCCACCAGCGGTTGCGGTGAATTGAGCTTCTGGCCGTAGATCACCGAGTAAGACAGCACGTTCTGTACGTACTGGCGGGTTTCATCGAACGGGATGCTTTCCACCCAGACATCGAAGCTCAGGTGGTTGGCACCGCTCAGCCACTGGCGAACACGACCTGGGCCGGCGTTGTAGGCGGCGGTGGCGAGGACCCGGTTGCCGTTGAACTGGCTGTGGACCTGGCTCAGGTAGGCAGCGCCGAGCTGGATGTTTTTGTCCGGGTCCAGCACTTGCTGTGGCGAGGCCAGCGGAATGCTGAACTTGCGCGCGGTTTCCTTGGCGGTGCCGGGCATCAACTGCATCAGGCCGCTGGCGCCGACGCCGGAGCGGGCGTCGTCCATGAAGGCACTTTCCTGGCGGGTAATGGCAAACACCCAGCTCGAATGCAGGCCGCGGACCTTGGCTTCACGTACCAGGGTATCGCGGTGGGCCATCGGGAAACGAATGTCCAGATCGTCCCAGTACTGCGCCTGGCTGATGGTGCGGATCGCCGGGAAATACCATTTCAGGTCGTACGCCAGTTTTGCCTGGGCAACCATTTCGTCACGGCTAAAGTGACGGCTGACGTGATACCACTCGCGGCGCCCGTCGACGATCTGCCCCCGGGCAAGGAATTCCAGCGCCCGACGTATACCCGGTGTATTGCGAACCTTATTGATCAGCGCCGGGCTCAACATCAGTGGCTTGTTGATCAGCGAGTAAGGCGATTGCGAACGGTCAGCGGCAAGGAACCCATAGAAGTCGCGCTCACGGGCCAGACTCTTGTACAGGGTTTGCGCTTCCGGGTTTTGTGGTTGGGCCAGCTCCAGGCTGCGGGCCTTCCAGTAGCGCCAGCGATTGGTAAGGGCCAGATCCTGTGGCAGGCGGCTGGTCAACTGATAGGCTTCGTCCCAGCGCGCCAGGCGCAACAGCAAGCGCAAGCGCCATTCGGATACGGTGTTGTCACGCAGCTCCGGGTCGTACTTGGTCATGACATCAAGGGCGCGGCTGTCGAAACGACGGGCCAGGGTCAGGCCGATTTCACGGGCGATGGCGACCTTTTCGTCGCGAGAGAAATGCATGCTGACGGCATAGCTGTCGAGCAGGGCCATCGCCCGGTCCGGATCCTGGCGCGCGAAGCGGCGCAGGCCAAGACTGACAATGTCAGACATGGCTTCATCGGCCGGGGTGAAGCGCGAAGGCTGGTCGAGCATTTCGGGTCTTTGCGCGACATCAACCAATAAACGCCCACGCGATGCCAGGGTGGTCATGTTGTTGATCAAACTGTTGGCCAGCGCATAGTTGCGTGCGTGAGCCGCGAGTTTGAGGCGTTCCCAGCGTTTCTGTTCGGTCAGTTGGCCCTCGGCGGCCCATTGCGCAAACAACGAGTCGCAGGTTTCAGGCTGGGATTTGCCGGTCAGCCAGAGTTTGTCAGCGTTGGCGTAACCTTCGGATTTGAGGTTGTGACCGATCTGGTATTGCGCATTGAGGCAGTCCAGTTCAGTGAAATTGAGCTTGGGGTCGTAGTATTTGACGAAGGTCGCCCAGTCGCCCCGCTCAGCCAGCCAGCGCAACCAGCGCAATTTCATCCAGTTGGCTTGCGGCAGGTCGCCGTGCTCGGCGAGGAACCTTTCGATTTCATCGTTGCTCGCGGTTTTCAGGCGCGCCGTCAACTCGTCATAGGCCAGATACGGCTCCAGCGGGTAATCGCTCAGCTCCTGGCTGTAGCGAAAATACGGACCGGTATCGCCTTTGGCCAAGGCGCGCTTGGCTTCGTCGTAATACTGGCGTTGGGTAGACAAGTCCACCGCCTGGGCGGATTGAACGGCAGCGGCAGAAAGAAGCAAACAGGATAAAAAACTGAAAAGGCGACTGCGCATGAGACATCCGGGCAGAAAAAACACGACAAGTGCCTGCAAATGCGAGCACTGATTATTTATAGCTTAGCCTTTTGCCAGCAACCGGCGAAAGCTTTGCCGGCTCGTCGGTACAAGATCGCAACAAATGTTGTGCAGAGTGCTTCGACATTGAAAATGCCGGCCTTCTGACGTCGCAAGTCAGGTAGAATGCGCGCCCGGTTTTTGGAGAAGCTCATGACCCTGCTCAAATTCAGCGATGTGTCCCTTGCTTTCGGCGCTATGCCGTTGTTGGACAAGGTGTCCTGGCAGATCGCCCGTGGTGAGCGGGTGTGCATCATCGGCCGCAACGGCACTGGCAAATCCAGCATGATGAAGCTGGTCAAGGGCGATCAGAAGCCTGATGACGGCTCCGTCTGGCGCGCACCAGGCCTCAAGATCGGCGAATTACCGCAAGAACTGCCGGTGGCCGACGAGCGGACAGTGTTCGACGTGGTTGCCGAAGGCCTGGACGGTGTGGGCGAGCTGCTCGCGCAGTATCACCACCTGAGCCAGAACATCGTCACCGACGCTGATCTGGACAAACTGATGCACGTCCAGCACGACCTCGAAGCTCGCGATGGCTGGCGTTTGCAGCAATTGGTCGACAGCACCCTGAGCCGGCTGCAATTGCCGGCTGACAAAACCCTCGCCGAATTGTCCGGCGGCTGGCGTCGTCGCGTCCTGCTGGCGCAGGCTCTGGTTTCCGAACCGGATCTGCTGCTGCTCGACGAGCCGACCAACCACCTGGACATCGGTGCGATTGCCTGGCTCGAAGAGGCGTTGAAGGATTTCCAGGGCGCCGTGCTGTTCATTACGCACGACCGTTCTTTCCTGCAAAACCTGGCCACCCGCATCCTGGAACTGGATCGCGGCGGCCTGATCGACTGGAACGGTGACTACGCCAGCTTCCTCGTGCACAAGGAAGCCACGCTGGCCGCTGAAGAAACCGCCAACGCGTTGTTCGACAAGAAGCTGGCCCAGGAAGAAGTCTGGATCCGCCAGGGCATCAAGGCTCGTCGCACCCGTAACGAAGGTCGAGTTCGCGCCCTCAAGGCGCTGCGCGTCGAGCGTAGCGAGCGTCGTGAGCGGACCGGCAAGGCCAATATTCAGCTGGATACCGCTGACAAGTCCGGGAAGCAGGTGATGGTCCTCGAGAACGTCAGCTTTGCCCACCCGGATGGCCCGTTCCTGATCAAGGATTTCTCTATGGTCCTGCAGCGCGGCGACCGTATCGGTCTGCTGGGCGCCAACGGTACCGGCAAAACCACTTTGCTGAAGTTGATGCTCAGCGGTTTGCAGCCGACCAGCGGTACGGTTGAAGAGGGCACTCGCATCGATGTGGCCTATTTCGACCAGCTGCGCCATCAGCTGGATCTGGAAAAGACCGTGATCGACAACGTCGCCGAAGGTCGCGACTTTATCGATATCGATGGTCAGAGCCGTCACGTACTGAGTTACCTCGGCGACTTCCTGTTCAGCCCGCAGCGTGCCCGCACGCCGGTCAAGGCGTTGTCGGGTGGTGAGCGTGCGCGTCTGTTGCTGGCCAAGTTGTTCAGCAAACCGGCTAACCTGCTGGTACTCGACGAACCGACTAACGACCTCGACGTGGAAACCCTCGAGCTGCTCGAAGAGGTCTTGCTGACCTTCAACGGCACCGTGCTGATGGTCAGTCACGACCGGGCATTCCTCGACAACGTGGTCACCAGTACCCTGGTCTTCGAAGGTGAAGGCAAGGTTCGTGAATACGTCGGTGGTTATCAGGACTGGCTGCGTCAGGGTGGCTCGCCGCGCCTGCTGGGCGTGACCGAGAGCAAATCCGGCAAGGCCGACCTGAACTCTGCGGTCGTCACCGCAGCGCCTGCACCCGTGGTGGCTCAAGAAGCGCCAGTGGCCAAGAAAAAGCTCAGCTACAAGCTGCAACGCGAGCTGGAAGCGTTGCCGGGCGATATCGATGCCAAGGAACAGCAGATCGCCAAGGTGCAAGCCGAAATGGCCGATGCCGGTTTCTATCAGCGTCCTGCTGCCGAAACCGCCAAGGTCATCGCGCAGCTTGAGCAACTGCAAGCGGAACTCGACGTATTGGTCGAGCGCTGGGCCGAGCTGGATGCCTGATTGATCCTGTTATGAAAAAGCCCGGCGTTCAGTAATGAGCGCCGGGCTTTTCATATGGAATGCGATTTTATGTGGGAGCTGGCTTGCCTGCGATGGCGTCACCTCGGTCTTTGCATTGCCTGTAATGGTCCCATCGCGGGCAAGCCCGGCTCCTACACTGGATCTCCATTTGGACGTATTCAGCTTTTGATCAGGCGCACCGCCAGCACATCGCAAGGTGCACCGTGCAGCACGTCATTGGCGGTGGAACCCAGCAGCAGTGCGAGGCCGTGGCGGCCATGACTGCCGACGACGATCAGGTCGCATTCCTGTTCCTTGGCCATATGATGGATTTCCTGGCGTGGCTGGCCATAGGTCAAGTGGCTGTATTCTTTGGAAAGTTCAGGATATTTGTTGATCAGGCGCTCGAGGCGCTCCTTGGCCTGGTCGAATTGCTGTTGCTGCAATTGCGACAGGTCCATCGGCACGTCACCACCAAAGGCCATGGCCATCGGTTCGACAATATGAACCAGGGACAATTTGGCACCGTTGCTGACCGATAACTCGCGAGCACGGTGAATCACAGGATCGCACTCTTCGGTTAGATCTACGGCGACCAGAATATGGTGGTAGGGCATGAGGTGCTCCTCCTGAGGATTGCGATAACGGTAAGTATGGCTGGTTTCAAGCGGATTGGTTCTGACTGGGGTCAATCCGCCCATCAAGAATCGGGAGTACAGATATGACGGTCTGGATAGTGGTGTCAATCCTCGCAGTGGTGCTGAGCCCGCTGGCATGGCTGCGGCCTTCGCGTAAACAGGGGGGGCAGATGGCCTTGCGCATGGAGGCGCGGCGTATTGGCCTGGCCATGCAGCTGGCACCGCAGGAGTGGCCGCATTGGCTGGAGCCAGCGCCGCCCAGCCCGTGTGCGCAATATCATCGTCCGCGGCGGGGCAATAAACCGGCGTGCTGGATTTATTGGCAAAGTGCGCCAGGCGTGTGGGTCAATCAATGGCGAGAGGTTTGTCAGGATGAGTCGTTGCTGATTCATTTCCGGAAGTTGCCGGCCAACGTCTACAAGGTTGAGGCCGACAAGCAAATGATCACCTTGTATTGGGGGGAGCGGGGCGAGGCCAGTGTATTGAATGAGATCGATGCCGTGCTGAAGGCGTTAGCCTGAAACGCAGCGCCTACACACAGGCAATAAAAAGCCCGACATCGTCATCGGGCTGGAGTGGCCAGGCAGGCCGGTAATTCGCTGAATCGTCACGCTGCCCAAGGCGTGGCGTTGATCTTGCGCTTGGCGTTCGCCATAAGCGCCTCTGTTTTTTCGTTTATCGTCCCCGGCCAGCGTAGCTTGTATTTCGAGTTGCGCAGCTAATTAGGGCGACGTTTCTAAATATTGATTCTATGAATAGTTGAACATGCATCCGCGTGTTGCAGGTCTTCGTGGTACGGATATGACCGCAAAGTCGAGTGATAACCCGTCTTTTGGGCGATTGACAATTGTCGGAAATTCCGTGAAGGTGGCGTACCCAAATCAAACGGGCGTATGAATTGAGCGTTTGTATTACAGACGGCTCCTACAGAATCCCGACTATCGCGTTGGCGGGTGTGCCTGGTGGGATGGCGTTAGCATCGACGGTAACGTCCATGCCGAGCCAGAACGTCAGCGTCCGACGTGTACTGTTCAGCTTCCATATCGTGGAGATCAGTTGATGATTTACGAAGGTAAAGCCATCACGGTTAAGGCTCTTGAAAGTGGCATCGTCGAATTGAAATTCGACCTCAAGGGTGAGTCCGTCAACAAGTTCAACCGTCTATCCCTGAACGAACTACGTTCGGCCGTAGACGCCATCAAGGCAGATGCGTCGGTCAAGGGTGTGATCGTCAGCAGTGGCAAGGACGTATTCATCGTCGGTGCCGACATCACCGAATTCGTCGACAACTTCAAGCTGCCGGATGCAGAGCTGGTTGCTGGCAACCTCGAAGCCAACAAGATTTTCAGCGATTTCGAAGACCTCAATGTACCAACCGTGGCCGCGATCAACGGCATCGCTTTGGGTGGCGGTCTGGAAATGTGCCTGGCGGCGGACTACCGCGTCATGTCCACCACGGCCAAGATCGGTCTGCCGGAAGTCAAACTGGGCATCTACCCAGGCTTCGGCGGTACCGTTCGCCTGCCGCGCATCATCGGTGCCGACAACGCCATCGAGTGGATTGCCGCTGGTAAGGAAAACCGTCCGGAAGATGCGCTGAAAGTCGGCGCAGTCGATGCGGTGGTCGCTCCAGAGAAGCTGCAGGAAGCGGCCCTGGAACTGATCAAGCGCGCCATTTCCGGCGAGTTCGATTACAAGGCCAAGCGTCAGCCGAAGCTGGAAAAGCTCAAGCTGAACGCCATCGAGCAAATGATGGCTTTCGAAACCGCCAAAGGTTTCGTGGCCGGTCAGGCTGGCCCGAACTATCCGGCGCCGGTTGAAGCGATCAAGACGATCCAGAAAGCCGCGAACTTCGGTCGCGACAAAGCTCTGGAAGTTGAAGCTGCCGGCTTCGTCAAACTGGCCAAGACCTCTGCTGCGCAGAGCTTGATCGGTCTGTTCCTGAATGATCAGGAACTGAAGAAAAAAGCCAAGGCCTACGACGAAATCGCCAAAGACGTGAAACAGGCTGCCGTACTCGGCGCCGGTATCATGGGGGGCGGTATCGCTTATCAGTCGGCGTCCAAAGGCACGCCAATCCTGATGAAGGACATCAACGAGCACGGTATCGAGCAGGGTCTGGCCGAAGCCGCGAAACTGCTGGTTGGCCGCGTTGATAAAGGCCGCATGACCGCAGCCAAAATGGCCGAAGTGCTCAACGGCATTCGTCCAACCCTGTCCTACGGTGATTTCGGCCACGTCGACCTGGTGGTCGAAGCCGTTGTCGAGAACCCTAAGGTCAAGCAAGCGGTATTGGCCGAAGTCGAAGACAAGGTCAAAGAGGACACCATCCTCGCGTCGAACACCTCGACCATTTCCATCAGCCTGTTGGCCAAGGCCCTCAAGCGTCCGGAAAACTTCGTCGGCATGCACTTCTTCAATCCGGTGCACATGATGCCGCTGGTTGAGGTCATTCGTGGCGAGAAGTCCAGCGAGCTGGCCGTTGCCACCACCGTTGCCTACGCCAAGAAAATGGGCAAGAACCCGATCGTCGTCAACGACTGTCCGGGCTTCCTGGTCAACCGCGTTCTGTTCCCGTACTTCGGCGGTTTCGCCAAGTTGGTCAGCGCCGGTGTGGACTTCGTCCGCATCGACAAGGTCATGGAAAAATTCGGCTGGCCAATGGGCCCGGCGTACCTGATGGACGTGGTCGGTATCGACACTGGTCACCACGGTCGTGACGTGATGGCTGACGGCTTCCCGGACCGAATGAAAGACGACCGTCGTTCGGCCGTTGACGTGCTCTATGAAGCCAAGCGCCTGGGCCAGAAGAACGGCAAGGGCTTCTACGCCTACGAGACCGACAAGCGCGGCAAGCAGAAGAAAGTAGCCGATCCGTCGGTACTCGAAGTGCTCAAGCCAATCGTCTTCGAACAGCGTGAAGTGACTGACGAAGACATCATCAACTGGATGATGATCCCGCTGTGCCTGGAAACCGTGCGTTGCCTGGAAGACGGCATCGTCGAAACCGCTGCCGAAGCCGACATGGGTCTGGTCTACGGTATTGGTTTCCCTCCATTCCGTGGCGGTGCACTGCGCTACATCGACGCAATCGGTGTTGCAGAGTTCGTTGCCCTGGCTGACCAGTACGCTGATTTGGGCGCGCTGTACCACCCGACCGAGAAGCTGCGCGAGATGGCCAAAAACGGCCAGAGCTTCTTCGGTTAAGCGCCCACACTAGAGCGAGAGTGAAATTATATGAGCTTGAATCCTAGAGACGTCGTGATTGTCGACTTCGGTCGTACTCCGATGGGCCGCTCCAAGGGCGGCATGCACCGCAACACCCGCGCCGAAGACATGTCGGCACACCTGATCAGCAAGTTGCTGGAACGCAACGTCAAGGTCGACCCGAGCGAAGTCGAAGACGTGATCTGGGGCTGCGTGAACCAGACCCTGGAGCAGGGCTGGAACATCGCCCGCATGGCGTCCTTGATGACTCAGATCCCGCACACGGCTGCCGGCCAGACCGTCAGCCGCCTGTGTGGCTCGTCGATGAGTGCATTGCACACCGCAGCGCAAGCGATCATGACCGGTAATGGTGACGTGTTCGTGGTTGGCGGCGTCGAGCATATGGGTCACGTGAGCATGATGCACGGTGTCGATCCGAACCCGCACATGTCGCTGTACGCGGCGAAAGCCTCGGGCATGATGGGCCTGACCGCTGAAATGCTCGGCAAAATGCACGGCATTACCCGTGAGCAGCAAGATGCCTTCGGCGTGCGCTCCCACCAACTCGCCCATAAAGCGACGGTGGAAGGCAAGTTCAAAGACGAAATCATCCCGATGCAGGGTTACGACGAGAACGGTTTCCTGAAACTGTTCGACTACGACGAAACCATCCGTCCGGAAACCACCCTGGAAAGCCTGGCGGCGTTGAAGCCGGCGTTCAATCCAAAGGGTGGCACCGTGACAGCCGGTACTTCGTCGCAGATCACCGATGGTGCTTCGTGCATGATCGTGATGTCGGCGCAGCGTGCACAGGACCTGGGCATCCAGCCGATGGCGGTGATCCGCTCGATGGCAGTGGCAGGTGTGGATCCGGCGATCATGGGCTATGGTCCAGTACCGGCGACACAGAAAGCACTGAAGCGTGCAGGTCTGGGTATTGCCGATATCGACTTCTTCGAACTCAACGAAGCTTTCGCTGCACAGGCCCTGCCAGTGCTGAAAGATTTGAAAGTGCTCGACAAGATGAACGAGAAGGTTAACCTGCACGGCGGCGCGATCGCCCTGGGCCACCCATTCGGTTGCTCCGGTGCACGTATCTCCGGCACGCTGCTCAATGTAATGAAGCAGAATGGCGGCACCTTCGGTGTATCGACCATGTGCATTGGCCTCGGCCAGGGCATTGCCACCGTTTTCGAACGCGTTTAAGCGATTCGTCGACGGAAGCCGGGGCCAAGTGCCCCGGTTTTTGTTTTTCTGAAGATTTTTTTTGTTTTTTATTTCAAGTGATTTGAGTGAGGGCCAGACCATGCCGATACAACCAGGGCTCTACCAGCATTACAAAGGTCCGCAGTACCGCGTATTCAGTGTTGCGCGGCATTCCGAGACCGAAGAAGAAGTGGTCTTCTACCAAGCCCTGTATGGCGATTACGGCTTTTGGGTGCGTCCCTTGAGCATGTTCCTGGAGTCGGTCGAAGTTGACGGCGAACAGGTCCCACGCTTTGCTTTGGTGCAGGCCGAACCAAGCCTTTTTTCAAGGCCATAAGCTGAGAGCGCGCAGAACCCTGCGCTTGACCTCACCTTGTTGCCACTATATATAGCGGTGCCGCGTCAGGCGCCAACCGCCTTTCACTTCTAGAATTCAGGAATTTTCTGATCCATGGGCAAATCGCTGGTCATTGTGGAATCCCCGGCTAAGGCCAAGACCATCAACAAGTATCTGGGTAACCAATACGTGGTGAAGTCGAGTATCGGCCATATCCGAGACCTGCCCACCAGCGGTTCGGCTAGCGCCAGCAAAGAGCCTGCTGCCAAGCGCGGCAAGGCTGCTGCTGGTGAAGTGCCGGCGCTGTCGCCTAAAGAAAAGGCGCGCAAGCAGCTGGTCTCGCGCATGGGGGTCGATCCCGATCATGGCTGGAAAGCCAAGTACGAGATACTCCCGGGCAAGGAAAAGGTCATCGAAGAGCTGCGCCGGCTCGCCAAAGATGCTGACACCATCTATCTCGCAACCGACTTGGATCGCGAGGGGGAAGCCATTGCCTGGCACCTGCGCGAAGCCATCGGTGGTGATGACAGCCGCTACAAGCGCGTGGTGTTCAACGAAATCACCAAGAAGGCGATTCAGGAAGCCTTCTCCCAGCCGGGCGAGCTGGACATCGATCGGGTCAATGCCCAGCAGGCGCGTCGCTTCCTCGACCGCGTGGTGGGTTACATGGTTTCGCCGCTGCTGTGGGCCAAGATCGCTCGCGGTCTGTCTGCCGGCCGTGTGCAATCGGTAGCCGTGAAGCTGGTGGTGGAGCGTGAGCGCGAGATTCGTGCGTTCAACCCGGAAGAGTACTGGGAAGTTCACGCTGACCTTGGCACTGCCAAGGGCGCCAATGTGCGTTTTGAAGTGGCCCGTGAAAACGGCGAAGCCTTCAAGCCGCTCAACGAAGCCCAGGCCATGGCTGCGCTGGAGAAGCTCAAGGCTTCCAGCTACACCATCGCCAAGCGCGAAGACAAACCGACCAGCAGCAAGCCGTCGGCACCGTTCATCACGTCCACCTTGCAACAGGCTGCCAGTAACCGCCTGGGCTTCGGTGTGAAGAAAACCATGATGATGGCCCAGCGTCTGTACGAAGCTGGCTACATCACTTACATGCGTACCGACTCGACCAACCTCTCGGTTGATGCCGTGGCGATGGCGCGTACTTATATTGAAGGTGAGTTCGGTAGCAAGTACCTGCCGGAAACACCGAACGTCTACAGCAGCAAGGAAGGCGCGCAAGAAGCTCACGAAGCGATTCGTCCTTCTGACGTGAATACCGATCCAAGCAAGCTGTCGGGCATGGAGCGTGACGCTGAGCGTCTCTACGAGCTGATCTGGCGCCAATTCGTCGCGTGCCAGATGCTGCCGGCGAAATACCTGTCGACCACCGTCAGCGTCGCAGCTAGCGGCTTCGAGCTGCGTGCCAAGGGCCGCATCCTGAAGTTCGACGGTTACACCCGCGTCATGCCGCAAATGGCCAAGCCTGGCGACGACGATGTGCTGCCGGACATGGCTCAAGGCGATGTGCTGAAGCTGATCAAGCTTGATCCAAGCCAGCACTTCACCAAGCCACCGGCACGTTACTCGGAAGCGAGCCTGGTTAAAGAAATGGAAAAACGCGGTATCGGTCGTCCTTCGACCTACGCGGCGATCATTTCGACTATCCAGGACCGCGGTTACGTCGCGCTGCACAACCGTCGTTTCTACTCGGAAAAGATGGGTGACATCGTCACCGAGCGTCTGTCCGAAAGCTTCTCGAACCTGATGGACTACGGCTTCACCGCGGGCATGGAAGAGAACCTCGATGACGTCGCCCAGGGTGAGCGCGACTGGAAAAACGTGCTGGACGAGTTCTACGGCGACTTCAAGAAGAAACTCGAAGTAGCCGAGAGCGCGGAAAACGGCATGCGTGCCAATCAGCCGGTCATGACCGACATTCCGTGCCTCACCTGCGGTCGTCCGATGCAGATTCGTACAGCATCGACCGGTGTGTTCCTTGGTTGCTCGGGCTACAGCCTGCCACCAAAAGAGCGCTGCAAAGCCACTGTCAACCTGGTACCGGGCGATGAAATCGCTGCGGACGACGAGGGTGAGTCGGAGTCTTTGGTGCTGCGTGGCAAGCATCGCTGCCCGATCTGCAGTACCGCGATGGATGCTTACCTGCTGGATGAGAAGCGCAAGCTGCACATCTGCGGTAACAACCCGGATTGCGCAGGTTACGAGATCGAAGAAGGCAGCTATCGCATCAAGGGCTACGAAGGTCCGAGCCTGGAGTGCGATAAGTGCGGCAGCGAAATGCAGTTGAAGACTGGTCGTTTCGGCAAGTTCTTCGGTTGCACCAACGCGACCTGCAAGAACACCCGCAAACTGCTGAAGAGCGGTGACGCGGCACCGCCGAAGATGGATCCGGTGAAGATGCCCGAGCTCAAGTGCGAGAAGGTCAACGACACCTACATTCTGCGTGACGGTGCTTCCGGCCTGTTCCTGGCGGCGAGCCAGTTCCCGAAAAACCGCGAGACCCGTGCTCCGCTGGTGATCGAGATCGTGCCGCACAAGGATGAGATCGATCCGAAGTACCACTTCCTCTGCGCGGCGCCGAAGAAGGACCCGGATGGTCTCCCGGCAGTGATCCGTTACAGCCGCAAGACCAAGGAGCAGTACGTGCAGACCGAAGTCGAGGGCAAGCCTACCGGTTGGAAGGCATTCTACGACGGTGGCAAGTGGGTGGTTGAAGACAAGCGCGTAGCCAAATAATCGGGCAATGCGACGCCAAAGGCCGCATGCGAACCCTCGGGTTTTCATGCGGCCTTTTGTTTTGTGCTTGCAGTCGGCTTGTCTGATCCATGACACTGTCAGACCTGCATTACGCGTCTTATTTCGTTGTGGAGACTGCCGTCATGGCCTTTGAGCTCTATACCCGTACCAATCAGAAAATTTACTTTGCCGGTCTGTCGCTTGAGGCGCTGGCCCGGGCGGAAGAGGGGCGGGCAATGAATTCCCTGGCGCTGATCCAGGCCGGGCGTGAGTCAGCGTTGTTTCACTTGTACGGCGCACTGCTGGGCTTGTGTCATGAGATTGCCGGTTTTTACCGTTTGCCTCAGGCCAATGCACCGCGAGCAGAATTGTTGCTGACTCGTGAAGTGCTCGAGACCATCGCTATTCCGGAAATGGCGGAGATGGTCGAGTTGGCGAATAACCCTGAAACCTGGCTGGCAAAGCTTTTGGCTGCCCATGCCGCGCTGTTTCAACCGCCACGCGTGCCGCACAAGCCCAAGGGTGACGTGACCCAACCGCTGATCATGGCGGTTAACCTCGATGAAGAAGAGGCGCCTCAAGAGTTGAGTCGAGAAGAGCTGGAAAGCTGGCGTCAGAACCTCAAGGACTTGGCGATTCGGTTTCGCGAAGGGTTGAATGAGTGCTGAATCTGCGCACGGAATGCTGAGTGTTCAGTGATGGCCATGGATCAGGGATGATCTTCAGCATGGGTTTCGGTGACGTGCAGCCGGTCAAGATCCCGAGCGAAGCCGCGCTGATGGCTATATAATCCCCGCCTTTCGTGGAGAACAGACTTTTATGCCAACGTCCTTTCTAGAAATTGTCGAACTGCCAGACGGCCGTATTGAGCTGCGCAGAGCTGAGGACGAGGGTTCTCTGGTGACTTTGAACTTCTCTGAAGACGCCAAAGCATTCCTGCAGGGCCAGCACGTTGAAGTCGCCAAGGCGATGTTGAGCGTGGGTGTGCAGATGGCTGGACGCTTGGTTGAAGGCGAATTCGACAAAGAAGAAGGGCCGCGGATTCTTCATTGATTCCGTTCGTCGGCTTTTCGCAGGGCATCATTTCACGTTGATGTTACAGATTGGCTTCTCTGTCCTGGAGAAGCCCTGCGCCTTTCAAGTGCACAGTGAGTGTCACTTAGCCCAGCCGAATATTCAGACTTTGAGCATCCCCGGTACGGGCGGCGCTGATCAGCTGTTGGCGCGCGCTGGAACTCAACGGGTTCAGCCAGCTTACAACGGTGTGACTGCGGCCCAGGCGCAAGGCTTCGCACGCCAGTTGCTGGGCGCTTTGTGTTCCCCGCGGTTGTAGCAACAGAATGCGTTCGCGGTTCAGGCCGGCATCTCGCAGCCAGGCTTGAGTCAGGCTGGCGGGTGGCGCGATCAGTGTCAGCCAGCGAGCGTCCTTGTCCTGGCTCAACTCTCTGAGGATGGGGGCCAGAAGGTTCAGGCAGCTCCCAGCCGCACCACGCAATGACAGCTCACTGAACACTTCGGGTTCGGCGCTCCAGGGTGACTCGACCACGTCTTTGAGAGTCGGCGCCAACGGCTGCGCCATGAACGCTTCGAACAGCGGAAGTTGTGTGTGCTGTGGTGTGTGAGGGAACTGCATAACGCCTCCTTTTAGCGGCGAATGACGCCGACGCTCAAGCCTTCGATCACCAGGTCCTGATCTTTCAGGTTCACTTCGATCGGGGCAAACTCGGGGTTTTCGGCAATCAGCCAGACCTTGCTGCCGTCGCGCTTGAAGCGCTTGACGGTCACTTCGTCGCCGATCCGCGCAACCACGATCTGGCCGTTACGGGCTTCGCGCGTGGTGTGCACGGCAAGCAGGTCACCGTCGAAAATCCCCACATCCTTCATGCTCATGCCGTGAACGCGCAACAAATAGTCGGCACGTGGATGGAAGAAGGAAGGGTTGATGTTGCAGGATTCTTCGATGTGCTGTTGAGCGAGAATCGGAGCGCCGGCAGCAACCCGGCCAATGATGGGCAGGGTGGACTCGTCGGCCTTGGCTTCGAAGCCCGGGATGCGAATGCCGCGTGAAGCGCCGGGCGTCATTTCGATTGCACCCTTGCGCGCCAGTGCCTTGAGGTGTTCTTCCGCAGCATTGGGCGACTTGAAGCCAAGCTCCAGGGCGATTTCTGCACGGGTCGGCGGATAGCCGTTGTCTTCGAGGCAGCGTTTGATAAAAGCCAGAATCTCAGCTTGGCGTGGCGTCAGTTTTATCATGTCGATCGCTCTGTCTTTTTATACAGTGACTGGGATTATATACAGTGGAGTGGTCTTGGCAATCCTCCTTTTTTATCTGACCGCTGGACGGTAGGTTTACAGATCGTCAGCTTGCTGCTTGTAGGACTGGCTACAGCTCCCGACTTGTATGGTTAAATAGCTGACCGACCGTTCGCAAAACGAACAGGCAGGCTTGACAATGCTCAGGCTGAAACGTATGTTTCAAACAAGTGTTTGTCAGGCGGAGTAGCCATGGCCCAGTCGGAAACCGTTGAACGCATTCTCGATGCTGCCGAGCAGTTGTTCGCGGAAAAAGGTTTTGCCGAAACTTCATTGCGGCTGATCACCAGCAAGGCTGGGGTCAATCTGGCGGCAGTGAATTATCATTTCGGCTCAAAGAAGGCCTTGATTCAGGCAGTTTTCTCGCGTTTTCTCGGGCCTTTCTGCATCAGTCTCGATCGTGAGCTGGAGCGCCGTCAGGCCAAGCCGGACAGCAAGCCGAGCCTTGAAGAACTGCTGGAAATTCTCGTCGAACAAGCCCTTGTGGTGCAGCCACGCAGCGGCAACGATTTGTCTATCTTCATGCGCCTGTTGGGGCTGGCATTCAGTCAGAGCCAGGGGCATTTGCGGCGTTACCTGGAAGACATGTACGGCAAGGTATTCCGTCGTTACATGCTGCTGGTCAATGAAGCCGCGCCGCGTATTCCGCCTATCGAGCTGTTCTGGCGCGTGCACTTCATGCTCGGCGCAGCGGCGTTCAGCATGTCGGGGATCAAGGCCTTGCGCGCTATCGCCGAGACCGATTTCGGGGTGAACACCTCGATCGAGCAGGTGATGCGTCTGATGGTGCCGTTCCTGGCTGCTGGCATGCGCGCAGAAACCGGCGTCACCGACGAGGCCATGGCGTCGGCCCAGTTGCGTCCTCGCAGCAAATCGGCACCCGTCGCCGCCAAGGTTTAACAGTTCACGGGTGGGCGCGGCAGCTTACATCCGCTAAGCTAGCCGCCCATGCCGACTCTCGTTTCAGACCCGCTCGATTTTTCTTTTACCGACCACGTTCCGCCGGGTATTACCCTTGGTGGCGAAGTCGTGTGTCTGCATCGGGCCGGGCTCTTCAAAGATGCGCCGCGCGCGCTTTTCGTTATCAAGGAATTTTTATGACTGCTGGCCTGCAAGGCTCGTTGATGGTGGACGTCGCCGGTACCTGGCTGACGGCCGAAGATCGCCAACTGTTGCGTCAGCCCGAAGTGGGTGGACTGATCATTTTTGCGCGCAATATCGAGCATCCGCGCCAGGTCCGAGAGTTGAGTGCGTCGATTCGTGCGGTGCGTCCTGACCTGCTGTTGGCGGTGGACCAGGAGGGCGGTCGGGTGCAGCGCCTGCGTCAGGGTTTCGTGCGTCTGCCTGCCATGCGGGCGATTGCTGACAACCCGAACGCCGAATACCTGGCCGAGCAATGTGGCTGGATCATGGCGACCGAAGTGCTGGCTGTCGGCCTCGACTTGAGCTTTGCCCCGGTGCTGGACCTCGACTACCAGCGCAGTGCCGTGGTCGGCACCCGTTCGTTCGAAGGTGATCCGGAACGTGCGGCCTTGCTGGCGGGGGCGTTCATTCGCGGCATGAACAGCGCGGGCATGGCGGCGACCGGCAAGCACTTCCCTGGCCATGGCTGGGCGGAGGCCGATTCGCACGTCGCGATTCCGAATGACGAGCGCAGTCTCGAGGAAATCCGCGCCAAGGACCTCGTGCCGTTCGCACGCTTGAGCAAGCAGCTGGCGGCGGTGATGCCTGCTCACGTGATCTACCCACAGGTCGACTCGCAGCCCGCCGGCTTCTCGCGCCGCTGGCTGCAGGACATCCTGCGCGGAGAATTACAGTTTGACGGGGTGATCTTCAGTGACGATCTGTCGATGGCCGGTGCTCATGTTGTCGGCGACGCTGCCAGCCGGATCGAAGCGGCGCTGTCTGCGGGTTGCGATATGGGCCTGGTGTGCAATGACCGTGCGGCCGCCGAACTGGCGCTGAGCGCGGCTCAACGCCTGAAGGTCAAGCCGTCTGCACGCATCGCGCGGATGCGCAGCCAGTCGTTCGCCAGCACCGATTACCGGCAGGATCCGCGCTGGCTTACCGCTCTTGGCGCGCTCAAAGATGCCCAACTGATTGATTAAGGACTTTTTGCAATGACGGTTTACGCGATTATCGGTGGCACCGGCCTGACCCAGCTCGAAGGCTTGAGCATTCGCCAGTCATTGGCTCTGGACACGCCGTACGGCGCACCATCGGCCGAGATCCAGGTCGGTGAATACGCTGGGCGGGAAGTGCTGTTTCTCGCTCGTCACGGCCATCCGCACCGTTTTCCGCCGCATCAGGTGAATTATCGGGCCAACCTGTGGGCATTGAAGCAGGCAGGCGCGCAGGCGATTCTGGCGGTCAATGCGGTCGGTGGGATTCATGCCGCCATGGGCACCGGGCATTTCTGCGTGCCTCATCAATTGATCGATTACACCAGCGGTCGCCAGCACACCTATTTTGCCGATGACCTGGAGCAGGTCACCCACATCGATTTCAGCTATCCCTACAGCGAACCATTACGCGAGCAGTTGATTGCCGCGTTGGCGGCTGAAGGCTGTGCCTACAGCAGTCACGGTGTGTATGCCTGCACCCAGGGCCCGCGGCTGGAAACCGTTGCCGAGATCGCCCGCCTGGAGCGTGATGGCTGCGACATCGTCGGCATGACCGGTATGCCGGAAGCGGCATTGGCTCGCGAGCTGGAGCTGGATTACGCGTGTCTGGCGCTGGTGGTGAACCCGGCGGCGGGCAAATCGACGGCGGTGATTACCATGGCCGAGATCGAGCAAGCGCTGCATGACGGAATGGGCAAAGTGAAGTCGACGTTGGCGCGGGTGCTTAAAGGTTAAACATTCGTTACACCGAGTTGACCCCATCGCGGGCAAGCCTTGCTCCTACAGATCCATGTTGACCGCAAATATCGCGATCGACTCAAAAACCGTAGGAGCAAGGCTTGCCCGCGATGGCGATCTTGCAGTCACCGCTAAATCTTCGATTTGTCCGGCAACGGCGCAAACAACGCTTCGATATCGTCGCTCTGCAGCTTCCAGTCCCCGGTCGAACGCCCATCCAGTACGCCGGCCGCGAGGTCGGACTTTTCCTTTTGCAGGTGCTGGATTTTTTCTTCGACGGTGCCGCGGGCAATCATCTTGTAGACGAACACCGGCTTCTCCTGGCCGATCCGGTAAGCGCGGTCGGTGGCCTGGTTTTCCGTTGCCGGGTTCCACCATGGATCATAGTGAATCACCGTGTCGGCTTCTGTCAGGTTCAGGCCAACGCCGCCTGCTTTCAGGCTGATCAGGAAAATCTGACGCTTGCCGCTCTGGAAGTCTTTCACCGGAGTACGTCGATCGCGGGTTTGCCCGGTCAGCAGCGCGTAAGCGATGCCGCGTTTATCCAGTTCGTCTTCGATCAGCGAGAGCATCGAGGTGAACTGTGAAAACAGCAGGATCTTGCGGCCTTCTTCGAACAGTTCCTCAAGCATCTCCATCAGGCTGTCGAGCTTGCCCGAGGTGCTGCCGCGCGTGGGCAGGGCGGCCTCATTGACCAGCCGCAGGTCGCAGCACACCTGCCGCAGCTTGAGCAGCGCTTCAAGAATGATGATCTGACTGCGCGCCACGCCTTTGCGGGTGATCTCGTCGCGGACCTTCTTGTCCATGGCCAGGCGCATGGTTTCGTAAACGTCGCGCTGCGCCTCGTTGAGCTCGACCCAATGGACGATCTCGGTTTTCGGTGGCAGTTCGGTGGCGACCTGTTCCTTGGTTCGACGCAGCAGGAACGGCTTGATCCGACCGTTCAGGTGTTGCAGTCGTACATCGCTGGCGCGTTTTTCGATGGGTACGCGGTAATCGCGATTGAAGCTTTTCACGTCGCCCAACCAGCCGGGCAGCAGGAAGTGAAACAGCGACCACAGCTCGCCCAGGTGATTTTCCAGTGGTGTGCCGCTCAGGCATAGGCGCTGGCGGGCATTGAGCTCTCGCGCCGCATGAGCGGCCTTGCTGTTGGGGTTCTTGATGTATTGCGCTTCGTCGAGCACTAGCACATGCAATGGCTGCGTTGCCAAGCGTTCGACATCCTTGGGCAGCAGCGCATACGTGGTGAGGATCAGGTCGTATTCGGCCAAATGCTCAAAATGCTTTTTACGTCCAGTGCCATACAGCGCCAGCACTTTGAGTTGTGGAGCAAAGTGCGCCGCTTCGTCGAGCCAGTTGGGAATCAGGCTGGTGGGCATTACCACCATGCACGGCCGGTCCAGGCGGCCGGCGTTTTTCTCGGTCAGTACATGCGCCAGGGTCTGTAGGGTTTTGCCCAGGCCCATGTCGTCCGCAAGGATGCCGCCGACTTCCAGTTGCCGCAGCGACTGCATCCAGCTCAAGCCTTCAAGCTGGTAAGGCCGTAATGTGGCGTTCAGCCCTTCGGGCGCTTCGGTCGTGTAATCCTTGATGTCACGCAGGCGCTGGGCGAAGGTGCGGATGTGCTCGCCACCTTCCCAAAGCAGAGGCATGTCTTCCAGCGGATTCAGGCGGGTGGCATCGGCGCTGCTCAGGCGCAACCGGGTTTCGCCGGGCTCTTGCAGGTAAAACTCGCCAAGGGTCGCCAGCACAGGCTTTAAACGACCGAGCGGCAGCGCGACCTGCAAAGGGCCGGATTCGGCGTTCGGACGGTGCGGGATGTTCACCAGAATCAGTTCATCGTCGCGGCGTCTGGCCAGGCGTTCCGGGTTGAGAATCTCGGTGTGCGAGCGCATCAGGTTCAGCAGGATCGGCAGCAGGCTAAGGCGCTCGCCATTGACGATAATCCCCAGCTCCAGATCAAACCAGTCGCGCTCCGGCGCCTCTTCGACCGTGGCGTACCAGTCATCGACCGCCGTCAGGTCAAAGCCGAAGTCTTCGTCAATTTGCAGCTCCCAGCCTTGGGTGCGCAACTTGGGCAACTCATTGAGGGTGAATGTCAGCCAGGCGCTGTCGTTGACCATCTCATACAGTTCGCCGGCGCTTTCCGGCAAGGCTTTGCTTTGGCGGGTCGCCACTCTGAATCCAAGGATTCGCAGCTGTTCCCGGTAGGCTTTTTCGACGTCCGGCTGGCGTTTGATTCGTAGCGTTTGCTGTTCCTGTCGGATCAGGATGTCGGCATTTTTCTGTCCGCTGACGTATTCATCCAGATAGTTGAACGACAGCGCGGCACGGTGCTGGATGTAGCGCTGCATTTTGCCGTTGCGCGGTTCGAAGGCGCTGAACTCGATGCTCGCCAGCCACAGACGCGGCACCGGTTGCACGTTGTCCACCAGCAGTTGTGGTAAAGGTGCGGGCGTACGGTTTTCGAGGACCGCCTGCAGTTTTTCCAGCAGCTCGGCATCTTTGGCGGCGGCCGGGTACTCAAGGGTTTCCTGGACTTTGAGCAACACTGCAGCGCAATGCTTGCAGTTGACGCGCACCGGGCAACTGCACGTTGCATCGACCAGTAACAGAGTGCCTTTGGTGGATTCGCGCAGCGTAATGGTCTGGCGGTAAACATTGCCGCCAGAGCCTTCGCAACTGGCGGTGATGGTGCTGTCGCCGGCCTCGACGATCCTGGCGCGATTTTCCAGTGCGTAGCGGCGGCCACGCTCCAGGCTTTGTTCCTTGAATCGGCTGACCCAGGAAGGGGCCAGGGGTTTGCTCAGGTTCGGGGGCATGGGGACTTCAATCAGTCCGGGAGAACGTCAGGGACTGGCGGACGCGCAGGTGCAGAGAGCGAAGTGATTTTGATCAGCAGCGCCAGGTGGCCGTTGTCGAGGTAGTTGAGCTGACCGTTTTTGGTGTGGCTTTGCTGCTTCAGGCGTTCGCTGGCGGTAACCCGGCCATAGGCATCGAACTGGTTGACCCAGAAGTTCGCGTCGACATCGGTGAAGCGCCCGAGCTTCAGGTTCAGCGAGCCTTCGATCGGAAACTGGCCGAATTGCTCCTTGCCGTCGCTGATCGAGATTTTTCTCGCGTCCTCGCCAAGACTCTGTTGCCAGGCCTTGTGTAGCAACACCGTGTAATCGCCGCTGGCGCGCAGTTTTTCAGCCTCGGCATTCAGGCTTGGGGTGCGCAGGCTGTCGGCACTGATCGGCCGTGCACCGGCAGCCCAGTCTTCCGGTGCGGTGCGGCTGGTAATGGCCGGCACGGCGTTCTGGCGGAACAGGATCATTTCAACCTGATACAAACTGTCGGCAAACGCCGTCGGGGCAACGAGGGTCAACAACAGGGTCAATGAACGAAACAGGCGCATGCGGCGTCCTTCAAGCAGATTTTGGAGTGAGGTGCTCAAACAGCGCCTCCACTGTATTAAAGCGCTCTTCCGGGCGCTCCATTGGCACCATGAATTTGAACATCGTGGCGCCTTCGAATTTGTAGCGTTTGGGTTGACCCTGGATCAGCTTGATCAGCACCAGCGGATCGACCGGCGTTTGTGCGCCGAACTCGATACGACCGCCTTGCGGGCCGCCGTCGACTTTCTTGATCCCCAGTTGCTCTGCCTGCAGTTTCAGCAAGGTCATGCGCACCAGGTTCTTGGTCGGTTCCGGCAGCAGGCCGAAGCGGTCGATCATCTCCACTTGCAGGTCCTTGAGGCCATCCTCGTCGGTTGCCGACGCGATGCGTTTGTAGAGGATCAGTCGTGCGTGGACGTCCGGCAGGTAGTCTTCCGGGATCAACGCTGGCAAGCGCAGGTTGATTTCCGGACCGCCACCCAGCGGTTGATCAAGGTTTGGCTGCTCGCCCTTGCGGATGGATTTAACCGCGCGTTCGAGCATTTCCATGTACAGGGTGAAACCGACGGCCTGGATCTGCCCGCTCTGACCGTCGCCCAGCAGTTCGCCGGCGCCACGGATTTCCAGGTCGTTGGTGGCCAGCACGAAGCCCGCGCCGAGGTCCTGGGTATTGGCGATCGCTTCCAGGCGTTTTTCCGCGTCTGGCGTGATCTGTTGGCGCGGCGGTGTCAGCAGGTAGGCGTAAGCCTGGTGGTGACTGCGACCGACGCGGCCACGCAATTGATGCAGCTGCGCCAGGCCGAACTTGTCGGCACGCTCGATGATGATGGTGTTGGCGCTCGGCACGTCAATGCCGGTCTCGATGATGGTCGAGGCGATCAGCACATTGAAGCGCTTGTGATAGAAGTCGCTCATCACCTGTTCGAGTTCGCGCTCGCGCATCTGCCCATGACCGATGCCGATCCGTGCTTCCGGCACCAGCTCGGCGAGATCGGCGGCACATTTCTCGATGGTTTTCACATCGTTGTGCAGGTAATAGACCTGGCCGCCACGCAGCAACTCACGGAGCAGGGCCTCTTTGACCGTGCTCTTGTTCTGTTCCATGACGAAGGTGCGCACCGACAAACGTCGCGCTGGTGGCGTGGCGATGATCGACAGATCACGCATGCCCGACACCGCCATGTTCAGCGTGCGCGGAATCGGCGTGGCGGTCAGGGTCAGGATGTCGACTTCGCTGCGCAGGGCCTTGAGCTGTTCCTTCTGACGCACACCAAAGCGGTGTTCTTCGTCGATGATCACCAGCCCGAGGTTTTTGATCTTTACGTCGTCTTGCAGCAGCTTGTGCGTGCCGATGACGATGTCGATCTTGCCTTCGGCGAGGTCGGCAACGGCGGCATTCACTTCCTTGGTCGACTTGAAGCGGCTCATCACTTCCACGGTCACTGGCCAGTCGGCGAAGCGGTCGCGGAAGCTGTTGTAGTGTTGCTGGGCGAGCAGGGTGGTCGGCACCAGAATCGCGACCTGACGGCCGCCGTGCACGGCAATGAATGCCGCACGCATCGCCACTTCGGTCTTGCCGAAACCGACGTCGCCGCAGACCAGTCGGTCCATTGGTCTCGGCGCGAGCATGTCTTCGCGTACCGCGTCGATGGTGGTTTGCTGGTCCGGGGTTTCTTCGAACGGGAAGCCGGCGCTGAAGGTTGCGTAATCGGCTTTCGGATCGGCAAAGGCATAACCTTCGCGAGCCGCGCGGCGAGCATAGATGTCGAGCAGTTCGGCGGCGACGTCACGCACCTGTTCAGCGGCTTTGCGTTTGGCTTTTTGCCAGGTCTCGGAGCCGAGGCGATGCAGCGGCGCCAGTGCATCGTCGCTGCCGGTGTAGCGGGCGATCAAATGCAGGTTGGCCACCGGCACATAAAGCTTGGCGCCCTCGGCGTATTCGAGGGTCAGGAACTCGGCGGCCTGGTTTTCGATTTCCAGGGTCGCGAGGCCCAGATAACGGCCAACGCCATGATCGATATGCACCACCGGCGCGCCTTCGCGCAGCTCGGTGAGGTTTTTGATCACTGCATCGTTATTGGCATCGGCGCGCTTCTCGCGACGACGGCGCTGCATCACTCGCTGACCGAACAACGGACTTTCAGCAATCAACGCCAGGGCCGGATCGTCCAGCACCAGGCCTTCGTCCAGCGGTGCGATGGTGATCGCCAGGCGTTCTTTGCTGGCGACGAAGTCCGGCCAGCTGTCGACGGTTTTCGGTCGCAGCTTCAGGCGTTCCAGCAGTTCCAGCAGTACTTCGCGGCGACCGGCCGACTCGGCGGTAAACAGCACGCGCCCGGAAAACCCATCAAGGAAATTCGACAGCGCTTGCAGCGGCTGGTTGGCCTTGGCTTCGATGGCCAGGTTCGGCAACGGTGTAGCGGGAAAACGTTCGCGGCCGACACCGGTTTCGACGTCTTGCTGGCTGGCAACCACGCGCGGCCAGTTCTTGAGGCGTGCGAAGCAGTCTTCCACCGGCAGGAACAGCTCGGCCGGCGGCAACAATGGCCGGGATGGATCGACACGGCGCTCTTCGTAGCGGTTGCGCACGTCGTTCCAGAAATTCTCCGCCGCCTGTTCGATGCCCGGCAGGGAGAACACCTGAGTGTCCTGCGGCAGGTAGTCGAACAGCGTCGAGGTTTCATCGAAGAACAGCGGCAGGTAGTACTCGATACCGGCCGGTGTAATGCCGCTGCTCAGGTCCTGGAAGATCGGGCAGCGGCGGAAATCGACATCGAAGCGCTCGCGAAAGCGTGCCTTGAAGCGGGTCACGGCTTCCTTTTGCAGCGGAAATTCTTTGGCGGGCAGCAGCCTGACCGATTCGACCTTGTCGATGGAGCGCTGGTTTTCCGGGTCGAAGGTACGCAGGGTCTCGATTTCGTCATCGAACAGGTCGATGCGGTAGGGCAGTTTGCTGCCCATCGGGAACAGGTCGATCAGCGCGCCACGTACCGCGAATTCGCCGTGCTCATAAACTGTATCGACGCAGCGGTAACCGCTGGCCTCCAGCCGCGTGCGCATTTGCTCGACGTCGAGCTTCTGGCCGATGTCCAGCACCAGGCTGCTGCCGAGCAGGAACTTGGTGGGAGCCAGGCGATGTAGGGCGGTGGTGATCGGCACTACCAAAACGCCATGGCTCAGCTCGGGCAGCCGATACAGGCTGGCGATGCGCTGGGATATAATGTCCTGGTGCGGCGAGAACAGGTCGTAAGGCAGGGTTTCCCAGTCCGGGAAATGCAGCACCGGCAATTCGGGGGCGAAGAAACTCAGCTCCTGTTCCAGCCGTTCGGCACTTTGGCTGTCGGCGGTCAGTAGCAGGGTAAAGCGCTTGGCAGCGCTGGCGGCCTCGGCAATGGCCAGGCTCAGGGCGGCACCGGGCAGGTTGCCCCAGTGCTGTTTACCTGCCGCGGCAGGGAGAAGCGGTAGACGCAGGACGGGCACGGAAGGTTGAGCTCCAGCGTTGCGACAAAGTCGGTAATTGTAGCGGGCGAAGGTGCCGGCTGTCAGTTGCAGACTACCGCCGACGAAAGGAAAAGCATGTTGCGATAGGCGTGCATTGCTCCGCAGACGACTCGGCGGCATAATGTAGCCCCTTTTTTCAGCCCCTACATGTGGAAGGTTCCCGTGACTCAGAAGCCCGACCAGTGTCTTGGTGAATGGATCGACCGTGAAGCACTCGCAGAAGCGATGATTCCGCTTATCGGTCAGCTTTACCGCAATAACAACGTGGTGAGCTCGATCTATGGCCGCAGCCTGATCAACCAGTCTGTCATCGCGATTCTCAAAGCTCACCGCTTTGCTCGCCATCGTCAGTCCGATGACGCCGAACTGTCCGTTCACGAAACATTCCCGCTGCTCAAAGCGATGAGCGAGCTCAAGCTCGGCGCCGCTTCGGTAGACCTGGGCAAGCTGGCAGTCAAGTTCAAGGCCGAAGGCAAAGGTCGCACGGCCGAGCAGTTCGTCCGTGAAGAACTGGCCGACGTTGTAGGCCAGCAGAACGCTTCCGCACGCAAAGGCACTGACGTTGTACTGTACGGCTTCGGTCGTATCGGCCGTCTGCTGGCGCGCATCCTGATTGAAAAAACCGGCGGTGGCGACGGCCTGCGTCTGCGTGCCATCGTTGTGCGCAAAGGCGCTGAAAACGACCTGATCAAACGCGCCAGCCTGCTGCGTCGCGATTCGGTTCATGGTCCGTTCAACGGCACCATCACCATCGACGAAGCCAACAACACCATCACCGCCAACGGCAACCTGATCCAGGTTATCTACGCGAAGAACCCGACTGAAGTGGACTACACCCAGTACGGCATCAAAGACGCTCTGTTGGTGGACAACACCGGTGTATGGCGTGACGCCGAGGGCCTGGGCCAGCACCTGGCTTGCCCGGGCATCGACCGCGTTGTTCTGACCGCGCCTGGCAAAGGCAAGCTGAAGAACATCGTTCACGGCATCAACCACGGTGAAATTACCGCTGACGACAAGATCGTTTCCGCCGCCTCCTGCACCACCAACGCCATCGTGCCGGTGCTCAAGGCTGTGAACGACAAGTTCGGCATCATCAACGGTCACGTTGAAACGGTTCACTCGTACACCAACGACCAGAACCTGATCGACAACTTCCACAAAGGCGATCGCCGTGGTCGTAGCGCCGCGCTGAACATGGTAATCACCGAGACCGGTGCTGCCACTGCTGCTGCCAAGGCCCTGCCTGAGCTGGCCGGCAAGCTGACCGGTAACGCGATCCGTGTTCCAACGCCGAACGTGTCGATGGCAATCCTCAACCTGAACCTTGAGAAAGCCGCCACCCGTGAAGAGATGAACGAGTACCTGCGCTACATGGCGCTGCACTCCGATCTGCATAAGCAAATCGACTTCGTCAACTCGCAGGAAGTGGTTTCGACCGACTTCGTTGGCTCGCGCCACGCAGGTGTTGTGGACGCTGAAGCAACCATCAGCCAAGACAACCGCGTTGTTCTGTACGTTTGGTACGACAACGAATTCGGTTACAGCTGCCAGGTGGTTCGCGTGATGGAAGACATGGCCGGTGTAAACCCGCCAGCATTCCCGCGCTAAGCCTTAGCCGCACCTGAAAACGCCCCGACTTGTCGGGGCGTTTTTGTTTGTGTGGCTTGCCTGGCTGGCCTACGGAGTCGGCGAAATATTTTGTGATAAATCGCTTCCGGAGCCGTCGCATCAAAGTGATAGGTTTGCCCGCGATCAAAAAGACCTGAGGACCACTTGTATGCGTTTTATCGCAAAGCCTTGCGCAGCATTGCTATTGCTGGCCAGCACCGTCTCTTTCGGCAACCTCGCCATGGCGAATGCCCAGCGGTCGGATATCGACAGCATCGTGCAAGATGCCGCCCAAGCGGTCATGCAGCAGTACAACATTCCCGGCCTGGCCATTGCGGTGACTGCTAATGGCAAGCAGCAGTTCTACAACTTCGGCGTGGCCTCAAAGGAAACACAACAGAAGGTCACGAGCGATACGCTGTTTGAAATCGGCTCCATCAGTAAAACCTTCACGGTCACCCTGGCGACCTACGCTGAGGCCAACGGTCAGCTTTCTCTCACTGACCACCCCGGCAAGTACCTGCCTGAGCTCGCGGGTAGCCCGTTCGATAAAACGACGCTGATCAATCTGGCGACCCATACTGCAGGCGGCTTCCCCTTGCAGGTGCCTGATCAGGTACAGAACAACCAACAGCTGATGGACTACTTCAAGGCGTGGCAACCGACGTATGCGCCGGGTGCTCAAAGAACCTATGCCAACCCCAGCATCGGGGCGCTGGGCATGATCACCGCAATCAGCATGAAGATGCCGTTCGCGGTGGCGCTGGAACAGCGACTCTTCCCGGCGCTCGGAATGCCTAACAGCTTCATCAACATCCCGGCGAGCAAGCTGTCGCTCTATGCTCAGGGTTACAACAAGCAGGATGTCCCGGTCAGGTTGAATTCCGGTGTGCTGGGTGACGAGGCCTACTCGGTAAAAACCAGCTCCACGGACCTGATTCGCTTTGTCGAGGCCAATCTGGGCGTTGCGAAGGTCGAAGCAAAACTCGGTCGCGCACTGATGGAGACGCACACGGGCTATTTCCAGCTAGGTCCAATGACTCAAGACCTGATCTGGGAACAGTACGATTACCCGGTGCAACTGAGTGCGCTGGTTGAAGGCAATGCCGACAAGATGATTTACGACAGTCATGTCGTCACGGCATTGAATCCGCCACTGGCTCCACAGGAGGCGGTCTGGGTCAACAAGACGGGGGCGACCGGCGGGTTCTCTGCTTATGTGGCCTTCGTCCCAGAGAAGAAGTTTGGCATTGTGGTGTTGGCCAACAAGAGCTACCCCAACGAACCCCGGGTGCGCCTGGCGCATCGGATCCTGAGTGAACTGGATTAATCTTCGCTGACGGAGGATTGAGTGGCGGCCGATGTGAACTCTCCAGCGTTGCCGCGCTAAGCCCTGACTGCACATGAAAACGCCCCGACTTGTCGGGGCGTTTTCATGTGCAGCGGTTCATTATAAGGAGCCATTAGACATCATCTATTAAATTGGAAGTGTTTATGCATCATTTGCTATGTCCGGTCAGTGCAGTGTAGTTATATCGTTTTATTCTTGATGTGTGCCAAATCAGAACGCTGTAAAGATCGACAGGTTATCGCTATAAAAATTCAATAATAAAAAAATCCTCAAATAAAATAAGCAGTTGCAGTTGGAAGGTGTTGCTACTTGCTTTACATGGATCCAATACAGGTTGCGTTGAATAATTGACGCCATTTTATTGAATGGTTCGATGCTTGACAGCGACGGGAGCGGAACTTAGTGTCTCCCCCTGACAGCTCCGGCACCGGCCGGGGTTGGGTGACAGCAAATTGCCTGTACTATCGGGAAAATATTCACGGTAACTTTCACAACTTTGGCAGTGCTGCTTTAAAAGTAATGGCGTTTTAATGTGCGTCATGATGGCAACTAATACTCCAAAAAGACAGGGAACTTATTCCTGCTCACATCACACTGAATCTAAATAAACCGTGCGGGCTTTATTGCTGTCCGGGGAGTTGATGATCCGCTTTCGTTGATCCTGCTTAATGTGTTTCGCGGTTGCGTTCTAATCGAGCATGACGGCTGCGCAGTGCTGACATATAGCCGTGTGTGTTCATGGCTTATTGAGAGAATTAAACATGGCAGAAGAACGCTCAAGGTTTTTTTCATGGTCCCTGTTGCCGCGTCTGGTGGGCTTGGGTGTCCTGGTATTTATCATCTGGCTGTTGCTCTCGACGTTGCTGATGCCGCTGCTGTCGACATCGGCGACACGGGCAATTTTGAATGCACCGGTCATTCTGCTGACGACACCCATCGAGGGGGTGGTGAATTCGCTTGAGGTCAAACCCGGCTCGACCTTTACCCAGGGCCAGAAGATTGCGGTGGTTGAAAACCCGCGGGCTAACCAGGAGACGTTGTTGACCCTGCAAACCCGGCGTTTGACCCTGGAGCAGGAGCTATCATCATCGGCCAGCCAGGCCGAGCACGACCAGCAGTATTACGACGAGTTGGAGAAAACCAGCCAGCGCTATCAATCGGCGTTTCATACTCGTCAGCTCTATGCACAACGTGCGCTGAAGGCCGAGAGCACTGCCGCCAGCGCCCGCTTGACGGACGCACAGGAAACCCTCGATCGCAACCTCGAGTTGTTCACTCAAGGGGCGGTCAGTGGCGCGGTCGTCGCCGCCTCGAAAGCCAAGTTGGCCTCGTTGGAGGGGGCGGCAGAGTCCGTCCGTTCACAGCTGCGAATCAATGACGGTGATGTCAATGCCGCCAATAAGCAGGTCTACCTTGACCCTGATCAGTTGCGCATGTTCGACCTCAGCGCGCAGATGACCACCCTGAAACTGAGCCTGGAAAATCAGGCCCGCAACCGCGAAACCTATCAACGCGAACTCGACAATCTCAACCACCTGATCGAAACCGAACAGAACCGGGTCAAGTTGACGGCTGGCTATGAGGTCACGGCGTATTCGTCCGGCACGGTTCAAGAGCTGTTGGCGCCTCAAGGGACAGTGGTACAAGCCGGGTCGACTTTGCTGCGTGCTACCAACTGCAAAGAAAGCTATGTCGTCGCGGTGTTTCCGGAACGCGTGGCCAGCAAGATTGATCACGACAGTGTCCTGACGGTAAGAATCCATGGCCTGGACGAACCGCTCAAGGCCAATGTCGTGCAGTTGTTATCCAGCACTAAGGATATTCGCCCTAACAGCTACAGCGTTCCTTTCCCGTATGCCGAGCAGAACTCGGTGTACGTCGTCGGTACTTTTGCCGATGACCTCACCGACAGCCAGCGCGCCATGACCTGCAATCCAGGGCTGTGGGCCAGCGCCGAGGTATCTCACTGATGAGTCCGCGCAACGTTGTGCAATGGCCGTGGCTGCCGGGCCTGATCGGGGTGATGCTGATGAGCAGCGGCGGATCTGCGCTGGCAGCGCAAGCCAGGCCGCAACTGGCGGCGATGACGTGTGCAGCGCTGGATCACGCGGTGCAATCGCAAGCGGCGGGGCCGGTGTTGCTGGCCAGTTACCCGCCGCTGGACGGTCAGCCGGCGCCAATCCAGGCGTTGCGTGGGGTTGCGTTCACCTATGACAACGCCTTGGCCAGCATCGCCTTGTTTGCTTGTGGTAAAGCCGAGTCGGCGCGACGGATTGCCGATGCGCTGGCCTTCGCCACGACCCACGACCCGGAATATCAGGATGGACGCTTGCGCAACGCCTACGCGGCAGGCCCGGTGGGTTCGTCGTCGATGCGCCTGCCGGGTTATTGGAGCGTAGAGCGCAATGCCTGGAATCAGGACGCCTATCAGGTCAGCAGTGCCACCGGCAATCAGGCCTGGGCCGCGTTGGCGTTGTTGGAGGCGTTGCGCCAGAGCGGTGATTCCTCTTACCTGGAGGCCGCTCGCAAAGTGTTGCAGTGGTCCGGGAAAAACACTTATGACGGACAGGCCCCCGCGGGTTTCAGCGGCGGTTACTACGGGTATTTCCCCAAGCAGATCCAGCAGACCTGGAAGTCCACCGAACATAACGTCGACCTGGCGGCAGCCTGGTCGGCACTCAACACGGCTGCGCCCGACCCGGGCTCGGCGCACCAGGCGCAGATTGCCCGGCAATTCGTGTCGAGTCAGTGGGACGCCGGGGAAGGGCGCTTTCTGATTGGTACCGGGAAGGATGGTCGAACCTCGGACCGCCAGCGTTCAGGACTGGACGCACAGATCTGGCCCTTGATCGCCTTGAGTGATCCTCCTGCGGACTGGCGGCGCGTCTTCACGTTTATCGATAAGGCGCACCGCTCGGGTGCCGGGTATGGCTTCAACCGTGACCCGGACGGTTTATGGACCGAGGGCACCGCACAAACCGCCGCCGTGGCGGGCTTGAGCGGTATGAAGGAAAAGGCGCAGCCGTTGTGGAATGTGTTGCTGGCCCAACAGGCCGGCAATGGCTGGCTGTTTGCAACACCCGCACCACGTATCAGTACCGGGTTGGCGATCGGCCCGGACTCAACAACCAACGACTTTTTCTATTACCACCTGCCTCACTTGGGCGCTACAGCATGGGCCGCGATCGCTGCTACCGGCATCAACCCCTTTACCGGTTTTCAAGAGGCTGACTGACATGCAGGCACTGGACACGCTGCAACTTGTGCAAATCAATTTCTGGACCGTGGTCGCGGTGATTCTGTTTACCTGCCTGACGCGCCGTGATCAATGGGCGGCGCGCGCCGCTTTCGGAGCCATGACCGCGCTGTTGTTGATCAATTACGTGGCCTGGCGGATTCGCGACACCTTGCCCGATGGACATGCAGGATTTGCCTCGGTCTGGGCTTACGCGTTCCTGTTTTTCGAAATGTTGGCGATCGGCTACACGCTGTTTTCGATCATCGTCCTGCTCTGTCGCTCGGATCACCACGCCAGTGCCGATGCCGGGGAGCAACGCTTGCGTGCCCAGGGCCGCTCGGTGCCGGCGGTGGATGTGTTTATCGCCACCTACAACGAAGGCCTGGATATCCTGGAAAAAACCATCATCGCCGCCCAGGCGATCGACTACCCCAACGTGACCATCTGGGTGCTCGACGATACCCGCCGCGACTGGTTGCGCGACTATTGCGCCGAGGTCGGTGTGCAATACGCCCGACGTCCCGACAATTCCCACGCCAAGGCCGGTAACCTGAACAACGGCCTGCGTCTGTCGGCGGCCAGCAGCAATGCGCCGTACATACTGGTGCTCGACGCCGACTTCGCCCCGCAGCAGCCGATCCTGATGCGCACCCTGGGATTGTTCGACGATCCCAAGGTCGGCCTGGTGCAGACGCCGCAGTTCTACTACAACCCCGATCCGATTCAGCACAACCTCGGTTCATCCAGCTGCTGGGTCGATGAGCAGCGAGTGTTCTTCGACGTCTACCAGCCGGCCAAGGATGGTTGGGATACCGCGTTTTGCGTGGGCACTTCGTTTGTTGTGCGGCGTGATCTGATCACTGAAATGGGTGGCTTTCCGACGGGTTCGGTCTGCGAAGACATCTACACCAGCTGCCGTCTGCAGCAAAAAGGCTACGTCACCCGCTGGTTGAATGAACGACTGTCGATCGGTTTGTCCGCCGAGGGGTTGACCGAGTACATCAATCAGCGTGGGCGCTGGTGCCTGGGGACGATCCAGGTCGCGCTGCTCAAAGAGGGCCCCTTGCGCGGTCGTGGCTACTCACTCAATGAACGGCTGCACTTCGTGCATGGCTTGATGCACTGGTTCTCCAAGCCATTCATTCTGATGATGCTGGTGTCGCCGGTGTTGTATTGGTATTTCGGTATTGCCGGGTTCTACGCCCATCCGGCGGATTTCATGGCCTTCGGCATGCCGGCGTTGATTGCATTCTGGGGCTACGGGACGTGGGTCACTGACCGGCGTACCTTGCCGATTTTTACCGAGGTCACCCAAATCGTCGCCTCACTGGCGGTGACAGCGACGATCATCAGCGCCATGGTCCGGCCGTTCGGGCGACCCTTCAAGGTCACGGCAAAAGGCCTGGATCGTTCACGCACAACGGTCCACTGGAAGTTGTTCGGGTTCTTTTTTGCGCTGACACTGTTCTCGCAAATAGGCGCTTACATCACCATCAGCAACGCGGCTGCGTTCGACGGCAATATGCTGTTCAACCTGTGCTGGACGGTGGTCGCGCTGATCTACAACCTGGCCACCTTGGTGGCGTGTGTTGACCGGCCGCGCTTGCACGGCGAAGAGCGTTTTCCTTTCGATAAACCCAGTGGGTTGCGCTTCGCCGGCAAAACCCTGGCGGGCCAACTGGTGGATATATCGCTGAGTGGCGCCTCCATTTCCTGTGCCGTTGCGTCATTGATCAAGCCCGGGCTGCGGGGGCAGGTGTGGATCAATAAGCTCGGCTGGCTGGATATCGAGGTCATGCGTCATCACGGCGAGGACCGTTTGGGCTTGAAGTTCATCGACCTTGACGAAACGCTTCGACGCCGGCTGATCGCGCGGCTGTTCAGCGAGGCGCCGGTCAACGTGGTCGGCAAGGCTGAGCCAGGCTTGGCTTTCGGCACCTTGTTGCGGCGTTCGTTGCTCGGCGAGAAGCGCACGGCACCGCGTTCGCGGCGGCCGGCCAAGGCGCCGTCCTACAGCTCACTGCCTGGATTACGCCCGATCAGCCTCCGTTCGCGTCAGCAAGCACTGCCGCAAATCAGCACCACCCGCTCAGGTCTTTGGGCTTTCCTTCTCACTCCGTTACGAGCCTTGCTCGGCCAACGTTTGTAGGTGCGCCTCATGAACAGACGCTTATCCACCTCATGTTTCATGTCGCTGTTATTGCTCGGCGGTTGTTCTCTGGAACCCAAATACGAGAAACCGGAGGCGCCGATCGATCAGCAATGGCCAGCCAGTTCGGCCAGTGACTGTTGCAGCGCCAAGCAGGCGTTCGACAAGGATTGGCACGGCTTCGTGCTCGATGACCGACTGCGCCAGCTGATCGACCTGGCCTTGAAGAACAATCGCAGCCTGCGTCAGTTCGAGGCGGGCGTCGAGGAGGCGAGGGCAGGGTACGCCGGTGCCGAGTCCGGGCTGTTTCCCTCCATCGGACTCAACACCTACGCCGGCCGCAGCAAGTTTCCGTCACAGGTCAGGACGCAGGGAGGCGGCGTCAGTTCAGGCAGCACGTCCAACACCTTTCAGGCCAGCGGTGGCTTCACGTCTTACGAGTTGGACCTGTTCGGGCGCATCCGCAGTCAGCGAAACGCCGCAGGCGCACGCTTCGAGGCGACCGAGGCGGACTATCAGACGGCTCGCCTGGCGTTGATCGGTGAAGTGGCCAGCACCTGGCTTAGCCTCAAGGCCAATCAGAATCTGCTCGACCTCGCACAAAACACCTACAAGTCCCAGGACCACTACGGTGAGTTGTTGCGCAAGAGCTACAACCTGGGCTCCAGTGCTCAAATCGATGTTCACCAGGCGGATGCGCAAACCAACACGGCGGCGGTTCAGATCAACACGTACCGCATGCAGGTGGCGCAGAACATGAATGCGCTGCAGGTGTTGGTCGGGCAGCCGGTGCCGGTTGGGTTGTTGCCCACTGGCGTGCTGGGTGAGCAGTTGGCAACCGCCGATGTGCCCGCCGGGTTGCCGTCGTCACTGGTTGCGCGGCGGCCCGACATCATGGCCGCCGAAGCCTTGTTGCGAGCTACCAATGCGGACATCGGCGCAGCCCGCAGCGCTTATTTCCCGACCTTTTCGCTGACCTCGGCAGTAGGCGGCCTGACCGGTGACTTTTCGCGATTGTTGAGTGCGCCGGCCGAGTTCTGGTCGGTGGCTCTGGCGGGGTCGTTGACCCTGATCGACGGCGGTGCACGAAAGGCGCAGGTGGATGCCAGCCATGCGCGGTTCAACGGGCAGACGGCGGCGTATGAAGCCACGGTGCAGAACGCTTTCCGCGAAGCCGCCAATGCCCTCAACGCCCGCCAGGAGATGCTTACCCAGGTCGACTATCAGAAGCGTCTGGTGGCGGATTATCAAGCAGCCTACCGACAATCCCGATTGCGTTTCGAGGCGGGGATGGACAGCTACTTTTCGACGATGGACGCGCAGCGTTCGTTATTCGACGCGCAGCAGAAGCTGACGCAAATGGAGCTGGCGCGGGAGATCAATCAGGTGGACTTGTATAAGGCGCTGGGTGGGGGCTGGAGTCAGTCGGTGAAAATGGCGAACCGATAATCTGTGGCGTTCTGGCGCGGCTCTTCGCGGGCAAGCCTTGCTCCTACAGGTTTTGTGTCGGTCACAGATTCAGAATCTGACCGAAATCCTGTAGGAGCATGGCTTGCCAGCGATGCGATTTAGCGGGTGCCGCCGACCACAGCAGCCTGCGCGGTACGCAGTTCATGCCGGTTGCCACGGAACAGCACCAGCGTTGCGATCAAGCCAAGTACCGCTGCGCCGCTCAACCAGATACCCGGTGCTGCCTTGTTGTCCAGCACGTGGATCAGGTAAGTACAGGCCGCCGGGGTGAAGCCGCCAAAGGTTGCCGTCGCCAGGCTGTAAGCCAGGGAGAAACCGGTGGTGCGGACTTCAATCGGCATGATTTCGGTCAGGGCCACCACCATGGCGCCGTTGTACGAGCCATAGAGGAACGACAACCACAACTCGACGATCAGCAGATGGCTGAAACTCGGGTTGGCGACCAGCCAGGACAGCGCTGGGTAAGCCGTCAGGATTGCCAGAATGGTCGCCGCCAGCAGCAGCGGTTTACGGCCGATCTTGTCGGACAGCGCACCCATCACCGGCAGCCAGAAGAAGTTCGACAGGCCGATGCACACGGTGACCAGCAACGCGTCGAAGTCCGACAGGTGCAGTTCGGCTTTACCGAACGTCGGGGTGTAGGCGGTGATCAGGTAGAACGACACGGTGGTCATCACCACCAGCGCCATGCCGGCCAGCACGATGCCGAAGTTCTGACTGATCGAGCGGACGATGTCTCTCAGACTTGGGCGATGTTTACGCGCCTGGAATTCAGGGGTTTCTTCCAGCGAACGACGAATGATGAAAATCGCCGGAACGATCATGCAGCCGACCAGGAACGGCACGCGCCAGCCCCAATCACCCATTTGCTCGGGGCTCAGCCAGTGGTTGAGGCCCACACCCAGCAAACCGGCAAACACCACCGCTGCTTGTTGGCTGGCGGACTGCCAACTGACGAAAAAGCCCTTACGGCCAGGTGTCGAGATTTCTGCCAGGTAAACCGACACGCCGCCCAGTTCCACGCCGGCCGAGAAGCCTTGCAGCAAACGGCCGAACAGCACGATCAGCGGTGCAGCGACACCAAGGGTCGCATAACCCGGCACACAGGCAATCAGCACGGTGCCGGCAGCCATCAGCGCGAGGGTGATGATCAAACCTTTGCGACGGCCGTGACGGTCGATGTAGGCGCCGAGAAAAATTGCACCGAGTGGGCGCATGAGGAAGCCGGCACCGAAGGTGGCCAGTGACAACATCAGGGAAGCGAAAGCACTGTCGGCAGGGAAGAAGGTTTTGGCGATGGCCGTGGCATAGAAGCCGTAGACCATGAAGTCGAACATCTCTAGGAAGTTGCCGCTGACAACGCGAAATATCGCTTTGCCCTTGCCCGTAGTCGAGGCCATTTGATCTTACTCACTTTGGCTGTCTTATTAGAAATCCCTGGTCTTGAAACATCCTTACTGACGGGTCTGGTCTGTGCCGGTGCCTCGAACAGTTTTGTAACGATATGTGTAAGAGGAACGGTAGGCAACCAATAGTTAGCGTGCTGCTTAAACGTTATAGCCATGAGCCAGCCCTCTCCCACAGTTCTATCGCATAATGGCGGGCCTTGGCGTTCTGTCGGGGGGAACTCTTTGGGGAGGAGTGCGCGTTGTTGAACTGGCGATCGGGTGTTTTCTTGGTGCTTGTTGGCGCCTTGTCAGGCTGCGGTAACAGCGACACCCTGGAAAGCTTTGGCGGCCCGACCATGGGCAGCACGTATTCGGTCAAATACATCCGCCATCCGGGGACTCCCGGGCCGGTCGAGGTGCAGAAACAGGTCGAGTCGATTCTGGCCGAGATCGACCGGCAGCTGTCGACCTACCGCAGTGATTCCGACATCGAGCGATTCAATGGTTTACCGGCCAATAGCTGTCAGCCAATGCCGGCGCCGGTCTTGCAGTTGGTCAAGGTGGGCGAGCAACTGTCAGAGACGAGCGACGGTTCCTACGACCTGACGGTGGAGCCGCTGCTGAACCTTTGGGGATTCGGCCCACAATCGCGCGATGAAAAAGTCCCAAGCGCCGAAGCCTTGGCTCTGGCCCGACAACGCGTCGGTTATACGCATCTGCGGATTGAAGGCGATCAGCTATGCAAGGACGCGCCGGTCGAGGTGGACTTCGGCAGCATTGGCGCCGGGTACGCTGTCGACAGGATCGCTGCGAAGTTGCAGGAACTGGGTATCGACAGCTTCATCGCCGATGCCACCGGCGAACTCAAGGCCGTTGGCAAGAAACTCGACGGGTCGCCCTGGAAGATTGCGCTGGAGGAGCCACGCGATGACCAGCAGGTTGTCGAGCGGGTGATCACGCTGGACGGCAACGGTGTTTCGACCTCAGGCGACTACCGCAATTACTTCATGCAGGATGGCCGGCGCTATTCCCACACGTTCGATGCCCGAACCGGCGCGCCGATCACCCATACCCTAGCGTCCGTCACGGTAATTAATCCTTCGACGCTGATGGCCGATGGCTTATCGACGCTGTTGCTGATTCTTGGCCCCGAGCGCGGCAGGGACTACGCCGAAAAGCATGATATCAGTGCATTTTTTGTGATTCGAACCGATACAGGCTTTGTCACGCGAACCAGTCAGGCTTTTGACCGCCTGAGTGCCGAAAAAGCCAAGTAAATACGGTGTGATGGACACTCACGGTTGGCGTTGTAGTGCAGGCAAAACTAGCCTACGACGCGACCAAGGGTTAATGTGCGCGGCGTTGACGCTTCTATAGACTGTGTCCGGGTTCTCGACTGACCCCAAATTGTTCCTTCATGCCGCAAGACCGGCATGATTTAGCCGCAGGTGCCAACGGGGCGCCGCGGCCTGTTCTGAGGAGTACGCATGGCTGTCTACAACTACGACGTGGTGGTGTTGGGTTCCGGCCCGGCGGGAGAAGGCGCGGCAATGAACGCCGCCAAAGCAGGGCGCAAAGTGGCGATGGTCGATAGTCGTCGCCAGGTCGGCGGCAACTGCACCCACCTTGGCACTATCCCGTCCAAGGCCTTGCGTCACTCGGTCCGGCAGATCATGCAGTTCAACACCAACCCGATGTTCCGGGCCATTGGTGAGCCGCGCTGGTTCTCGTTTCCGGACGTACTGAAAAGCGCCGAAAAAGTCATTGCCAAACAAGTCGCCTCGCGCACCGGTTACTACGCGCGCAATCGGGTCGACCTGTTCTTCGGCACCGGCAGCTTCGCTGACGAGCAAACCATCGAAGTGGTCTGCGCCAACGGCGTGGTCGAAAAACTGGTGGCCAAGCACATCATCATCGCTACCGGCTCGCGTCCGTATCGCCCGGCCGATATCGATTTTCACCACCCGCGTATCTACGATAGCGACACTATCCTCAGCCTCGGCCACACCCCGCGTAAACTCATCGTTTACGGCGCCGGTGTGATTGGTTGCGAATACGCCTCGATCTTCAGTGGTCTGGGCGTGCTGGTCGAACTGGTGGATAACCGCGGTCAGCTGCTGAGCTTCCTCGACTCGGAAATCTCCCAGGCGCTGAGCTACCACTTCAGCAACAACAACATCACCGTGCGTCACAACGAAGATTACGATCGCGTTGAAGGCGTGGACAACGGGGTGATCCTGCACCTCAAGTCCGGCAAGAAGATCAAGGCCGACGCCTTGCTCTGGTGCAACGGCCGTACCGGTAATACCGACGCGTTAGGCCTGGAAAACATCGGCGTGAAGGTCAACAGCCGTGGCCAGATCGAAGTTGACCAGAACTATCGCACCTGCATCCAGAACATCTACGGCGCAGGCGACGTGATTGGCTGGCCGAGCCTGGCCAGTGCCGCCCATGACCAGGGTCGTTCGGCCGCTGGCAGCATCGTCGATAACAACAGCTGGCGTTTCGTCAACGACGTACCGACCGGGATCTACACCATTCCGGAGATCAGCTCGATCGGCAAGAACGAGCAAGAGCTGACCCAGGCCAAAGTGCCGTACGAAGTCGGCAAGGCGTTCTTCAAGGGCATGGCGCGTGCGCAGATTGCCGGCGAGCCGCAAGGCATGCTGAAGATCCTGTTCCACCGCGAGACACTGGAAGTGCTCGGCGTGCATTGCTTCGGTTACCAGGCATCGGAGATCGTCCACATCGGTCAGGCGATCATGAACCAGCCGGGTGAACAGAACACGTTGAAGTACTTCGTCAACACCACGTTCAACTACCCGACCATGGCCGAAGCCTATCGGGTAGCGGCCTACGACGGCCTCAACCGGCTTTTTTGAGCGGCTCCGGCCGGTGGCCTGAGCCGGCCGGGGAGACCGATTTCAGCAATTCTCGAGCGTGGCGCTGGCCAAACCGGGAAAGTCTGTAATCAGGCTGTCAACGCCGAAATCAGCGAGCCTGCGCATCAGCGCAGGTTCGTTGACTGTCCATACCGACACATGCAGACCTTGTCGCTGCGCCTTCTGCAGGCGTTCCGGCGTACACAGGGTCCAGTTCAGCGCCAGAATCTCACAGCCATAACTTTGCGCGACCTTCAGCGGGTCGAGCCAGGCGTATTCGGCGACCAGCCCACGCGACACATCCGGCACCAGATCGACTGCGGCCTTCAGCACTTCGCGCGAACTCGAGGTGATGGTGACCTTGTCCAGCAAGCCAAAGCGTTGCGCCATTTCGCGGATCGCCAACACCGTCGTCGCCGCGCGCATACGCGACGCGCTCTTGACCTCTAACTGCCAGTGCTCGAAATCGCACTTTTCGAACAGCTCTTCCAGCCGTGGAATCGGGCATGGCTTGATCCAGCCCGGACCACCCTTGCGCGCATCGTAGGTCACCAGTTCTGCCGCCGTATGCTCGACCACCTTGCCGCGACGCTCGGTGGTGCGCTTGAGCGTCGGGTCGTGGATGACCATCAACTCGCCGTCCATGGACAGGTGCAGGTCCAGTTCGCAACGGCGTACGCCGTGCTTGAGGCATTCCTGGAAACTGCTCAGGGTGTTTTCCGGTGCTTCGCCTTTGGCGCCGCGGTGGCCGTAGATTAGGGTCACGGGTCTTCCTTAATTAATTGCCTGATTCGTTTTGCTCGCGTGCCAGGCGTCGCTCATGCGCCTGTTTCTGCAAGATATAGCGGGCCAGCAGCTGTCGTTGCGCATCGGTCAGGGCTTCGAATTCGGTGCCAATCTCGAAGGTGCCGAAGCTTTCCGGTTCACAGTGAGTAACCTTGGCCCGCAACAGCAGGCCCAGTGCTTGCGGCATCAACAACAGCTTGATCGCCAGATGGCTGCCGGTCGGGTAGGCGAGGTGGTGCTCGAACTCGATGCCGCCTTCCGACAGCACCACGTGCTGCGGCTCACCGAACTTGCCGAGCACGGTGTGTGCCACGACCTGGCTCAGCAGGTCGATGCGCTTGTTCATGACCTTCAGATAGTTGGCGGTGTTTCGATCCCGCTCACTGATCTGGCGCAGCAAGTGCTGCGACTCGAATTCGCTCAGGTGCAGTTCGCTGAGCAGGTTGAACAGCGGGGAAGCATCCTGCAACACTTCCTGACCTGCCGCTTCGAGGGCAGACAGGGGCCGAATTTCCAGTGCGATCGTGTCCTCGATACGGTAGTATTCGCGGCGATCTTCTTCATCTAATGTCGACATGGCGAACCCATGGTAGCGGCGGTGGTCTGAGTGTAAAGCTGGTTATCGACCCCCGCCACAAGGACGTTCCTTTTCCCTCCGAACAAGCCCCGACATGTTCAGACCTCTCTTCGTATTTATCGGCACGCGTTATACCCGTGCAAAACGTCGCAATCATTTTGTGTCGTTCATTTCCCTGACTTCGATGATCGGACTCGCCCTCGGCGTGGTCGTGATGATCGTGGTGCTGTCGGTGATGAACGGCTTCGATCATGAGATGCGCACCCGCGTGCTGGGCATGGTGCCCCACGCGACCATCGAGTCCGGTGAGCCCATCAGCGACTGGCAAAGCCTGGCCGCCAAGGTCCAGCAGAACCCTGAGGTGGTGGCGGTTGCGCCGTTCACCCAGATGCAGGGTTTGCTGACCAACAACGGCCAGGTGCAGAAAGTCCTGCTCAATGCCGTCGACCCGGATCAGGAGCGCAAAGTCTCGATCATCGACAACTTCATGACGCAGGGCAAACTCGACGACCTGTCGCCGGGCAGCTTCGGCATCGTGATCGGTGACAAGGCCGCGACCAAGCTCGGCGTGGGTCTCGGCGACAAGCTGACCTTCGTCGCCCCGGAGGTCACCGTGACCCCGGCCGGGATGTTCCCGCGGATGAAGCGCTTCACCGTGGTCGGCATTTTCCATGTCGGCGCCGGTGAGCTGGACGGCTACCTGGGGCTGACCAATCTGGATGACCTGGCGCGCCTGCATCGCTGGAAGCCGGATCAGGTCCAGGGCTTGCGGCTGAAGTTCGACGATTTGTTCCAGGCACCTCGCACCGCTTGGAACATTGCGCAAAACCTGGACGGAGACCATTACTACGCCCGTGACTGGACCCGCACCCACGGAAACCTGTATCAGGCGATCCGCATGGAAAAAGCCATGATCGGCCTGCTGTTGCTGCTGATCGTTGCGGTGGCCGCGTTCAACATCATTTCGACGCTGGTGATGGTGGTGAACGACAAGAAGGGCGACATCGCGATCCTGCGGACCCTTGGTTCTACGCCGGGCCAGATCATGGCGATCTTCATGGTCCAGGGCACGGTGATCGGTGTGGTCGGCACGGCGATCGGCGCCGTGGTCGGCATGTTCGCCGCACTGAATGTCAGCGCCGCGATTTCCGCCCTCGAAGGCCTGATCGGGCACAAATTCCTTAACGCCGACGTGTACTTCATCGACTACCTGCCGTCGCAACTGATGGCTGAAGACGTGTTGATGGTCTGCGGCGCGGCGTTGGTCCTGAGTTTCCTCGCCACCCTTTATCCAGCCTGGCGTGCTGCGCGCACCCAGCCTGCGGAGGCGCTACGTTATGAGTGATTTGGGTATGAGTACGAAAGCAGTCTTGAGTTGCCGCGACCTGGGTAAAGCCTACGAGGAAGGCCCGGAATCGGTGGTGGTGTTGTCCGGTTTGCAGCTGGAGCTGCATCCGGGTGAGCGCGTGGCGATTGTCGGCACCTCCGGTTCCGGTAAAAGTACCTTGCTCAACCTGCTTGGCGGCCTTGATACGCCGACCAAAGGCAGTGTCTGGCTGGCCGGTGAAGAGTTGTCGGCGCTCAACGAAAAGGCCCGCGGCCTGTTGCGTAACCGCTCGCTGGGCTTCGTTTACCAGTTTCACCACTTGCTGCCCGAGTTCACCGCGCTGGAAAACGTCTGCATGCCGCTGTTGATCGGCCGCACCGCGATCCCGGAAGCCCGTCAGCGCGCCACGGCCTTGCTGGAGCGGGTAGGGCTGGGCCATCGTCTGGAGCACAAACCGGCCGAACTGTCTGGTGGCGAGCGTCAGCGCGTGGCCATCGCCCGCGCGTTGGTGAACAAGCCAGGGCTGGTGATGCTCGATGAGCCGACCGGTAACCTCGACTCCCATACCGCCCAGGGCATTCAGGACTTGATGCTGGAACTCAGCACGTCGATGCGCACCGCGTTCCTGGTGGTGACCCACGACATGAACCTGGCTCGCCAGATGGATCGCGTCCTGCACCTGCAGGAAGGTCGTCTCACTCCCATCTGATTGGCCGAAACCCGGCACGACTGAAAAGCGTGTCGGGTCTTTTATTTTTATACGGTGCCCCAGCGAATGTTCAGACCGTTATCGATCTTTATCGGCACGCGCTATACCCGCGCCAAGCGCCGCAATCGCTTTGTTTCGTTTATCTCGATGACCTCGATGATCGGCCTCGCCCTGGGCGTGCTGGCGATGATTGTGGTGTTGTCGGTGATGAACGGCTTCCAGCGCGAAATGAGCTCGCGCATCCTCGGCATGGTGCCCCACGCGACCATCGTTGGCGTCAAGCCGATCGATGATTGGCAGCCTGTCGCGGCCGCTGCCATGAAAAATCCTGAAGTGACGGCCGCCGTGCCGTTCACCGAGATGGAAGGCATGCTGTCGTACAAGGGCTCGATGCAGCCGATCCAGATCAGCGGCGTTGATCCGGCACAGGAAGGCAAAGTCTCCATCGTCGCCCAGCACATCGTGCAGGGACGTCTGGACGACTTGAAGCCGGGCGAGTTCGGGGTGGTGGTCGGTGAAATCACCGCACGCCGCTTCCGCTTGAACGTCGGCGACAAAATCACCCTGATCGTGCCGGAAGTCAGCACCGCACCGGGTGGCATCACCCCGCGCATGCAGCGGCTGAACGTGGTTGGCGTGTTCAAGGTCGGTGCCGAACTCGACGGCTCGATGGCGCTGATCCACGTTGCCGATGCAGCGCAAATGCAGCATTGGCAACCGAATCAGGTGCAAAGCGTGCGCCTGGCGGTGAAAGACCTGTACGCCGCCCCCAAGGTCTCGTCAGACATTGCAGGCGGGCTAGGCGCCGACTTCAAGGCCGATGACTGGACCCACACTCAAGGCAGTCTGTTCAGCGCCATGAAGATGGAAAAAACCATGATCGGCCTGTTGCTGCTGATGATCGTGGCGGTCGCTGCATTCAACATCATCGCCACCTTGATCATGGTGGTGAACGACAAAGGCGCGGACATCGCGATCCTGCGGACCATCGGCGCCACGCCTCGGCAGATCATGGCGATCTTCATGGTTCAGGGCACGGTGATCGGTGTCGTCGGCACGCTGATTGGCGGCGTCCTCGGGGTGGTCGCGGCGTTGAACGTGAGTGAGATGGTCGGTTGGCTGGAGCGCGTGACTGGCCAGCATATCTTCAGCTCCGACGTGTACTTCGTCAGCAACTTGCCATCGGAACTGCAGGGCGGTGACGTGCTGCTGATCTGCTCGGCGGGCTTCATCATGAGCTTCCTGGCCACGGTATACCCGGCCTGGCGCGCCGCGAAGATCGAACCGGCGACTGCGTTGCGCTATTCGTAAGTCCAGACACCGCACCTGATCGTTCCCCCGCGTGGGAACGATCAGGTTCCGGCTGGCCTCAAACCCCCTTCGGCAACTGCATCAAAAACCGTGTCCACCCCTGGCCTGATTCGCAACGAATCGTCCCGCCATGAGCGCGGATGATCGACTGAGTGATCGCCAGCCCCAACCCTGCATGCTCGCTACTGCCTTCATGGCGCGCCGGGTCTGCGCGGTAGAACCGGTCAAACAATCGCGGCAACAGTTCTTCAGAAATCCCCTCGCCGCTGTTTTCAACACTCAGGCTCAAGCCCTTTGGTTCATCGACAATCCGCACTTGAACCTCACCGTTTGGCGGGGTGAAGCGCAGTGCGTTGTCCAGCAGATTGGAGAGGGCGCGGCGCAACATGCTGCGGTCGCCATTGAGGCTGGCGTCGCCGAGACGGGTCAGCTTGACTCGTGCGTCTTCGGCCAATGGTGCGTAAAACTCCAGCAACAGATCCACTTCCTCGGCCAGTTGCAGCGGTTCGCGTTTTGGCGTCAGCAAGCCGTGATCGGCCTTGGCCAGATACAGCATGTCGTTGACCAGCTGCGCCATCCATTGCAGCTCTTCGAGGTTGCTGTGCAGCGCCTCGCGGTAATCTTCCAGGTCGCGCGGGCGGGTGAGGGTGACCTGAGTGTGGGTCAGCAGGTTCGACAACGGTGTGCGCAGTTCGTGGGCGATGTCGGCGGAGAAGGCTGACAGACGCTGGAACGAGTCGTCGAGACGGCCGAGCATGGCGTTAAACGTGTGAGCCAGATTGGCGAGTTCGGCGGGCATTTGATCTTCGGGCAGGCGCTGGGTCAGCGAGCTGGCGGACACCCCGGCGGCCACTTCACTCATGCGCCGCAACGGCCGCAAACCACTGCGCGCCGCCCACGCGCCGAGCAGCGCGGTGGCTAGCGCCGACAGGCCGACGGTCAGCCAGATCAAATGCTGCATGCGCTGCAAAAAGTGCTGATGGTGAGTGATGTCGAGCATCAGAATCAGCTGCGCGGAATCGGTCTTGCCCGGCTCCAGCGCGGCGCTGTAGACCCGATACGCCGTGTCGGCGCTGTGCAAGCTGTGAAGACCGGAGCGGGTTGGCAAGTCGTCGGGGAGGTTCGCGGCACTGTCGAACCACACGTGACCATCGGCGCCGCGCACCCGCAATGCCAGGTCCGGCTGATGACTCATTTCATCCTGCAGTCCGGCTTTTCGTTCGGCGAACAACCGCGGGTCGTCGGCGCCGGCCAAGACGCTGCGCAGGGCGATCAGCTTGCCGTCGAGCAATTGCTGGTCGAGTTCAATGAAGTGCGTCTCGCTGGCGCGGCTGAACAGCACACCAGCGAACAATGAAACCACCGCCGTACAGGCGGCAAACAGCAAGGCCAGACGGCCGCTCAGGGACAGGCGGCGCATCAGGCGGGACGCTCTTCAAGCACGTAGCCCATGCCGCGTACGGTATGAATCAACTTGTTCGGGAAGTCGTCGTCGATCTTCAGGCGCAGGCGGCGGATCGCCACTTCAATGACATTGGTGTCACTGTCGAAATTCATGTCCCAGACCTGCGAAGCGATCAGCGATTTGGGCAGCACTTCGCCCTGGCGGCGCAAGAGCAGTTCCAGCAGGGCGAATTCCTTGGCAGTCAGGTCGACGCGCTGGCCGCTGCGCTCGACCCGGCGGCGAATCAGGTCCAGCCGCAAGTCGGCCAGTTGTAGACTGGTTTCTTGCGGTGCCGCGCTGCCACGACGTAACAGGCTACGCACGCGGGCCAGCAGCTCGGAAAAGGCGAAAGGCTTGACCAGGTAATCGTCGGCGCCCAGTTCCAGGCCATGAACCCGATCTTCCACGGCATCGCGGGCGGTGAGAAACAGCACCGGGATGTCCAGGCCGGCGTTACGTACCGCTTGCAGAATCTGCCAGCCGTCACGGCCGGGGAGCATCACGTCGAGAATCAGCAAGGCGTAATCTCCGGTCAGCGCGAGGTGCTGGCCGGTGTTGCCGTCGGCCACCAGTTCGACGTTGAAGCCGGCCTCGGTCAGGCCTTGGCGCAAGTAGTGGCCGGTTTTTGGTTGGTCTTCGACGATCAGCAATTTCATGGGTAGCTCGAGGTCAATGGAACAGGTGCGTTATACCGTGGCGGGCGGCGATGCAGTGCAACCTTACAAAGTTGTAATCTGGCCGTCAGCTGGCTGGCAGTGGCGCAGTAGTAGAGTTTCCCACAGGCTGAACCTTCTCTTGTTGGAGTGTGATCATGTTTTTGCGTCATCGATTGGTACTTGCCGGCTGCTTGTTGGCGTTAAGCTTTCCCGTGTGGGCGTCACCGGCACAGACCTACGACTTCGGCACGCCGGCCCCGGCGGCGAAGGCTACGCGCAGCGTCGAAATCGTCATGAGCGATATGTCGTTCACGCCCAAGACGCTGGACATCAAAGCCGGTGAGACGGTGCGTTTTGTGCTGATCAATAAAGGCCAGTTACTGCACGAATTCAACCTGGGCGATGCGGCGATGCATGCTGCGCATCAACAGGAAATGCTGAAAATGCAACAGGGCGGCATGCTCACCCCGACCATGATGAAAAGCGCTCCCATGGACCACGGCTCGATGGCGGGCATGGATCACAACTCGATGCCAGACATGGATCACGGCGCAAGCATGAAGCACGATGATCCGAACAGCGTGCTGATTGAACCGGGCAAAACCACCGAATTGACCTGGACCTTCAAGAAAGCCAGCAATCTGGAGTTCGCCTGCAATATTCCCGGCCACTATCAGGCAGGTATGGTCGGCAAATTGACTGTCAGTCAGTAAGCACTCAAAGGCGGGAGCAAAGGCTGGTAGAATCCGCTGATTCTTTAGTCAGGTTTCCGCCATGCATCCCGCAGCCGAACATTCGCCGCTGGGCAAATCCAGCGAATACATCGCCACGTACACGCCGTCCTTGCTGTTCCCGATCCCGCGCACCGCGAAATGGGCCGAGCTGGGCCTGACGGCTGAAACCCTGCCGTACAAGGGCGTGGATTTCTGGAACTGCTTCGAACTGTCCTGGCTGCTGCCATCGGGCAAACCGGTGGTGGCCATTGGCGAATTCAGTATCCCGGCGGACTCGCCGAACATCATCGAGTCGAAGTCGTTCAAGTTGTACCTGAACTCGCTGAACCAGACACCGTTCGCCGATACCCAAAGCCTTGAAGCCACGCTGGTGAATGACCTGTCGGCCGCCGCGGGCAAGCCGGTGGGCGTGCGTATTCGCAGCTTGAACGAGGTCGAGGCTGAAGGCGTTGTAGCGCTGCCAGGCGTGTGCATCGATGATCTGGATATCAGCGTCAGCAACTACGAGCATCCGCGCCCGGAACTGCTGCGTTGCGACGATTCGCGCATCGTTGAAGAAAGCGTGCACAGCCATCTGCTCAAATCCAATTGCCCGGTCACCAGCCAGCCGGACTGGGGCAGTGTCGCGGTCGAGTACCGTGGCGCGGCGCTGGATCACGCCAGTCTGCTGGCTTATCTGGTGAGCTTCCGTCAGCACTCGGACTTCCACGAGCAGTGCGTAGAACGGATCTTCCTCGACCTGCAACGCTTGCTGAAACCGGAAAAACTGACCGTGTATGCGCGTTACGTGCGTCGCGGCGGGCTGGATATCAACCCGTATCGCAGCACTGAAGAAGTGCAACTGCCGAACCTGCGGTTGGTGCGTCAGTAACAATATTTGGCTTCGACACGGACTGTAGCAGCTGGCGAAGCCGGCGTTCGGCTGCGAAGCAGTCGTGAAATTGAACACCGTAATCTTTCAGAAATACCGAGTACGCTGGATTTACGGCCGCTGCGCAGCCGAACGCCGGCTTCGCCAGCTGCTACAAGGAATGTGAGTAGTTTTAAGTTCGGTGTTTTGTCCGCACAAATGAAAAAGCCCCGCTATCGCTAGCGGGGCTTTTTTGCATTCGCAGGGTCAGATTCCGATGTTGCCCAGGGTCTGCACGATGTTGCGCAACACGGTGGCCAGCGCCGGGTGGTCCACTTCAAAACGCTCCACGGCAAGGTTGACGCCGTCCGCCAGGCTGCTGTCCTGCGTCGCGGTTTCGAGTTTGATCTGCGCCTCAATCTTCTGCATCAGTTCTTGCAGGTGTTCACGTTCTTCCAGCGTGAGCGGTGGGTTCTGCTCCAGTTGCTCGCGCAGGGCGTTGAGCTGTTCTTGCAGTTCGCGGGCAGGCATGGCGTTCTTCCTTTTATCGATAGGCACTGGCATAGACCGCAGCGATGGGCCAAAGGTCTGCATCTGGCCTTTAGATTAATCCACTGGCGAGCGAAGTGCATGATCTTGATCAAGAACGGCCGATCAGGGCTTTTCACCCTTGTGTCGGCGCAGGCCGATGTCTGACAGGCAGGTGTCGAGTTCACCCAGGTGATCGATTACCGAGTGCACGCCAAGGCCGAACAGTTGCACGGTCGCCTTGCCGCGCTTGAACTCGCGTTCCTGCTGACTCAAGGCTTGCCACTCCCTGGGTGTCATCCCGCAAAGCGAGCCGCAGGACGCGAGGCCGATGGTCCAGAGCCCGGCATTGAGACCTGATTGCAGCAAGCGCGGTTCGCCGCTGACCAGCACGCAACCGTCCAGGCGATCGATGTTCAGCGCCATCAAGGCTTGCCAGCACGCATCGGGGGACGGCCATTGCCCCACGTTCAGCGTGTGCGGGCTGGCGGTGATCCAGTCCGGCAGAGAAGTGGCCAGCGCGAGACTTTGCGCGTGCGGCAACTCGTCGAGCCAGGCACACGGAATGCCTTGAAGTTGCAGACGGTTCAGCGCTTCCAGGGCGCCCGGTGTCAGGTGCGCTCGTTCAGCAGTGTCGTTGTTGTTCTGACGGCTGCGGGCGCCGAAATCCACCAGACAGCCGCTGAGACCGAAGAGCACGGCGGTCGGGTTGGGAATGCTCTGGGGGAGGGATTGGGCGTGGGGCATTTCTACGTCCCTGAAATAATCTCGGAGATTAGGGATGCCCCGTGACAGTTGAGTGACATCGGGATGAAGCGGCCACACCAAGACCGGTTCACGGGTGACTGCCTAAAAATACTTATCCACCTTATACTAGCGCGCTTATCGCCCGGGTATTGAGGCCCGCGCCAGTACGGTCCAAGGAGTTTTTTGCTATGCGCTGGAGCAATCGTCTAGCTCGACTATGTATGTGTGCCAGTGTGTTGCTGGTTCCGTTCGCTGCCCAGGCGGCGTCGGAAGATGACCCTTGGGAAAGCATTAACCGTCCGATCTACAAGTTCAACGATGTACTGGACACCTACGCTTTGAAGCCGATTGCTCAGGGCTATCAGTTCATTACGCCGACGTTTCTCTCGGACGGCATTCACAACATGTTCCGCAACATCGGTGACGTCGGCAACCTGGCCAACGACATCCTGCAGGCCAAGCCGCGCGCCGCTGGCGTCGATACGGCTCGCGTGCTGATGAACACCACCATCGGCCTGGCCGGGTTCTTCGATGTGGGCACCAAAATGGGCCTGCAACGTAATGACGAAGACTTTGGCCAGACCCTTGGCCACTGGGGCGTGCCTAGCGGTCCTTACGTGATGCTGCCGTTCTTCGGCCCGAGCACGGTGCGTGATGCACCGTCCATATACGTCGATACCTACGCCAAACCCTACCGCTACATGAACGACATTCCGGCGCGCAATATGGCGCTTGGCATGAGCGTGATCGACACCCGTGCCAGCCTGTTGTCGAGCGAGAAGCTGATCACCGGCGACAAATACATCTTCATTCGCAACGCTTACCTGCAGAACCGCGAATTCAAGGTCAAAGACGGCAAGGTGGAAGACGATTTTTAAATCGTCACCCACGCAACAACAAGAAGGCGGCCATTTGGCCGCCTTCTTTGTTTGAGTTCGTGCTCAATTCATTTTCAGGATTGTAAGCCCAAGTTTCTGACCGCCAGCGTCCTGTTGAGCCACCCAGACCACTTCGGTCTCGGCTTCCAGGCCCTTGAGCGCGGCATGCTCGGAATCGATGCGTACGTTCAGCGTGTCGCCCACCTGGAACGAACGGGCAGCCTGAACCTGCATACCGCTGCTGGAAAGGTCGATACAGACGGCTGGAATCAAATCGCCAGCGTGAATCAATGTGACATCCGCATCGACCCGCATGCGGATGTAGTCGCGCTTTTCACTGTAGTCACGATCGCTTTGGCTCATGGGCTCGATCCTTCCTTTGTGTTGCGGTTTTGGCTGTTCTTATAACTCCCGGTGATTTGCGATGTAAAGACGCCTGATGACCATCGGCGTGAGCTTGAAACGCCTCGCGGATGGGAGTACCGTCTGCGCCTTAGAAGGGCACCTCTGATGAACACGCTTGTAGGGCAAATGCTCGAAAGCGGTGCGACAGAGAGGCTAGAAAGCGAATCCAGTAGTGTGTGCCGGGCCGAATGCCCTGCCAGCTACGCCAACCTAATTCTGGCGCCGTTTGCCCACATGCAAAAAACCAGTGCCACGCTGCTGATAATCGATGACGACGAAGTAGTACGCGCGAGTCTCGCGGCCTATTTGGAAGACAGTGGGTTCAGCGTCCTTCAGGCCAGCAATGGCCAGCAGGGGCTTCAGGTCTTCAAGAAAAACCAACCCGATCTGGTGATCTGCGATCTGCGCATGCCGCAGATGGGCGGGCTTGAACTCATTCGTCAGGTCACCGACCTTTCGCCGCAAACGCCGGTGATCGTGGTGTCGGGTGCCGGTGTGATGAACGACGCCGTCGAGGCCTTGCGCCTGGGCGCCGCGGACTACCTGATCAAGCCGCTGGAAGATCTGGCCGTACTCGAGCACTCCGTGCGCCGGGCTCTGGATCGTGCGCGCCTGCTGCTGGAAAACCAGCGCTATCGGGTAAAACTCGAAACCGCCAACCGCGAGCTCGAAGCCAGCCTGAACCTGTTGCAGGAAGACCAGAACGCCGGGCGCCAGGTGCAGATGAACATGTTGCCGGTCAGTCCCTGGGCGATCGACGAGTTCAAGTTCGCGCACCAGATCATCCCGTCTCTGTACCTGTCGGGCGACTTCGTTGACTACTTTCGGGTCGACGAGCGCCGGGTAGCCTTCTACCTGGCGGACGTTTCAGGCCATGGCGCTTCATCGGCATTCGTGACCGTGCTGCTGAAATTCATGACCACGCGCTTGCTGTTCGAATCCAAGCGCAACGGCACCTTGCCGGAATTCACCCCTTCAGAGGTCCTTGGTCATATCAACCGAGGGCTGATCAGCTGTAAGCTGGGCAAACATGTCACGATGGTCGGTGGAGTCATCGACGAGGAGACGGGTTTGTTGACCTATAGCATCGGCGGACACCTGCCGTTGCCAGTGTTGTACACGCCAGACAGTGTGAGTTATCTCGAAGGGCGCGGCCTGCCGGTGGGCTTGTTCAATGAAGCCACCTACGAAGACCACGTTATCGAGCTGCCACCGACGTTCAGTCTGACGCTGATGTCTGATGGCATTCTGGACCTTTTGCCAGAACCTACACTCAAAGAGAAAGAGGCTGCCTTACCTGAACGGGTAAGAACGGCGGGCGGCAGCCTGGATGGCTTGCGGCAGGTTTTTGGATTGGCCACGCTAGGGGAGATGCCGGATGATATCGCCCTGTTGGTGTTGAGCAGGAATCTTTAATGAGTACCGGTAGAATCCAGTTCGCCGAGCAGGACGGCACCTTCGTCCTGAAGTTCGTCGGTGAAGTTCGCCTGACCCTGTGTTCGGCGTTGGATGCGACTATTGAGCGGATCTTCAGCGCGTTGAATTTCAACGCGATCGTGATCGATCTGACCGAAACCCGCAGTATCGACAGCACCACCCTGGGCCTGCTGGCCAAGCTGTCGATCATGTCGCGGCAAAAGGTCGGCCTGCTGCCGACCGTCGTCACCACCCACGAAGACATCACGCGGCTGCTGGAGTCCATGGGCTTCGAGCAAGTGTTCAACATCGTTGACCGGCCGATTCCGTGCCCGGAATGCCTGACCGACCTGCCTGACCAGGATCAGTCCGAAGAAGTGGTGCGGATCAAGGTGCTGGAAGCGCACAAGATCCTCATGGGCCTGAACGACTCCAACCGCGAAGCATTCCATGACTTGGTGAACGCCCTGGAGCGTCACTGAGGCAAGGCTGGACCTGTGGCGAGGGAGCTTGCTCCCATTGGGTTGCGAAGCAGCCCTAAAATCAGCGCACAAAAAAGGGCGAACCTGTGAGGGTTCGCCCTTTTTGCGCTTGCCTGGATCAGATCACAGCTTGGCTTGCAGCAGCGCCTCAAGTTTTTCCTGGTCACGAGCGAACTGACGAATACCTTCAGCCAGTTTCTCGGTCGCCATGGCGTCCTCATTCGACGCCCAGCGGAACTGCGCTTCTGTCAGGCTCTGACGCGCTTCGCCGGAGTGGCCTGGCGCCAGCTTGCGTTCCAGCTTACCGGTGTCGGCCGCCAGTTTCTCGATCAGGTCCGGGCTGATGGTCAGGCGATCACAGCCGGCCAGTTGCTCGATCTGATTCAGATTGCGGAAGCTCGCACCCATGACCACAGTCTTGTAGTCATTGGCCTTGTAGTAGTTGTAGATGCGCGTCACCGACTGCACGCCCGGATCGTCGGCGCCGGTGTAGTCGTTGCCGTTGGCCTTCTTGTACCAGTCGTAGATGCGGCCCACGAACGGCGAAATCAGGAACACCCCGGCCTCGGCACAGGCAACCGCCTGGGCGAAGGAGAACAGCAGCGTCAGGTTGGTCTGAATACCTTCGCGTTCCAGCTTCTCGGCGGCGCGGATGCCTTCCCAGGTGGACGCGATCTTGATCAGCACGCGGTCGCGGCCAATGCCGGCCTTTTCGTACAGCTCGATCAGACGGTGCGCGCGTTTCAATACGGCGTCAGTGTCGAACGACAGGCGCGCATCCACTTCAGTGGAAATACGCCCCGGAATTACTTTCAGAATCTCTTGACCGACCGCGACCCCAAAGCGGTCGCTGGCCAGGCCCACGTCGCCTTTGCAGTCGCTGACACAGGCGTTCAGCAAATTGGCGTATGCAGGAATGGCCGCCGCTTTAAGCAGCAGGGAAGGGTTGGTGGTGGCATCCACCGGTTTAACGCGAGCGATTGCCTCGAAGTCGCCGGTATCGGCCACTACGGTGGTGAATTGTTTGAGTTGTTCCAGCTTGGAAGTCATGAGCGTGCTCTATCCTGTGGGTCTGTTGACATTACCCGAGCGCTGACAGCCACTCAAGGGCGCAAATGCGTAACAACGGCCTGGGCGGTAACAACCTGAGAACAGGCGTTTGAAAGGCCCGGCGCTATCCGCTAATTACGATGTCAAAACAGACCACAGGTTCAACCGGAGTGACGGTTAACGCCCCTCCAACAACTCCGCCGCCTGATCCAGCAATGCCAACGGCTCTTTAGCCTTGTGAATATCCACCGACAACAACTGCCGAAACTTGCGCGCCCCCGGAAAACCGGTGCCCAAGCCCAACACATGCCGAGTGATATGGTGCATCGAACCGCCAGCGTCCAGGTGCGCGGCGATATAAGGCCGCAACTGTGCCAGCGCCTCGGCCCGTGAAATCACCGGCGCCGTGCTGCCGAACAGCTGCTGATCGACCTCAGCCATCACATAAGGATTGTGATACGCCTCGCGGCCCAGCATCACGCCGTCAAAGGTCTGCAAATGCTCGTGACAGGCCTCCAGCGTCTTGATCCCGCCGTTGAGGATAATCTCCAGCTCCGGAAAATCCGTCTTCAACTGCGCCGCCACGTCATAGCGCAACGGCGGAATGTCCCGATTCTCCTTCGGTGACAATCCCTCCAGAATCGCAATCCGCGCATGCACGGTAAAACTGGTGCAGCCGGCATCCCGAACCGTCCCGACGAAATCACACAACTGCGCGTAACTGTCCCGCCCATTGATCCCGATCCGATGCTTCACCGTCACCGGAATCGACACCGCATCGCGCATCGCCTTCACACACTCCGCCACCAACACCGGATGCGCCATCAGGCACGCACCAATCATATTGTTCTGCACCCGATCACTCGGACAGCCGACATTCAGGTTCACTTCGTCGTAACCGTGCTCCTGGGCCATGCGTGCGCAGGCAGCCAGGTCGGCTGGGACGCTACCGCCTAACTGCAGCGCGAGCGGGTGTTCGGCTTCGTTGTGACGGAGGAAACGCTCGTGATCGCCATTGAGGAGCGCGCCGGTGGTGACCATTTCTGTGTAGAGCAGAGCGTGCTTGGAGAGCAGGCGCAGGAAGAAACGGCAATGGCGATCGGTCCAATCCATCATCGGCGCAACGCTGAAGCGACGGGACAGCTCAGGGCGGGAGTGGCTAGTGTTTACTGGGGCTTCAGCTTTTTCGAAATTCATTGATACTGATCTTTTATACAGCGGTTTTTACCCATTTTCCCTTGTTTTTCGAAGTCGGTTGCTACAATGTAGCAAGCGAATTCAGCAATGTAGCAACTGGAAATGGGCACGATCACATCACGTAAACGCAAGGACAACTCGACGGCCTATACGGCGCAAATACGGATCAATCGGGATGGGAAGACAGTTTATCAGGAAAGCCAAACCTTCGACCGCAAGCAGGTCGCCCAGGCCTGGATCAAGCGACGTGAGACTGAACTGGCGCAGCCTGGTGCGATTGAGCGGGCGAACCGCAAGGGCGTCACGATCAAACAGATGATCGAACAGTACCTGGACGAATACGAAAAACTCCGGCCACTGGGCAAGACCAAGCGTGCCACGCTCACGGCAATTGGTGAGACCTGGTTGGGTGCGGTGAATGATTCATCACTCACCAGTCAGAATCTGGTTGAGTTCGCCCAATGGCGCATGGGTAAGGAGGGTGGCAGCGTGCAGGCGCAGACGGTCGGTAATGACCTTTCGCACTTGGGGGCAGTGCTGTCCATAGCTAAGCCTGCGTGGGGGTATGAGGTTGACCCGCATGCTATGCCTGACGCACGCAAGGTGCTGCGTAAGCTCGGCATGGTCAGCAAAAGCAAAGAGCGCAATCGCCGTCCGACGCTCGATGAGTTGGACAAGTTGATGGAGCACTTCTTCGAGATGCTGACGCGTCGCCCGGACTCGATCCACATGCCGAAGATAATCGCCTTCGCGATCTTCTCGACACGCCGTCAGGAGGAGATCACGCGGATTTTTTGGGAGGATCTCGACGAAACTCGGCAGGCTGTCTTGGTGCGGGACATGAAAAATCCTGGGCAGAAAATCGGCAACAATGTGTGGTGTCACCTGCCTGATGAGGCTTGGGCGATTATTCACTCCATGCCCAAGGGGGAAAAGGAGATCTTTCCCTACAACAGCAAATCAGTGTCGGCATCCTTTACGCGGGCGTGCCACTTCCTTGAGATTGAGGATCTGCATTTTCATGACTTGCGGCATGATGGGGTGAGTCGGTTGTTTGAGATGGATTGGGATATCCCGAGGGTGTCGAATGTTTCAGGGCATCGAGATTGGAACTCTATGCGCCGGTATACACATTTGCGAGGACGTGGTGACCCTTATGCTGGGTGGGCGTGGTTGAAGGCACTGAGTTGAGACAGTGCCTTGCGCCTGAGTAATCGGAGTTTCTCAGTTCATACTGATGCCTTGGCTTTGCTGGGTTTAGATGCATCCATCATTTTATGTAATTCTTCAGTCATAGCGGCTAGCTGTTTCTCTAGGTCCTTCACGTCGGACCGGGTAATGCCGTTTGCGTAGGGTCTGACTATTCGGGTCCGCTTTCGGGCTACTGGTGCCAGCTTGTGGGCAGTCTGAGTTACCAGGGTCTGACGCAATAGGTTGTTGATGACAGTTTGATATCCAGTGCCGGCACTTTCGGCGCACTCGCGAGCGGCCTCAATCACGTCGTCATCAAGCATGATGGTGATGCGGGTTTTGCCTTTGCTGCTCGCAACTGGGCCACGCTTGGCTGTGCTGAAATCGTATTCTTCTTTCATTGGTCAACCCTCCAGGTACTGACGCAGTTCATTTTTGGAGGCTTCTCGTGCGCTGATGATGCGAACGAAATCTGGCTCGCGGTAGGTGTAGGCAACGACGAGTACACGGCCGCAGGCGTCTTGCCCCATGATAATCCACCGCTTTTCATCATGATCATTGTCCTCACGCTCAAGGGCCATGTCGTCGTAAAACACGGGCTCGGCATCTGCCAGGCTCACCTTATGTTTCTTCTTGTTCGTGACGTTTTTCGCCTGGTCATACTGAATTCTGAATGTTGTCATTATGCATATTCTATATGTATAAAAAAGACCATGTGTTAACCCTTTTTCGTTTGGCTTGCAGTTAGGGTGGCTACGCCCAACCATACGATGAAATTTTTGTCCTTGCTCAAGGAGTTGAGAGTTGATTCGTATCTCTGCTGGAGGTTAGTCTTTGCGCCCCATCAGCTGCGCCTGCTCACGGGTAGCTTTCTCCCGCTGTCGGTCAATGTAGTCAGCTAGGTCTTTCAGGTGGATGCCGAGCCCCGCTTTTTGACTTCGTGCGCCCAGACGCACTATCGGGATGTCAATTTCGCCCGCCAGTTGCTTTTCCTTAAATCTCTGTACTGTCAGGTTCATGTAGTCGGCGCAAACGCGATCAAGTGGGATTACAGCTCTGCCTTCATATTGGGCCATAAGTAGAAAAAGCGTGTTCATGAGATCTCCCGGATTTGGATCATCATTAGCGGAGCTAGCAGCTCTGGAGATTTGGTTCGCGTATACCCCACAACAGGCTGCGCGGGCGGGCGATCCTGAGCGATTAGCGTTGCATCGGGTGTGGCTGCCTCGCGCAGCTTTTCGTGGGGTATAAGTGCCTCGGCAGTGGCGCTGATAGAAGCAGTAATGCCTGCTGCTGCGCAGCAGAGACTCTTTGTTTTTTGCGTGTCGACGTCGTTAGCGTTGCAGAGCAAAGCGGTCGATGTTTCGGTGGTGTGCAGATCTATCTTCATGCCGCTTTCCTCCGGTGTTCGATAGCGAGTTGGTCCATCAGGCGCTGGTGATAGGTGAGCCGGGCTTCGGTGGCGGACCATGGGCGGATGGTTTCGGCCATGGGGTCGATGCCGATCAGGCACTCCCAGATGGCCGAGTCGGTTGGCATCAGATCGCGGCGTTCGGTGGCCAGCGCTATCAGGTCGGCGTTGCAGACGGATGCCGGCAGATCGAGGTCGAGCAGGAATCGGTCGCAGATGCTTTCCCACACCCAGGACTCAACTGCCTGGAAGGCGGGCATGCTCTCCTTGATCGGTCGGACCATGTCGCCGACGTAGGCTTCGGTGGCGTCGTGGAGCAGGGCGGCCAGTTTGTGTTCGTCCGGCACCAGGTCGGCGACGATGCAGCTGTGCTGGGCCACGCTGTAGAACTCGCGGGTGTGGCCATTGAACCGGCACAGGTGCGCGAGCGAATGGGCAATGTCTCGCGGGTCGATCAGGTCGGGGCATGGGTCGGCTACGTCGAAGCGTTTGCCGGTGTGGGTGAGGATCTGAGTCATGCGACCTCCTTGACCAAGTCGGTCAGCAGCAGGGCGTTGCTGGTGTCCTTGTGCAATTGGCGCAGAGCGTCGTAACCGATCCATGCTTTCAGTTGCCGGTCGAACTCCTTGCTGTAGCGGGTCAGCTCGCGCAGTTCGCTGGCGGCTTTGGTGTGTTGCTGTTGAAGCACACCGGCCGCTTGCGGCGTCAGTCGTAGCATCGGGAGGGCGCGGTTCATGCTGCGCGCTCCTGGGCTACTGGCTCCAGCAGTGCGGCCATGCTGAGGGCTTTGTCGCGCAGCTCTAGGGCTTGTATAGCCTGGGATTTCGAACTCATGGCGCGGAAGGTATCAGCGGCGAGCTTCAGCTTTTCGGCGATGCACAGTAGGGTCTGGCGCTCATCGGCGCCGAATGTCTGACCGGTCCTGAGCTTTTTACAGAGCTGCGCAAGGTGCGTATGGTCGGCACGAAGGAACTGAAGGGACGCTTCAAGTTCGCGGATGGTCTTTGCGCTGGCTGCGTGCTCGATGTTCTTGCCTTCTTCGGCGCCTTCGAAACGACCATCAATCAAGCCGCCTCGGTAGCCGATCCAGTAGATAAGGGCGGCGCCGAGGATGATGCCGATCAGTGCGCAGATTTGAATTGCAGTCATGTGGTGTGCTCCTGGTGGTTTCGATTGGCTGGTGGTGGCAGCCGTTCGGGGTGGTGGTCTTACTCGGTGGGTTCGTCCTGCGGTCGCGGCATTTCTTCATCGGCCTTGTAGGCACGGATATCGATCAGTGAGGCGACATGCCGGATGTGTGCGTACTTCGGCGCCTTGCGGCTGGTGTCCAGCGTGGTGATGGGAAGCTGAATCCGTCCACTATTGATCTCGGCCACGAACGATTGCTCGTTGAGGTTGCGGAAGTACTGCTCACGCACCTTTTCCAGTGGGATCAGCACGTCGCCGAAGGTGCGGTAGAGCAGTTCGACGGTGGCTGATTCCGGTGCGGGTTGTAGCCGCAGCGGGGTTTGGCTTGCGTTACTCATTGGCTTGTTGAGCCTCCTTGCGTTGTGTTCTTGCCGGGTGATTCCAGGCGTTCAGGCAGTGGCGTTTGGTCAGCTCCCGCAGATGCTCCGGCACTTCGAGAAGCGCGGCGTTGCGCTCCTCGCGTGTGCGCATGGCGACGATCTGGCGGGCGTATTCCCTAGGCCACGTCACGGTCGTTTACCGGGATGGCGGGTAGTTCCAGCCCCAGTTGCACGGCCAGCCAGCGCATGCCAGGTTGTTTGACGCGGGTTGACTGGCTGTACTGCATGCCGGCGGTCTCGTGATACCAATTACCGTCCTTGACTCGCAGGAACTCACGGTCGCGGGATGGGTAAGTCGGCAGGTTTCGATCATTGAGCAGACCTTTTTCCCGCATGAGCTTGATCAGCTTGGGACGTGTGAGTCCGAGCTGGGCGGCTGCTTGGGCGAGTGTGCGTTCCATGGCATCCCCCTCAAGCTGCGTGCGCGGCAGGTGTTGCTGCCGCAGCCAGGTGGTTGATGGACTCGGCCACTTTCTCGTAGATCTCAATGTCGCTACCGCACACGGTGAAGCACTTGGTGCGCGGGCTTTTCACACCGATGCTCATGATGGCGGTGACACCAGAGCGGGTTTTGGTGCGATGCATAGCAACGTGAAGGGGCAGTTCAAAACCCATGTCGAGGCTCACGACACCGCCAGTACGCACCAGCTCGAACACCCGTTGTTTATGCTCGGTATCGAACCGTGCGTATTGGCGGTTGGCGTGTGGGATGTTCAGCAGGTCGGCGGTGTTGCTGGAATCGAAGGGGCCGTTGGCAATCTCTTCAATGAAGTCGGCCAGTTTGAGGTGCATCTTCTTTTCGTTCTGCAAGGTCAGGGTGTGGCGCTCGCTGCCCAGCTCGACAGTGAAGAGGGTGTCAGATTTGCTGCGTTCAACTTTTAGGCGGAACGCCAGGGCTTCGCGCTGTGGTGTCGACCGTAGCGTGTGATTGAAAGTCTCGCTCAGATTGACCTGGGCGTTGAGCAATTGCAGGGTGCGGTTGTCGAGTTTGAACTTGCTCATGCTGCCCTTCCTCCATCGTTTGGATCGAAGGGGGCAGGCATGGGCTCGCGTTGTGGTTTGGTTTTGGTGCCGATAAATGCGCAGCCGGAGTCGCGAGCTAAGCGGCGAATCTCAAAGACGCGGGACGGGTCAGTCGCCGCCGGATGGACGTGTAGGGTAGCTATGGTGTGCATGATTTTGCTTCACTCTGTGGTGGAGAGGAAGCATGAATATCAACCAGTGGTTGCTATATGTCAACCATTGGTTGATTTTTTGTGTCTTCAGATTGAGCTATTCCATAGGCGGATCTCGATCCTGAAGAAAAATCGAAAACTCTCCACCGGTATAATCCTGTTTTTTCCATTCATCTAGCGATCTTCTTGAGCTAATTTCCCACGCTCTTTTTATCGCGATGTCTAGTTTGTTCGAAAATAGGCTGTCATGTGGTAGGTAATACTCTGTCCACTTTAAATAACCATATATCCAAAAGCACGCTTTCAAATTGTTATCCCAAGAGGTCCAGTTGTTTGTGCTTGCTAAGGGTTTCTGGATTTTTTTATTTAGTTCTTCAAGTTTGCTTGTGAGTATTTCGAGTGATTGCGTCTGGTACTCGAGAGTGCACTTTGCATACAGTGAGGCTGCATAGTCTGTCGTTTCACCCTGGTGTTTTATGCTGAATAGGCTGGTTTTGCCGTCTGCTCGTTCGTTAATTAAACTCATTACTTCGTCTTGCCATACTTTTGATGCGTCGTTGTAGCTAATTCTATCGCTTTCAATCAGAGGGTTTAGTATGTTTTCTATAAGCCATGGATAGCTATAGCTCAATTGATGCATATGGCCGCGTAAATTATTTATTATTTCTCTTGTCTGGATAGTGGAAAGAGCGGTTGGATATTTGCTGAGAAGAAGCTCGACCGATTTTTCGAACGAGTGGGGCTCAGTGTCTTTACGGAAACTGTTGGTGCTGACGAGCCACCCTATAATGAGTTTTTGCTCGGATTGTTTTATTCGATTGGCAATGGAAAGGTGGATAGGTTTTTCGGAAATTACACTGTTTAGTCCGGTATATCCAAACCATCTAAGTAAGGCGGTGTCTCTCGATATAAGTTTTTTGATGCGGGTAACATTCAGAATCCCAATAGCGCAACTGAGGGATATTTCAGATAGTGCTTGTGTACAGATTGATCGCATAAGAAGTGCGTTGTAATGTCTGCTTTTAGATCCGGTGAGCTTATGGGAGAACTCTTCAATTAGATCCAAAAGCAGGTCGGGGCTTTTGTACCACAGTATCTTGATTGCATAGTAGTCTCCCCAGCCTAATGCGCGGTTTTTCATTGTCCGCGAGAAGTCATAGTTGCGAGCGTGCAATATCAAGCTTTCAATTGGCGTATTTAAATAGCTGCAAGTGTAAGACTCTTGAAGGTCTTCGCTCTCGGAGGGGGGGGCTTTGTCGGCTTGACGCTGGAGATGGGATTTTAACTTGTTTGTTAAATTTGTAGGGCTTGATAGATTCCTGTATTTTTCTCCTGCAGGGGTGTGTGCTAGAATGTTTGCCCCTACTTCCCAAAGTTCTGAAAATTTTGAATCCTCTGTGGTAGCCATGAACGCAAAGAAGAGTTTCGGGGAGTTGAATTTACTTATGTTTATTGTTTCTTCAGTTGTATACCCAAGCCTAGTCAGGGTTTCTAATAGGCTTTCATTGGTAAGGTTAGAGAAGATATTGTTACCGGTCCATGCCGAAATTGAGAGTCCCGCACTGGGTGTGCAAAGAAAACTAAGAGGTTCATATTTGGCTTGTATTGTGTTATTTTTTTTGCGGTCTTCAGAGTCGAATAATAGAGGGGCGGTTTGCGGGGCTGAGTAACAAGATGGATCTCTCAGTATTTCATGTACGTATTCTGATACTTTATAAAGTGTGTCAATAGGTATTGGGGTTACTAATAGTGGGTGTCTTGTGTTTGCATTCTGAAGAGAGTTTGAAAGATGGTATCCTTTTATAGCTTCTCCGCTCTCGTATATAAGAATGTATCTGTCGTGTAGGAAATCTTTAGGGAATCCATAAAGTCGGAATTTAACTGGTTGAGTTATTTTTGCTATCTGATCGTAGCACTGCTTGATTTTATCTATCCGCTCTTCAGATTTGCCTGCTTCGAACATGGTTAATACAATATATTCACTCCCTGTGCTGGATTTCGGCAGCAGAAGTGATACCCCGGCGTCCTCAAAGTAAGGGTCGAATATTATAATTTGATGCTCTTGATACTGGCCAAATATTTTGGTTATCCACTCTGAAAGCTCAAGTCTTCCTTCCCCGGTTCCATCTCTAAAGCGCTGAAAAAATTGTCCTTCTGAAGGTGCAGGGAACACCTCCTTTACTAATGAGCGTATTTTTCGATTAATCGAAACCCAAGGATCTGAAGGATTATTATTATAGGTGGTTACTGTTGCGCGGGATCCTTGGCTGACGGACTGTATAGCAGTTATGCGTTTGTCTTTTGGAGATATTTTTGTAGTGTTTGTTAACCAGTCGAGTTGGATTTTATTACCGGAAACTGTGCTGCTGCGTGTGAGTATCGTATTTGCCCTTAGATAGTGTGCGTCATAACTGCAGTATAGCTGGCTAGTATTCTCTTCTGTGTTGAGTACGTAGATGTCAAAGTGTAGTTGGTCGGTTATCTCATTAACATGTGAGGGTGGGGTGATTGTGAATTCAATGGTGCTGGATTTAGCGGTCTCGGTTTTTAATTCAGCATGTACCACTAGTTCGTCATTTATAAAGCGTATTGCTAGCGATACAGTTGTTGGTGGGATAATACCATTCAAATCGAGCTTGACCGTGAGTTGATCCGTTTCTCTATTCCACTCCGTCAGGAGGAGGTTTTGCTCAAATTTACCAAGAGTTGGAAAGACCAGTAGTTCTAGATCTCCTAGTCTTGAAGAGTCTTGGTGCTCGAATCTCATTCCTGTATCTTTGTTTAGTCGGTGTATAATGAATTGCGTTAACTCTGGACTGAAGGAGGTATTTAGATTGAAAATGGTTGTCCTGCTTTCAGGGGAAAGCGCCGCACTGAAAGCAGAGGCTGCTCCATGGGGGCTCTTCATTTGTTCATTATAGTTACTTTCTCGCATTGCAAGAAAAGTGACTGGTCTAGAGTTTATTTTGCTGGGGAGTCTAAAGTCACCTACTCTTTCTTCCAGTTTGTCATTGGAGTTGATAGATAGTTCTGAAGTTATGGTGCTGATGTTTTTGTTTGAAGTAAGGCCTTCGATAACTTTCTTTAGTGTGGGAGGTGTGCAGTATAAAGATAAGGTAAGTATTTGTGCTGGTGTGCCATCGATTGATTTAAAGTTGTCTTTTTTAGGGATGTTCCATTCGTGGCTGGAATGATTGAATGGTAACGCTCTTCCGTATAGCAGGGTTGTAGTGGTTGTTGAATCTTTTTTGGTCTGAAGTAACCAAAGTTGTAATGCGCAGTACGAGCTGGATTTATCGCTAAATAATGCTGTCAGACGTTTGTCGTTAATTAACATGCTGGGCGTTATCATGGATTTCCTTGTCTGTTTGATATGCTGGCTTGTCCTGCTTGCTATATAAAAGCCCTCTTGGATGAAGGCTTTCGAAGGGGGTGTGCTTTATTAGATTTTGAGACTTAATTGCAGGTTGTTTGGTTTTTTGTTCTATTCAGGGATGAATGAGCCAACTACTTTTCCACAAATATGCGTCTCTTCCGTAATATCAATGATTGGATACTGCGGATTGATTGGTCGCAAAAACTGCCGTCCAGCATCCTCGACCAGAATCTTGAACGTAGCCTCATTGGTACGCGGAACTCTAGCGATCACTCGGTCACCCGTCTTGGTCTCTGCCTCAGGATCTACAAAGATAATGCAGCCCGTTGGGTAGCTACGGCCTGGCCCTGGGTTCGTCATTGAGTCTCCAAGGACTTTCAGTGCGTATCCATGGTTACTGATAGGAACAGGGCAGGAAATCCATGAGTCGGGATCATATGCCTCAAAGTTCGAGATCGCTTCGCACCAAGCTCCTGCTTGGACCCAAGAAATCAACGGAACCCTACCAAAGCGCTGTGTTACTTCGCTAACGTTGCTATCTTCACCAACGGTCAGTTGGCGAACATTGCTTTCACCGGTCTGTTCTTTAGGCAGCACACCGTACTCCAACCACTCTCGGCGTACCTTCAGCCAGGAGCAGAGCACAACCATACTGTCAGCTTCGGCCATGGCTTCGCCATTCAGCCACTTGCTGACGGCCTGCGTGGTCTTATCAACCCCCAAGCTCTTCAACTGACGATGGATGTCCACGCCACGACCCCGGCTGCGTACGCCGGCATCGTCGAGGGCTTCGTGTAGGCGCGAGCTGAAAGCGGCGCGTAGTGCATTTTTATCAACCATAGGTTGAGAGTGCCACGGAGCTTGCGCAATAGTCAGTTGATGTTTAATATCAACTCCGAGTTGATAAATGGAGGTTGCCATGTTGGACCCCGCAGATTTTCCGAACGCCATCGCGTTCGCGTTTGAGGCAGTAGGCGGCATCGGGGCCGCCGCGAAGGTGTGCGACAGGAGTTATCAGGCGTTGAACAAGTGGCGCCTTGCAGCCAGCCTGCCGCGAACCGACTACACCGGTGAAACCAAATACGCAGTTCTTTTGGCGTCGGCTGCAAAGCAGAAGGGCAACTCGTTTGAGTCCGCCTGGTTGCTGAATGCATCTGCGCCGCAGAAAGTTGCTGCATAGCATAGCCAGAAAAAAGGCGGCCCAAGGGCCGCCCAATTCCTCCCGGCACGCACCACCACAGCGCTGTCGGGTCGCAGTAAAGGTAGGCGGGCACACCACATGCGAACCGCCAATCTTTACCGCGCTTTCCAAGGCACGGATGCCTTGGTGTTGCTGCCTTCTCCACCACAGATTGGGCAGCTGTTGCGCCAGAGGTGAACGACGGATCGTTCGCCTCTGCACGGTGCCGGTGTCGATCCTGAAGATCTAGCCGGCGTTTGGGCCCTTTCAAGCCACGCGGCAAATGTATCACCACTGCATGTCGCGCGGCACTGGCAACTTACAAGGATTAATGCCATGAGCCGAATCGCTCTGAGTTGCGTTGATCGAGCACAGCGGGAAATCCTGCCGCTCGACTTGGCGCTTTACCATGCTGCTCGGGACTATCCCGGCGGCGCCGCTGCAATCGCCGCCACCACCGGCCGCAATCCCACCACGCTGCAACACAAACTCTCACCTACGCACCCTAGTCACACGGTCAACATTCAGGAGTTCGGAGAGATCCTGGAGCTGACAAAGGATCGCCGCATCCTTGATGCCGTGCATGCCTTGGTCGGTGACACGATCTGGCAGGAGTTGGCTGAGGCGTACACCAATGACATGCCTGAAACCTTGACCACTGGCATTGCTGAGTATTTTCGGCAGGTGGCGGATTTAGCTGACACATGGGCAAAGAGCATCGGCGACGGCGTGGTGACGGACCACGAGCTGGCCGCGATTCGCCTGCAGGTGTTTCGCGGCATTCAGGGGCTGTTGGGGATGTTCAACCGCGCCAAGTACGTCAACCAGACAGCGCGGGGTGCAGATCGTGGCTGATTGGGCGGATATGGCAGGTGAGATCCTGGAGCGCTCTGAGGAAGCTTTTGCAGCACGCAAGCCGGCGCCAGTGGCTGAGTCGCTGAAGATTTGCATCGACTGCGACGAACCGATTTCTCAAGGGCGTCGGGTGGCCTCACCAGGTTGCAAACGTTGCACGGAGTGCGAAGACATCAAGACCATGCACGGAGCGCACTATGCTCGATGAGGTTCTCGGACAATTCGCGGACTACGGTCTTGAGCCTGCTGAGCCGCTGACTTTCGGCAAGCTGACCCGCTGCAAAACCACTCAGGACAAGGGCAAGGAAAAAAACGGTTGGTACGTCATTCACGAGCATCGGACTGAAAAGAACGAAACGCTGATCTTCGGCAGCTTCGGTGACTGGCGTTCAGGTGAGACGCAGAAGATCAAGGTCAAGGCCGGGCGGATGTCGCCAGAAGAGCGCGAGGTTATGCGCGCTCGGCAGGAAGACGCCAAGCGCCGCGCCGCCGAGATCGCGGCCAATGCCGCACGTCGAGCGGCGAACCGAGCGGCGGGGTTGTTCAAGCGCATGCCGGAGAAGGGCCGCTGCGATTACCTGGATCGAAAGCAGATCGTCGGTTTCGGCGTTCGTTACGCACCGCGCTCCGGCGCTTTTTTGGTGCCTATGTGCAACGTGCGAGACCAGATCGTTGGCCTGCAGGTGGTGTTTCCAACCAAGCAGGAAGACACCGGCCGGGATAAATCCTACTGGCCCTACGGTATGTCGAAAGAGGGCGCCTTTCACCTGATCGGGCCGCACCCGGAGCCAGGTGAGCCGGTGCTGGTGTGTGAGGGGTACGCGACGGGCGCTAGCCTGCATATGGCAACGTCGCTGACCGTGGCCATTGCCTTCGACGCGGGCAACCTGCTGGCTATCTGCAAGGCCATGCGCGAGCGTTTCCCCGGATGCCCATTGATCGTCTGCCGCGATGATGACTGGAAGACCAAGCGCCCAAACGGCGAGCCCTGGAACCCCGGTGAAGAGAAGGCGAACAACGCCGCATTGATCGTTGGTGGTCAGGTTGTTGCGCCAATCTTCTCTGGTGAGAGAGAGGACAAGTGGACGGACTTCAACGACCTGCACGTTGCCGAAGGCTTGGAGGCGGTCCGCCGCCAGGTGTTGGCGGTGGTCAAGCCACCGGCAGCGGGTGGTTGGAAGGATCAACTGGCCCGTAGCGAAAGCGGCGCGCTGATCGCGCACATGCAGAACGTCGAGCTGATCCTGGCCAATGACGAACGCTGGGCCGGGGTGATCAGCTACAGCGCCTTCAGTTCGAAGATAGTGAAACTGCGTGCTGCCCCGTATGGCGGCGGCACAGGCGATTGGGCGGACATTGACGATGTACGGGTAATGAAGTGGCTCGCGCAGCAGTACAACTTGCGGGTTAAAGCTTCACACGTGATCGAGGCGGTGAGCGTCGTAGCGCATGACCATGCGTTCCATCCAGTGCGCCAATATCTGCGCAAGTTGGAATGGGATCGCGTGCCGCGTCTTGAGAGCTGGCTCACGGATGTCATGGGCGTCAAGGCCACTGATTACTCCTCGAAGGTCGGTAAGCGCTGGATGTTGTCTGCCGTGGCCCGGGTGATGAAGCCTGGCTGCAAGGCTGACTCTGTGATGATTCTCGAAGGCGCACAGGGCGCTGGTAAGTCGACGGCGATGAGCATTCTCGGCGGTGAATGGTTTATGGACACGCCGTTTGCGCTGGGTGATAAGGACGGCTTTCAGGCGATCAGGGGCAAGTGGATCGTCGAGCTGGGTGAGCTGGACAGCTTTAACAAGGCGGAAAGCACCAAGGCTAAGCAGTTCTTTTCGGCGTCCACTGACACTTATCGCGAGAGCTACGGCCGCAGAACGATGGACGTGCCACGCCAGTGCGTGTTCGTGGGTACGACGAACCAGGACGAGTACCTCAAGGACGCAACCGGTAACCGGCGTTATTGGCCGGTGGCGTGTACCAAGGTGGATCTGGAGCTGTTGCGCTCGATCCGCGATCAGTTGTGGGCTGAGGCGGTGTTCTGTTACGACGCGGGCGATCTCTGGTGGGTGACTCTGGATGAGGCGGCGATGTTCGGCGAAGAGCAGGACGAGCGCTTTGTGGTGGACGAGTGGGAAGGGCCGATTCTGACCTGGCTGGAAGAGTCGCAGATCGGCGAGACCACCACCGGCAGCGATGTGCTGACCAGTGCGTTGAAGTTGGACTTCGGGCACTGGGGCAAGCCGGAGCAGATGCGCGTCGGCGCGATCATGCATCGGTTGGGGTGGCGGCGGGTGCGGTTGCCTCCGTTGGTGAAGAGCGGGCAGCGACCTTGGGCTTACAAGAAGCCGGCAGGGTGGGGCGGTGCTTCGGTGTTGAAGCGCGAAGTGTTCGAGGAGCCTTGCTTTGATTAAGGAGATCGATTCGCTGCTTCGGTTGTGGGCGCAGGAGCTGCATTCCGAACATTCGAAAGGGGGGCTCGCTGGGGGGAATATGGTTGCCATGATGATGGAGAGTAATGGGCAATTGATCCGCGGGCGGCGTGCCTTCCGAGCGCCGCTGGAGAGTTCGTTGGATATTGAGCTGATCGTGAACAAGCATCTTGCGCCCGAGTTGGTTACGGTGGTGCGGGAGCATTACTGCACGCTCGATGTGGATATGCGTTTGCGGTATGCCCATTGCGGTTGCGGCCGCGACACGTATTACCAGCGCTTGCATGACGCGCATCTGCAGATCTTCGGGATGCTGATGGGGATGGCTGCGTGACCCCAGGCATGCATCCGGCTGTTGTTGTCCTACTGGCCCGTCTTGTCCCGCTGCGTTTTGATGCAGTGGGACAGGTGCGGGTCTTGTCGTTGTTGGGTTGTCCCACCGTCCCGCCTGCGAGCGCCTCACACCCATGTATGCGTAGCGGGCAGCAGCACGCGCTTACGCGCGAACGCGTGTTCTTTAATTTTCTTCCTTTACACGAGAAAGTAGAAAGATAAGTAGGACGGTGGGGCGAAGCCCCGAATTTAGGCGCTCTCAGGTGTCCTACTTCGATTCTGAAAGGTGGGACGTATGGGACGCCGCCGAAACAACAGAATGCCGTGGTGGTGTATTCGCCGACATTCGCTAGGCGTTCCCCCTGTGTTACCCACTTATTCACCGGGTGGCATTAAAACAGGGTTGCTGCCACCGGAATCGACCTGTAAAAAGTAGTCATCTTCGATAGGTGCGGCCGCAGAGAGCGGCAGGCACCAACCACCAAACCCGGCCATTGCGCCGGGTTTTTGCGTTCAGGGGTTGGCGATGACAAGCGAGCAACAAGCACTGGCAGAGATGCCGATCTGGTTAGTAATCGTCCTGGCCTTGGTCGGTGGTGTATCGGGTGAGATGTGGCGGGCCGACAAGGATGGGGCGCGGGGCTGGGCATTGTTGCGAAGGCTCGCGCTTCGATCCGGTGCCTGCATTGTCTGCGGGGTGTCGGCGATGATGTTGATGATCGCTGCCGGCATGACGATCTGGACGGCGGGCGCCTTGGGTTGCCTCACGGCGATGGCCGGTGCGGACGTCGCCATCGGGTTGTACGAACGATGGGCCGCGAAACGGCTGGGCGTCTGCGAAGTCCCGCCCGCCGGGGGCGAACAGGGGTGATGCACCGATCTGGGGCGCCGAAAACCGCCGGGGACCCTGGGGGTATTCGGGGGGTACGGGGTCGGAAACCCGCGGGAAAGTGTTAGCGGCAGGGTTGCCAGCTTACTGAAATTCAATCCATTGAAATTGAAAGGTTCCCATTGAAAAGCCGTTGAAAGGAGGGCTTATGACAGAACCAATGTACCTGTCAAAGAGCGCCTTCGCGGCTCGGATCGGCAGGGCACCCAGCTACATCACCTGGTTGAAAAACAACAATCGTCTGGTGCTGACCGCCGATGGTAAACAGGTTGATGTCACGGCCAGCGAAGCGTTGATTCGCGACACCGCTGACCCTAGCAAGACCGCCGTCGCTGACCGCCACCACCAAGACCGGCTTCAGCGTGATGTTTACAGCCAGCTATCCAGCCAGGCCGAGTCGACTTCAACGGCTGCGCCGCCGCTCGCGATCACCCCTGCGGGGCAGCTCCCCGACTTCCAGAAGGCCCGCGCACTGCGCGAGCACAACCTGGCGCAACTCGCGGAGATCGAGTTGCACAAGGCTAAGGGCTCGCTGGTGGCTCTGTCGGCGGTTCAGACCGGTGCCTACAACGCCGGTCGCATGCTGCGCGATCAACTGTTGGGGATGCCTCCGCAACTGGCTCCCGAACTGGCCTCCATGACCGATCCGTGGGAAATCGAAAAACACCTCACGGCGGCTATTCGCCGCTCGCTGGAAGACGCCGAACGCATGTCTTCGGCTGACCTTGAACACGCACTGACCACGAGTTAAGCCCATGCCCACGGAAATTCCTGACGGTGCAGAGGTGTACCGCGAGGCGTATTTCCGTGGGCTACGGCCCGACCCGGACGTCTGGATCGATCAGTGGGCCGATGAGTACATGCGGATCCCGCGTGACACCGGCGCCGCTGAGCCGGGCCAGTACCGCACCTCGCGCACACCGTATGCCCGCGAGCCTATGCGTTGTCTGTCACCGGCTCACCCCTGCAAGCGCGTGATCACCATGGTTGCGTCGCAGTTGATGAAAACCCAAATCGGTCTGAACTGGATCGGCGGCCTGATGCACATGGCGCCGTCGAACATCCTGGCGCTGCTGCCCAGCCTCGGCCTGGCCAAACGGGTGTCGTCGCGAATTGGCAAAACGATCAAGGCCACGCCCGTACTGCGGGAGCGGGTGGCGGCCAACCGGTCGCGGGACTCGCGCAACACCATGGATACCAAGGAGTTCGAGGGTGGCACGTTGTACGTCACCACCGCCGGCTCGGCAGCCAACTTATCGGAGCTTTCGGCGCGCTACGTTTACGGCGATGAGATCGACCGCTGGGAAGTCGACATCGGCGAGGAGGGCGATCCCATCGAGCTGGCGGAAACCCGGGGCAGCACCTTTGGCCGCAACGCCAAGTTCTACTTCTCCAGCTCGCCGACGATCAAGGGCGCCTCGCGAATCTCTGATCTGTTCGACGGTAGTGACCAGCGTCATTACTACGTGCCGTGCCCGTATTGTGGTCACATGCAGGTGCTTGAGTGGGAAAACCTTCTCTACTCGGCCGACTTTAGCGTAGTGCATTACAAGTGCGCGGCGTCCGGAATGGACTGTGACGTGCTGATCGATGAGTACCACAAGGGTGAAATGCTCGCCAAAGGCGAGTGGCGCGCCCACGCCGAGGGTGACGGTGAGACGGTAGGCTTCCACCTCAACGCGTTGTATTCGCCGTTGGGTTGGATGGACTGGAAGTCGCTGGCCAAGCAATACGAGAAGGCAAAAAAGGCCCAGGCCAAAGGCGATCTTGAACCCATGCAGGTGTTCTATAACACCCGTCTGGCGAAGGTTTGGGACGCGGCTCAAGAGCAGACCAAAGCCGACGTGCTGAGACAGCGGGCGCGGTTGGAAACCTTCACCCTCGGCTCACTGCCGGCGGCGGTGATGATGATCACCGGTGCCGTCGACGTTCAGGCCAATCGCCTGGAGTTCATGGCCATGGGCTGGGGGGCCGGTATGGAGCGCTGGGTCGTAGACTACCAAGTAGTCTCGGGCGATCCTGCAGACGAGCGCACCTGGGCGGCGCTGGATGAATTGCTCAAGGCTAAATATCGCCATCCGTGCGGTGTCGGTCTTGGCATTCTCGCGGTGGCCGTCGACTCCGGTGGTCACCACACCGATGAGGTCTACCAGTTCTGCCGCGTTCGTCGCTGGCGCAACGTGTTCGCCATCAAAGGTGCGAGCAAGCCCGGCAAGCCGGTCATTGCTCAACGGCCGTCCATGGTCGACGTGACCTGGAAAGGCCAGACCGAACGCAACGGTGCCGAACTTTGGTTCGTGGGTACCGACACGGCGAAGGACTGGATCTACAACCGCTACCCGTTCGAGTCCGGGCCGGGCGCGTTGCACTTCGCCAATGACCTGCCGGACGACTTCTTTGACCAGTGCGTTGCGGAGCGCAAGGTCGCCCGCTACGTGCGGGGTCACAAGCGCATCGAGTGGGTCAAAGGCAAGGCCGAGCGCAACGAAGCGCTCGACCTGATGGTGTATTGCCTGGCCATGGCGCATTACCTGGGCCTCAACCGCTACAAGGAACATGACTGGGAGCGCGTACGTCAGTCCCTCGCGCAGTCTGGATTGTTTGACGAAGCCCTGAGCATCAAGCCTGTTCAAGGTGAACGGGTCGATAGCCCTGGTCCAGCAACACCTGCTCGGCAACCGGCTCCACCACCCGCTGTTCCGGTCGTGCAAACGCGTCCCGCAGCAACACCACCTCAACGCCGCAGCTCTGCCAGCGGCTACCTGAAGAGACGCTGATATGTCATTTACAAAGAAGCACCTCGACGCGGTTGAGGCGGCTATTGCTCGCGGTGAAAAAACCGTGCGCTACACCGACCGCACCGTGGAGTACCGCACGGTCGACGAGCTGCTCAAGGCTCGCGAAGAGATTCGTTCGTCGCTGGTCAACGCTGCCGGACCACGCTCACGTGTGGTCCGGCTGTACCACGGAGGCAAGGGAGTCTAATGGCCCGCCACTTCCCTACGCTGACCCGTAACGGATTCGTGTTGCCGTCGAACATCAAGGCCAGTTACGAAGGCGCCGGAGAAGGGCGTCGCTCCACTGGCTGGGATGCACCCGACAACGGGATCAACAGCATCAACACCCCGGCACTGCGCAACCTGCGGTCGCGCTCCCGGGCAGCGGTTCGCAATGACCCGTATGCCTTCAACGTGATCGACAAGCGCGTCAGTAACCTGATCGGCACGGGCATCACCCCTCGGCCGACCACTGACGACGATGCTTTACGCAAGTTGCTGCAGGAGCTGTGGGGTGATTGGGTCGATGAATCGGATGCGGATGAGCGCACCGACTTCTACGGCCAGCAGGCCCTGGTGGCGCGCACGGTTGAAACCTCGGGCGAATGCTTTGTCCGCCTGCGACCGCGCAGCCTGGACGAGGGCTTGGCGGTTCCACTGCAGCTCCAGATTCTGGCTCCGGAGTTCGTGCCGCATGACAAGTTCGAGACCACCAGAACCGGCAACATCATCCGCGCCGGAATCGAGTTCAACCCAGGTGGCAAGCGGGTGGCGTACTGGATGTACCTGTCGCATCCACGCGATGCGGCGTCGCTGAACGCCGGCTATAACCAGTTGGTCCGTGTGCCGGCTGCCCAGGTGCTGCACATCTTCGAGCCGGTTGAGCCCGGTCAGCTGCGTGGGGTGCCGCGATTGTCGCCGGTGCTGAAGCGCCTGCGCAGTCTCGACAACTACGACGACGCGGTGTTGTTCCGTCAGGAAGTGGCGAACCTGTTTGCCGGTTTCATCAGTCGTCCGTCTCCGGACTCGGGACAGGCGCCCCGAGATCCAGTCACCGGCCAGCTTTTGGATCTCGACCGCGACGGCTTCACCCCGATGGTGGCGCTGGAACCTGGCACGATGCAGGAGTTGGGGCCCGGTGAGGAGGTTGAGTTCTCCAAGCCGCCAGATGCGGGCAACAACTACCCCGACTTCATGCGACAGCAACTGATGGCAGCCGCCGCCGGGTCCGGCACGCCTTACGAGATCCTCACCGGCGACATGCGCGGGATCAATGACCGAGCGCTGCGTGTGGTGCTCAACGAGTTTCGGCGCCGCCTGGAGCAACTGCAATTTAGCGTTTATGTCCACCAGCTCTGCCGCCCAGTACGGGCCGCCTGGATGGACATGGCGGTGTTGTCGGGTGTCCTGATGCTGGACGATTACGCGCAGAAGCGCCGCAACTACCTGCGTACCCGTTGGGTGCCGCAAGGTTGGGCCTACATCCAGCCGGTACAGGACGTTCAGGCACGACGAATGGAAGTGCAGGCCGGCTTCGCCTCACGCAGCGAGATGGTCCTGCGCACCGGCTACGACGCCGAAACGGTCGACCTGGAAAACGCCGCCGATCTGGCGCGGGCCACAACATTGGGCCTCAACTACAACACCCTTGATGCCGTCGAAACCAACGACGACAAGGAGCAACCATGAGCAAGAAAGCGCGACCGCGCATTTACAACCGCGCTGGCCAGCGCGTGCAGGTTAAGGACAAGACCTGGTACGCCGTGCAAGCCAGCGGTGAGGCCACCGAACGGGTGATCGAGGTCTTCGTCTATGGCGAGATTGGCGCCTGGGGCATCACCGCCAATCAGTTCGTGCAGGACTTGCGCACGATGGACGATGGTGTCTCGCCGGTGATCGCGGCATTCAACAGCATCGGCGGCGACCTGTTCGATGGGCTCGCCATGCACAACGCATTGTCGCGCCTGGGCGAACGCTGCACCGGTCGTATTGATGCACTAGCTGCCAGTGCCGCCAGCGTGGCGGTGTGCGGCGCACACAAGGTCGTGATTTCGGCCAACGCCATGCTGATGATTCACAACCCCTGGACCTATGCCGCCGGTGACGCCGAAGACTTCCGCAAGGTGGCCGATGTGCTTGACCAAACGATGGAGGCGATCATCGCGGCCTACAAAGCGAAGGCGCCGAACATTGATGAGGTCGAATTGCGGCGGCTGGTGGCCGCTGAAACTTGGCTCACCGCCAATGAGGCCGTGGCCTTGGGCCTGGCTGATGAAGTCGGCGAGGGCATCAAGGTCAAGGCCTGCCTCGGCCAGGGCGGCGTGCTTCAGCGTTACCAGCACGCACCGGCTGAACTGCTAGCCCAGCTCGACGAACCACCCGAGTCTGATCCGGAGTTAGAGCCTGAGGATCCGCCACTGGTACCGCCTGTGGTCGACTCTACCAAGTTGGCGCTGATGATCACCCAGCGTTGCACGGAGGCGGGCATAAGCAATCTGGTCGCGCCGCTGCTCAGTTCGACAAAGCTTGAAAGCGAAGAGATCGTCCTGGCCGGTCTGGCCCGCGCCAAGGCGGTGAATGACCTGTGCGTGGCTGCGCGGTTGCCGGAATTCAGTGCCGAGTATGTCGCGGCGGGTTTGGATGCTCCGGCGGTGCGGGCGCGCCTGTTCGACAAAATTGTCACCAGTGGCAAGGGCTTTGAAATCGACAACAGTCTGCCTCTGGACGATGACCCGGCACCCAAGGTGCAGGCCAAACAAATTGATCAACCTTCGATCTGGTCCGCCCGCCAAGCCGCGCATACCGGTAAACCTCAATCCGCTACAGGAGCAAGATGATGACTATTCAACGAGAGCCGATGCACGCAGGTGAATTTCTCCTGTCCGAAGCCGCTGGCACCATTTCCCGCGAAGCCATTAACGTCGCGGCCGGTCCTGCTTTGGAGCCGGGGCAGATTCTCGGCCAGATCAGTACGACTGGCGAATTTGCACCGTATAACCCAACCGCCGAAGACGGCAGCGAATATGCGATCGCCATTCTCTACGGTCCGCTGGGTCAATCGGACGTGGTCCGACGCGGTCGCGCCGTGGTACGACTGGCCGAGGTCAGCGAAGCACACCTGACCGGTCTGGATCCTGCAGCCGAAAAGGCCCTGGCCACTCATTTTCTGATCGTCCGCTAAGTCGATCCCCGTGTTTATCCGGCCCGCCCTGTGCGGGTTTTTTGCTTTCTGGAGATAGCTACATGGCTGACATTGAAATCTTTAACGATGACGCGTTTTCGGTCTCTTCGCTGACCGCCGCCATCAACGAGCAGGAATACCTCCCGGGCCGCATCAGCAGCCTCGGTTTGTTTCAGGAGGAGGGCATCACCACTCTGACGGTCCAGATCGAAAAGGACGGCGACACCCTGGCTCTGGTGCCAGCCGGTGAGCGTGGCACATCCGGTTTGGTCGTCGGTGGCAGCAAGCGCAACCTGATCCCGTTCAACACCGTGCACCTGCCGCAACGCTTCGCCATCAAGGCCGATGAGATCCAAGGCATCCGCGCCTTCGGCACCCGTTCGGAACTGCAAGCCGTGCAGGACGTAGTCAACAAACGTTTGGGTAAAGCTCGTCGACAGCTCGACGCTACGCACGAATTCCAGCGCATGGGCGCGCTGAACGGCCAGATCCTGGACGCGGATGGCAAAACCGTGTTGCTCGACATCTACAAAACGTTCGGTGTGACCCGCAAAAAAATGTCCATGGAACTCAACAATCCTGACACGGAGTTCCGCGTTAAGTGCGGCGAAGCGCTGGATCTGCAGGAAGAACAGCTGGGCAGCATCACCAGCAGTGGTTCGCGAGCGTTCTGCGGTAAGAATTTCTGGAATCAACTCCTGAAGAACGTAAAGGTGAAGGAGACTTTCCTCAACACCCAGCAAGCCGCAGCGTTGCGCGGTGATGCCCGTGAAAGCTTCGAGTTCGGCGGAATCGTCTGGGAACGATATCGCGGCAAGATCGCTGGCGTGTCTTTCGTCCACGACGATAAGGCACTGCTGATTCCCGAAGGCGTACCGGACCTGTACATCTCGGTGTTTGCACCGGCTGACTACATGGAAACGGTCAACACCGAAGGCGTACCGTACTACAGCAAAATTGAGCCGATGCCATTCAACAAGGGTATGTCCGGTGAAGCCCAGTCCAACCCGCTGCACCTGTGCACCCGACCGCTCGCTCAGATCCTGCTGGAGCTCTGACCATGGGCTTTCGCGACCTGGTCGCCGAGGTCGACGCGGTGGTGTTCGAAACTTTGGGCGATACCGCACGGATCGAGGGTCGCGAGGAACCAGTGTTCGGCATGTTTTCCGCGCCCTGGCTGCAGCCGAAGCTCGGCAAGCTCAATACCGGCTTACGTGAGCCTCGGTTCGAGATCCGCGTCAGCGATTCGCAGGGCCTTGTACGCGGCCTGTTGGTCAGCATCGATTTGCCTGCCTTGGATGGCGGCGGCGATTACGACCTGCTGCAGCTGGAGCCGAGCGGCGACGGTCTGGTCGCCTTGATCCTGAGGTTGCGCCCATGAGCGTCGGTAGCCATTTCAAACCGTCGGCCGGCGGCGGGATGATCTCCATCCAGTCCTCGGCCGCAGACCTTCAAGCGTTTCAGGACTTTGCCAAGCTGGTGCCCAAGGCGGCTGCGACGGCACACCGACGCGCGATCAACAAGACGTTGGGGTGGTTGCGCACGCACATCGCCCGGGCCGTCAGCCGACAGGAACGCATCGCTGTCGCGGCGGTGCGTCAACGGTTGCGCAGTTACCCGGTTTCCGGCGGGGCTTCGAGCGGAAAACTGTGGTTTGGGCTCAACGCCATCGAGTCCAGCAGGATCGGCCGAGCACGGCAGACCGGCAGCGGCGTATCGGTGGCGGGGCGGCGATACCAGGGCGCGTTCCTGAAGAAGGTCTACGGCAACAAACCGGACATCTGGATCCGCACCGCGAGCAAGCATTTCAACGCAGACGATTATCCCGATAGCACGGTGTCGCCCGGTCGTGGGCCGAGTTCGGGGTGGGTTGCTGAACACGGCAGTCGATTTCCGCTGGCCAAGGCCAAAGTGTCTCTGGAGCAAGCCCGTCCCCACTTTGAAAGCTGGGTACAAAAGGCCGATGAGCGCTTGCTGGAGATCCTGAAACAGGAGCTCAACTTTGAGCTACAGAAATACCTCAAGAGGATCGGTAATGTCTGACGACCCCTTCAGCCTTGATCAGCTTTATCTGGCGGTAGAACAGCATCTGCTTGCTCACCTGCCAGGCGTGCAGGCAGTTTCAGCTTGGCCGAACATTGCAGATCGAGTGGTGTTGCCAGCGGTGTTTCTTGAGGTGGCCGAGATCGAGCCGGGTACCGATATCGGTACCGGCGAAACCTCGCTGATCTGTAAGTTCGAGGCGCGCATCATCGTCGACCCGATCAAGCCGCACCATCATCAACAGGCCGTGCAATTGGCGACGCAGTTGGCGGTGCTGCTGCGTGCGCAGACATGGGGGGTAGCAGTTGAACCCGCCGAGTTTGTGCAAGCGCTGCAGGACTGGACCCAGCCGCACCTAGATGGATACACCGTGTGGTTGGTGGAGTGGACTCAGCAGGTCTATCTCGGCGTCGAGGAATGGCCATGGCCTGATGAACCACCGGGAACGTTGGTGTTTGACGTTAACCCGGGTGAAGGCCCGTTCAGGCCGGAGGATCTGCCGTGAGTTATGCCAGTGCCCAGCATGACCGCATGATCGCGGGGACGGTTAAGGCTTGCTATGTAGTCGCGATGGATCTGTCCGCATCGCCGCCAGTGTGTCGGGTGTCGGATGGCAGTGACTGGGTCAGCGCGTGGGTGCGCTGGCACAGCATCGCCGCCGGCAAGGCTCGGCACTGGCGGGCGCCTTCCATGGGCGAGCAGGGCAGTTTGATCAGTCCCAGCGGTGACGTGTCGCAAGGCACGTTTGTCCCGGGCCTGTATGGCAATGCCGGCCCACCACCAGACAACCGCGACCACGTCGAGGTCTGGCGTTTTGATGATGGCGGCTCGCTGGTCTACGACTGGCAGGCCAAGAGCTACACCATCACCCTGCCCAGCGGCACCGTGACCATCAAAGTCGGCAGCACTGAAGTGGTCGTAACCGATAGCGCCGTTACCGTAACGGCTGCAAATATCAACTTGAAAGCGGCGGTGATGATCGAAGGCGCGTTGCACGTCACCAAGGGCATCACCAGTGCCGGCGCGATCATCGACGCTGGCGGCAACAGCAACCATCACACGCATTAATTTCAACTTACGAAAGCCCGCCCAGTGCGGATTTTTTTTTCATGCCTGGAGAAACACATGGCCAAGATCGTCGACACACTTGTCACCGACGAAACAGCGTCCGCATCACCGATGCGGGAACCGGTACCGCCAGCGACACCGGCAGCACCGGAAATTTTGAAGTTTCGCGACAAGGTCTACACGTCGCGGCTGCTGATCGTCCCCGGTACCGACCGCACCTTACCGGTGAACAAGGCGGTTGTAGAGGTTCCGGTGTCCGATACCGACGCCGTCAAGTTCCTGAAAGCCAACGAAGAATTCGAGCTGCTGAAGGAGTGATGTAGATGATCGGAATGGACCGCCACACCGGCCAACCCATTTCCGGCATCGCGCACTTGCGCCAATCCGTTCCAGACATTTTGGGCACGCCGTTGGGCAGCCGCCGGCATCGGCCGGAGTACGGCAGCAAGCTCCGGCGGTTTGTGGACTTGCCCGTTAATGAGGGCTGGAAAAGCGCCGTACAGGCGGAAGTCGCCCGCGCATTGGGGCGCTGGGAGCCGCGTTTGAAACTGGATCAGGTGCGCGTCATTTCTGTTATCGGCGGGAAAATCAACCTGAAGATCGTCGGGCAGTACCTGGGCGACGGCGTCACGCTGGAGGTAGCCGTATGAGTATCGTGGATCTGTCGTCGTTGCCGGCGCCGACCGTGTTGGAGCCGCTGGACTTCGAAGAGGTGTATCAGGAGGGGCTGGGGGTTTTTCGCGGGTACATGGGCGGCAACTGGACCGCCGCACTGGAAAGCGATCCGGTGGTTAAGGTGCTGGAGGTCGGGGCTTACATCAAGGTCGGCAACCGCGCCCGGGTCAATGACGCCGGCAAGGCGGTATTGCTGGCGCACGCCATTCGCGGTGACCTCGATCAGTTGGGGGCAAACGTCAATCTGAAGCGCCTGGTCATTCAAGCCGAGGATCTGCTGGCGGTGCCACCGGTGCCGGAGGTCAAGGAAGACGACGACCCGTTTCGTGAGCGCATCCAGTTGGCCTATGAGGGGCTGACCACGGCCGGCCCGCGTAACAGCTACATCCTGCATGCGCGAAACGCCTCGGGACTGGTGGCGGATGCCACGGCCGAAAGCCCGGCGCCCTGTTGCGTTACGGTAACGGTGTTGGGCTTGGACGGGGAAGGTGTGGCACCGCCGGAGCTGTTGGCCACGGTGGCCGCTGCGCTGAATGACGACGAAGTGCGGCCGGTGGGTGATCGGGTGACGGTGCAGAGCGCGCAAGTGATTCGCTACCAAATCAACGCGATTTTGCACATGGCCAGCGCCGGCCCTGAGGCGGATGCCAGTTTGGCCGAGGCTAAAAGTCGATTGGCGGCCTGGATCAATCCGCGCAGGCGACTGGGCGTCGAGGTGGCACGGTCCGGCGTAGACGCCCAGCTGCACGTTGCCGGTGTTTCCCGGGTGGAGCTGGTCGGATGGCAGGACCTGGCCCCGACCAAGGCTCAGGCGGCGTTCTGTACGGACTGCACCGTGAAGCTGGCGGGCTGATATGAAAAGCCTACTGCCGATCAACAGCACGCAATTGGAACGGGCCATGGAGGCCGCGTTTTTCGAGAAAACGATTGTCCCGCTGCGCGACCTCTACAACGCCGATACCTGCCCGGTGCATTTGCTACCGCATCTGGCGTGGGCCTGGTCGGTGGATCGCTGGGACTACCGATGGACCGAGGCGACCAAGCGCGCCGCCATCAAGGCCTCTTACTACATCCATGCCCACAAGGGGACCATCGGCGCGCTGCGCCGGGTGGTTGAGCCCCTGGGCTACCTGATCGAGATTATCGAGTGGTTCAACACGGTGCCGGAGGGCATCCCGGGCACGTTCGCGCTGAAGGTCGGCGTTCTCGACACCGGTATCACTGAGGAAATGTATCAGGAGCTGGAGCGGCTGATTGACGACGCCAAGCCCGTCACGCGGCACCTGACGGGGCTGGCGATCAGCCTCGAAACTCAAGGTGCTTTGAATATCAGTGTCGCCCTGTACGAAGGCGATGAAATCGACGTTTACCCGCCGGTGATGCGTGACATCGAGGTCACGGGCCGCTTCGGCGTGGTCGGTTGCGAACACTCCATAGACACCCTGGACGTTTATTATGATTGATGCGAATTCGCAGTTTTTTGCGATCCTCACGAACGTGGGGATGGCCAAACAGGCGAACGCCGACGCGCTCGGCATTCCCTGGAAGATCACCGAAATGGGGGTAGGTGATGCCAATCCGGGCGGGGTAGAAATCCCGCCCAACCCGGTCCCGTCGCCGGCCCAGACCAAACTACTCAACGAGTGGCGCCGAAAGCCGCTGAACCAGCTGAAGATCGACCCGGTCAACCCGGCGGTGATCATCGCCGAGCAGATCATTCCGGCCGATGAGGGCGGTAAGTGGATTCGCGAAATCGGCCTCTACGATGCGGACGGCGACCTGGTGGCGGTGGCCAACTGCGCGCCGAGCTTCAAGCCGTTACTGTCGCAGGGCTCGGGCCGCACGCAAATCGTGCGGATGAACTTCATTGTCAGCAGCACCGGGAACATCACGCTCAAGATCGATCCGGCGATTGTGCTGGCCTCGCGGGCCTACGTCGACGCGGCCATTCTGGAGGTGCTGCCGAAGAACAAAACACCCGGCGAGTGGACTCGGGTCAAGACCAACGATCGCGGGCTTGTGGTGTCGGGCGATAACCCTGACACGCTGGCCGGGATGGGCATCAAGGACAGCTACACCAAGGCCGAAATCGAGTCGATGATTGCCCAGGCCTCGGCGCTGCCGGTCGGCACCATGGTGGCGTTTCCGGTGAACAAGGTTCCACCGGGGTTTCTGGAGATTGACGGCAGTGTGAAGAGTGCTGCGGTCTATCCGGATCTTGCGACGTTCCTGGGAACTGCATTCAACAAGGGCGGTGAGGGCGCTGGAAACTTCCGCCTGCCGGAGTCGCGCGGCGAGTACCTGCGTGGCTGGGATCATGGGCGCGGTATTGATGCAGGACGTGGTATCGGCACCTATCAGGGCGCTTCCTACCTCTATGACACATTGGGCCAACTATCTACGCCTAATCGGTTGGCGTCTTCAGTTCAGGACGAGGATCTGGCCGGGCGGATCACTCGAGATCTGACGGTCTGTCAGCCGAGCGTCACGACGAATACTGCGTCCTACGTTGACACCGGCAGGGCCGTTCGCACGCGTAACCTCTCGGTTATGTGGTGCATCAAGGCCTGGAATGCGCCAATCAATCAGGGAAACATTGATGTCGCCGCGCTGGTTACGTTGGCGGCGCTGGCCACGGAGACGAATCAGGGGACGGCAAAAGTCGCGACTCAGACTCAGGTCAACGAAGGCACGGATGACGCCACGGTAGTGACCCCCAAAAAGCTTCGGCGCGGGTTTGCAATCAGCCTGGCTACCAACGGCTACGTTGCATTTCCGACATGGCTTGGCGGGTTGATCATTCAGTGGGGCACGGTGTATGCCCCAACTTACGGCACGGCTAACGTGTATATGACTATGCCGATTGCTTGGCCAATTGCGTTCCCTAATGTGGCATTTGCGGCCATGGGGTCGATCTTTACCGGTATATCCTCGAGCAGCTTTACAAACTGGTCGCTTGAGGGTCGAAGTAAGACGGGAACCTCTTGGTACTACGCGGGTGGACAGACAGGAGCTAGTCCGGTGCTTTCATACATCGCTATAGGGAATTAAACATGGGCAAGTATCTGTACTCAGCCTCAACAGGCGGGGTCTATCGAAAGGGGTTTCACGCGGTGATTCCTGAAGATGCTTTGTCGATTTCTGATGATGTATACCGGGATCTGTTTGCGGAGCCGCTGCCGCCCGGCCGGGTCGTAGTACCCGGCGAGGACGGCTTGCCGCTCGTTGTTGATAGCCCTGGATTATCGAATGAAGCACTAGCTGCAGCTGAGCGAGCATGGCGCAATGCCCAGCTATCGCAAACCGACAGCTTGGTGGCGCGGCACCGCGACGAGCTGGAAGATGAGGGCGGAGCAACAACCCTTGGCGCCGAGCAATACGCCGAGCTGCAAGCGTTCCGTCGGGCGCTTCGAAACTGGCCAGAAGGAGACGAGTTTCCGCTTGTTGATCACCGTCCTGCGCCCCCGCCTTGGCTGATCCCCCAGCTCCAATAAACGCCCCGCACTGACGGGGCGTTTTCTTTTCCGTTACGCGTAACACAAACATCCCTAACGGCCTCGCTCATGCGGGGCTTTTTCGTTTCTGGAGATTGAGCTTTATGAGTTTCTTTCACGGCGTTACGACCACCGATGTCAAGACCGGCGCGCGCACCATTTCGTTGCCGTCGTCTTCGATCATTGGCCTCTGCGACACCTTCATCCCGGGCGTTCTCGGTGGTGGCACCGCCAAGGCCGGCGAGCTGAAGTTGATCACCACCGAGCGCGAAGCCATTGCCGCCTTCGGCCCCGATTCGGCGATCACCAAGGCCTGTAAGGCGATCTATGCCAAAGCCAAGGCGGTGATTGTCGCCATCGGCGTGCCCAAGCTGGAAGACGTCGCGCTGCAAACCTCGGCGATCATCGGCGGGGTGTTGGCCTCGGGTCAGCGTACCGGCCTGCAGGCGTTGCTTGATGGAAAAAGCCTGTTCAACGCCCAGCCGCGGCTGCTGATCGCGCCGGGCCATACGGCCACGCAAGCGGTGGCTACGGCGCTCGATAGCCTGGCGCAGAAGCTACGGGCCATCGGCATCATCGACGGGCCTGGCACTACCGATGAGGCCGCCATGGCCTACGCCAAGAACTTCGGCAGTCGCAACCTGTTCATGGTTGACCCCGGCGTGCAGTACTGGGACACCGACCTCAGTAAGACGGTTGATGTACCGGGCTCGGCCTGGGCGGCGGGCTTGTTCGCCTGGACCGATGCGGAATATGGCTTTTGGGCGTCGCCGTCGAACAAGGAGTTAACCGGTATCACCGGCACGACCCGCGCCGTCGAGTACCTGGACGGCGACGAGACGTGCCGGGCCAACCTGCTGAACAACGCGAATATCGCGACGTTCATTCGCGACGATGGCTACCGACTGTGGGGTAACCGCACGCTGTCGAGCGATCCGAAATGGGCGTTCGTCACCCGCGTTCGCACGCTGTTCATCCTCATGGATGCCGTGCAAGCCAGTCACAAATGGGCCGTTGACCGCTCGATCACCAAGACTTACGTCAGTGACGTGACTAACGGTCTGGATGCGTTCATGCGCGACCTGAAAGCCCAGGGCGCGATTATCAATTTCGAAGTGTTCCCGGACACCGAGCGGAACACGCCCAGCCAAATCGCCGAGGGCAAAGTCTATTGGCGCATTCGCTTCACCGACGTGCCGCCGGCCGAAAACCCGAATTTCCTTTTTGAAGTCACCGATCAGTGGATGACCGAAGTTCTTGAAGCAGCCTAAGGGGCCTAGTCAATGATTCCTCAAACTTTGTTTAACACCAACCTGTTCGTCGACGGGGTGAGCTTTGCCGGCGACGTGCCAAGCCTGACGCTGCCCAAGCTGGCCACCAAGACTGACGAGTATCGCGGCGGCGGCATGGCCGGCTCGATCGAGATGGATCAGGGCCTTGAGAAAATGGAAGCGTCCTTTGTCACCAAGGGCGTGCGCCGTGAGTCGCTGAAGCACTTCGGCCTGGCCGATGGCACGGCCTTCAATGCCACTTTTCGGGCCGCGTTCAAGGGGCAAAAGGGGGCGATTACTGCCGTTGTCGCTACCCTGCGCGGCCGGCTCAAAGAGGTTGACCTGGGCGACTGGAAGGCCGGCGACCCGGCCGAGATCAAGCACGCGATTGCGGTCAGCTACTACAAGCTCGAAATCGACGGCCGCCTGATGTACGAAATCGACATGGTCGCCGGCGTTCAGGTGATCGACGGCAAAGACCAATTGGCGGAAGTACGCGCCGCGCTCGGCCTCTAAGGGAGTAGAACCAGATGACTCAAGCAACTGATAAACCACTGCCGGCCTGGCTGTCGATCAACGCTGACGGCGCCGTGGTGACGCTCACGCGTCCGATCGAGGCCAGCGGGGTCAACGTCGAAGCACTGACTATGCGCGCGCCGTCGGTGCGCGCAGTGCGTGCGGCTGATCGCGCATCCAACGGCGACGACGAGCAGCGCGAGCTGATGCTGTTCGCTGGCTTGACTGAGGTCGGGCTCAAGGATCTTGAAGGGCTCAAGCTGACGGACTATCGCCGTGTACAGGCGGCCTATTCGCACCTGGCGCCTGATACCGATTACTCGACGTCGATGCCGGCGTGGCTGTCGATCACCACCGATCAGGCGTTGGTGACGTTGTCGTGCCCGAGCGAAATCAACGGCGTGATGGTCGACAAGCTCGCCTTGCGTTCGCCGACCGTGCGCGACGTGCGGGAGGCCAATCGCGACGCCGGCGGCGACGCCGAGCAGCGCGAGCTGGTGTTGTTTGCCGCCTTGTCCGGTGCGCCTGTCGCGGATCTGGAGGGCCTAAAGCTGGTGGACTTCAACCGCTTGCAGGCCGGCTATTTTCGCATGGACAACGACGACGGGCTTTAACCCCAACGTGATCAAGGGGGCGGCAAAACGTCTGGCGGCGGAAACTGGATTTTCCGCCGCTGAAATCCAGGCAATGCCCTTTGCGGAAATGGTGTGGTGGCTCACGGATTGAGCCGCTTTCGGTAACGCTGGGCACATGGGGGCCATGACATGGCGAACAAACTCGCTCTCGGGCTTGTGATTGGCGGCGCCGTCAGTTCGACGGTCGGCGCCGCGTTCAAGGACGTCACCGGGCGCATCAAGCGCCTTGAGGATGAAGGCAAGAAAGCGCGCGTGTTGCAGCGTGCAATCGGCGACACCATCCGCCTGCGTGATGAGTGGAAAAAGGCGCATGACAGCGGTTCGGCCGGCGCGTCGAAATTGCTGGGCCGGTTGAATTCCAATCTCGACAGCTTGAAAAAGCAGGGCGTCGAAGTCGGTCGGCTGGAGAAGGCCTATCGGTCCATGGGGCAGGCGGCCAACAAGGCCGAGTTTAAGGCCAAGGGGCATCAACAGCTTGATGCCGGTAAGGCCGGCATGAAAAGCGCGGTCGGCGCGGCTGTCGTCGGTGTAGGGGCTCTGGCGGTACCGACGAAGGTCAGCGCGGACTTCGGGGCCATTGTTCGTGACATCGCGATCAAGGCCGGGATTGCCAACAAGCCACAAGAACAGGAGATGTCGCGCAAGATCATCGACACCTCACGCGATACCGGCATGGCGCGCAACGACGTGGCCGACGTGGTCAACCAGTTGGTTGGCGCCGGGATGGAGTTGAGCAAGGCCCTGGAATACGCGCCCGTCGCGGCCAAGTTTGTCGTGGGGCAGGGCTCAAACGGCGTCGACACGGCGAAGATGATCAACGCCATGGGACAAAACGCCAAGATCACCGACCCCAAACAGATGCAGCAGGCGCTGGAGGCGATTGCCTATCAAGGGCAGGCGGGCAGCTTTGAAGCGGCCGACATGGCCAAGTGGTTCCCTGAGCTGTTGGCGGAAATGGGCAAGAATGGGATCACCGGCATGGATGCGGTGACTCAGTTGGGCGCCATGCTGCAAGTGCAGATGAAGACGGCCGGTAGCTCGGACGAGGCGGCCAACAACCTCAAGAACTGGATGGGCAAAATCGGTTCGACCGATACCGTCCAGGCGTATAAGAAGGCTGGCATCGACTACAAGGGATCGATGCAGACCGGTTTGCAAAACGGAATGTCGACGCTGGAAACCAGCATGGCGTTGGCTCAGAAGTACATTCAGGCCACCGATCCCAAGCGCGCGGCGGCGATGGCCGAGGCGACGGCCAAGATCAGCAAGGAGGCCGATCCGGAGAAAGCCAAGGCCATGATGGCCTCGCTGGAGGAGTCGTTACGCACCGGCGACCTGTTCGCCGACATGCAGGTCAAGGCCGCGCTGTCGGCCTACATGCAGAACAAGGCGCTGTACAGCCAGCTTAAAAACGATTCACGCGATGCAACCGGCATCCTCGATAAAAACCTCAGCGAGCGGCGCGAGACGTCGTCGCAGAAGTGGGCCGAAATGGCGCAGTCGATGGATGACGCCATGCGCAGCGTGGGGGACGCGCTGCGCCCGGTCACGGATACCGTGGCCGAGACGCTGACTAAAGTCACCAAGGGCATTACCGCGCTGTCTGACAGCTCGCCCGGGGTGGTGACGGGGATCGTGGCGGTCGGGGGTGGATTGATCACGCTCAAAAGCCTGTTAAGTTCGTTCAAGATGGGTAAAGGGCTGTTCAACCTGGCGCGCGGTTCGTTGGGGGGTGGCAAAGCCGGCGAGGTGCAAAAGGTCTTTGTGACCAACGCCAAGGACGGCGATGGCGATGGCAACGACAAGGATGCAGAACCCAAGGGCAAGGCCGGCAAAGCGCTGTCGCTGGTGGAAACCGGGCTCAAGGCGGTAGCGGCCCTCAAGGGGAAACCTGCCGATGGCGACGCTGAAGCGGAGGGCGAAGGCGACGACAAGAAGGCCGGAAAATTCGATCTGGTTGCGACCGGCCTCAAGGTGGTTTCGCTGGCCAAGGAGGCGACTTCAGGGGGTGGCGAGGACGGTGAGGCAGGATCGGGTGACGACGGCGTCAAGAAGGTGTTTGTCGTCAACGCTAGCGCCATGGGCGGTGCCGGTGGGGCGGGGGGCGTGGATGCCCCGGGAGAAACGCGTCGACGTGGACGTGGGGCGAGACGATCCGGCCGCCGGCGTGCGGGTGGTTCGCGTCCGCCAGTACCACGCCCGCCGGTGCCCGTGCCGCGTCCGCCGATCCCGCCAGTGCCACCGGTTCCCGGGGCGGCGGTGTCCAAGCTGGGCGGGGTCATGAAGATGGCCGGCAAAGTCGGCAAGGTCGGCAAGTTCATTCCCGGCGGTTCGCTGATGGAAGCCAGTTCGATGGCTTACGACACCTTCGAGAACGCCAAGACCAAGGACGAAAAGGCCGAGGGTTACGGCGCGGCCGCCGGCAATCTGGCGGGCACCATGGCCGGCGCAGCAGCAGGGGCGGCCATCGGTTCGGTGGTGCCGATCATCGGTACCGCCATTGGCGGCTTGATTGGGGCTTACCTCGGCAGCCAGGGCGGCGCCGCGTTGGGCGGTTCCCTGGGCAAATCGCTGTTCGGTGGCGAGGATGAAAAGCCCAAGGAAAAAGCCCCCGTGCCGACAACCCCGCTGATGATGGCGCAGGTGCCGCAAGGGCCGGTGCTCGGTGATGCCGCGCGCTCGATGGCGGTCACCCAACCGCTGAAAGCGGCGGCGCTGGCGATCCAACCCAAGGAGCCGGAAAAGCCGGTGCCGGCCAAAGTGGATCAGCAGTTTCAGTACTCGCTGAGTATGCCGGTCACGGTGCAAGGGGATGTTAAAGACCCGCAACGCTTGGCCCAGGACCTGATGCCGCACATGCAACGGATGATGGCGGATGCCGCGAAACAGAACGCCGCCAAGCTGTACGACGAACCCCACGTGTAAGGAGGCCTCATGGCTTATATGGAGCAGTTGCAATCGGGCCTCAAGTACCTGGTGGAAGCGGGGGAAGCTGGCCGGCGCAGTGCGGACGGCATGCTGGGGCCGGTCAACGGTGCGATCAGCGAGTTGACTGGTGCGGCGTCCGAGCTGGAAAACATCCCGTTTGTGGGGCCGGCTATCGGCGCCAAGCTTCAGCGGGTGATGCGCGGCGTAGACGCGGCCCAGGCCAAGGTCGGCCAAGTGGCGGCGGTGTACGGCCGTGCGACCCGGGCGGCCACTGAAGTACAGGAACGGTTGGGCACGCTGAAGGAACAAGCGGGCAAGGCGGCGACGGCGATCAACAACATCGCCGGCAAGGTCAGCCCGTCGCTGGCCAACATCGTGCCCACCAGCTCTTTTGCCGTGGATGCTACGCCCGCCCCGGAGGCGGTGAAGCCGTTCCCGCACCTGATGATCATTCAGCCGCGTGACCCGAAACTTCAGCCGTACTACTTCAACCTAGACACGGCCGCCTTTGACGAGCTGAGCCGCTCGACCGAATTCCGCTGGGCCTCGCAGGAGCGTTTGACGCGCCGGCCGGCGCAGCAGGCCGTGGGCATGGGCGAAGAAAAGTTGACGCTCAAGGGCACGATCTATCCGGGCTTCAAAGGTGGCCTCAAGCAGCTCGACACCTTGCGCACGATCGGCGCCAGGCTTCAGCCGTTGACCCTGACTACGGGCTACGGCGACGTAATGGGGGCTTGGTGCTTGAAGAATATCAACGAGGAGCAGAGCGCGCTGATGCACGGCGGGATTCCCCGTAAACAAGGGTTCACACTGGAGTTTGTGCGCTATGGCGATGACATGCAGGACGTCTGAGGGGGACATGCTCGATGTCATTTGCCATAACTACTATGGCCACCTCAACGGCAGCACCGAGGCGGTACTCGATGCAAACCAAGGGCTGGCCGATGAGCCTCAGCCCTATCGGGTCGGGGTGTTGATCATCCTGCCGGATCTGCCCAGCCCGACGAACGAGGGTGTCAGCCTTTGGGATTGACCTTCGGCAAATCCGCCGCCGGCGCGCCGCTGCGTTACGCGTAACGGCTCATTGTTTTCTGGCCCGCCCTGTGCGGGCTTTTTTGTGGGCAAAATTTCATGACCCCGATGTTTCGAATCGTCGCCGATGGCGCCGACGTCACCGCCAAGATCAATGATCGGCTGTTGTTGCTGCGTACCTCGGACAAGCCGGGCATGGAGTCCGACGAGTTTGAGCTACGCATTGACGACCGCGACGGTCAGGTGCAACTGCCAAGGCGTGGCAGCTCGATCGAGGTCTACTTGGGCTATGCCGAAACGTCCCTGGCGCGCCAGGGACGTTACACCGTGGACACGGTCGAGGTTTCAGGACCGCCGGACACCATCGTGATCAAGGGTAAGGCCAGCGACATGCGCGGCAGTGGCAAGACCATCCGTAGCGGAAGCTGGGAGGACGTGCCGCTGTCGAAGATCGTGGCCGACATCGCCGCACGTAATGGCTGGCAGCCGGTGTGCCCGGTGTCGACCAAAGTGCCCCGGGTGGATCAGCTCAACGAGTCCGATTTTAATTTCATCACGCGCCTGGCCAAGCAATACGACTGCACGGCCAAGGTCGCCGACGGCAAGCTGTTGGTGATGCCGCGTCAAGGCGGCCAGACCGCCAGCGGCAAGACCTTCGGTGCAATCACCCTGACGAAGAGCGACCTCAGTCGCTGGCAATTCAGTCTCGGCGATCGCAACTCGCACAAGGCGGTTGCGGCCAAGCATCAGGACAAGAAGAGCGGCAAGCTGGCGGTGGTCACCATCGACAACGACGACTCGCCGGATGGCCTGCCGGCGGTGCATACCGATCGGCATATCTACCCCAACGAAAACGCAGCCAAGGCGGCCGCCAAAGCCCGTCTGGCAGCGTTCAACCGTTCGACCGCTGACGTGCGTCTGGAGATGCCCGGCCGCACGGACATCTTTGCCGAGCGGCCGATCAACGCCCAGGGCTTCAAGGTCGGCCTCGATGGCGAGTACCTGGTGGATTCGGTCGAGCAGGTGTTCACCCAGTCCGGCTGGTCGACCACGGTCGAGTGCAATGCCGGCAAGCAAGGCAAATCCAAAGGCAAGAAAAAGAAAGACACGAAGCCGCTCAAGGTTGTGAGCGTCGAGAAGCTGTAACGCATCCCATCGCCGCCTGAGTGCGGCTTTTTTATGTCTGGAGAAAAGTGATGACTGCAAACGAGACGCGCGGGGTGCGCAACCGCAACCCCGGAAACATTGACTACAACCCGGCCAACCAATGGCAGGGCCAACTGAAGCCAGATCCGGCTATCGAGAAGCGGTTCGCCCGCTTTGACACCGCCGAGAATGGCATCCGCGCCCTGGGCAAGCTGCTGATCAACTATCGCGGCAAAGACGGTATGCCCGGTGTCGGCGGCCAAGGTATCGACACCCCTCGCGAGTTTGTCACCCGCTGGGCGCCCGGGAACGAGAACAACACCGAGGCCTATATCGCCGCGATCACTAAGCGCCTGGGCGTGCAGCCGAGCGACGTGATCGATATCAAGAGCCCGGCGACCCTGCGCGCGGTGATGCTTGGGATCATCGTTCACGAAAACGGCGGGAACCCATATCCGGAGGCCGTGTTCGAGGAAGGGCTGCGCAGGGCTCTGCTGTGAATGCCGTGGCGTGGAAGCTGGGTGGTGTCGTTGCAGCGCTGGCCATTGTGGCTGGCGGTGCGGCGGCGCTGGCCTGGCAGCTTCAGGACGGGCGCTACGGCCGGCAGATGGCCGAGCAGGCGAGACTCCACGGCGAGACCCTAAACGAGCTGACCCGGGCGGCTGCCACCCAGCAGCGCACCGAACAAGACAAACGCCTCGCGCTCGAGCAACGCCTGGCGGCCAGCGACCAAACCCATTACGAGGCTTTGACCCATGCTCAAAAAGACCAGGCTCGTCTGCGCGACCGCCTTGCCACTGCTGATGTCCGGTTGTCAGTCCTACTCGACGCCACCGATTCAGCCAGCGGCACCGCAGTGTCAGCCGCCACCACAACCGGCGGCGTGGTTCATGGAGCCACAAGAGCCCAGCTTGACCCAGCGCATGCTCAACGAATTATCGGCATCACCGATGCCGGCGACCAAGGATTGATCGCGTTGGCGGCCTGTCAGGCCTACGCCAAAGAAGTCTCAACACCGAAGTAAAAAAGAGCGGCCGGGGTGGATGCGTCAACATCCAATCCGGCCGCCGTCCCTGCAGATTGTCCCTGCAAGTCCAGCCAAGGCTCTCGCTTCGTGCACAAAGCGCGGCGAGCCTAGCACCTGTCTATCTATACAGTAAAGGTCTTGCTTTCAATGTCTACACCCATCATCCCTTGGATGGGCGGCAAACGCCGCCTGGCCGACCGCCTCATTCCGCTTTTTCCTCCACACGAATGCTACGTCGAAGTCTTTGCCGGCGGTGCCGCGCTCTATTTCATGAAGCCCCAGCCATCGCCGGTCGAAGTCCTCAACGACATCAACGGCGACCTGGTCACGCTTTACCGCGTAGTGCAGAACCACCTCGAAGAATTCGTGCGCCAGTTCAAATGGGCGCTCAGTTCGCGGCAGGTGTTCGAATGGCAGAAGATGACCCGCCCCGAAACCCTCACCGACATCCAGCGCGCCGCCCGATTCTTCTACCTGCAGCACCATGCCTTCGCTGGCAAGGTCACCGGGCAGACGTTCGGTACCGCCACCACCGGCCCGGCCATCAACCTGTTGCGGATCGAGGAAAACCTCTCGGCCGCCTGGCAGCGCCTGTCCGGCACCTACGTCGAAAACCTGCCTTGGCTAGAATGTGCCGAGCGCTACGACCGCCCTCATACTTTTCACTACATGGACCCGCCTTACTGGCAGACCGCCGGCTATGGCGTGGACTTTCCGTTCGAGAACTACGAGCGGATGGCCGACTTCATGCGCCGCTGCAAAGGCAAGGTGATGGTCAGCATCAACGACCATCCAGACATCCGCCGTGTATTCGAGGGCTTCCACTTCGAGACACTGGACATTCGCTACACCACGACCAACCAGAGACAGGGGAAGGCCGGAGTCAGTGGCGAGCTGGTGATCATGAATTGGGAGCCGGCAGCGTTGGCCGGACTGTTCTGATCACCATGGCGCGAACCCAGGGCATCCGATGCCCCACAGCTGCAACAGCTCGGTGAGTTTGATAAGAAACTCGACAGTCGCCATTAGAAGAATCAGCACATTCATTTTTTATTCTCGCAAAAAAACATGCCGCGCTTATTAGCGTGGTAGCGGAAAGGGAATAGGTGGATCTGCTTTTTAAACTAGTTGTTTATTGCGGTGTTCGTCAATGGTTGATCGCAATTAATTGCACTTGGTACTACGAGCGTATCGAGAAAGTTGTCCTAGGGCTGAAAGTGTATGCGTCCGTATCTCCTTCTTTGTCCTAGGGCTACGGGTGTATATGGTTGAGCTGGATGTTTCTCGTGATTTTTCCTACAACTGTTTTTTACACAAAAAGTGGAAGTTACGTACGTACATACATATGTAAGTAGTATGCGGCTTTTTTTCTCGTGTGAGGGGTTGAAACACTTGCTGTTACTGGCTTCTGAGCAGTTGGTAGAGGCTGAACATTTCAGCTGTTAATTACACGAAAGTTGTAAATCATGTCGTAAGTCCTCAGCGGGCAGAGAGTAGATCATCCCAGTACTGGGTTCGCCGGAGCGATGAGCGCCGCCCCTGAACCACTCAAATACGTCTGCCGGTTCGCCCTGCTGCAGCACCATCTCTTCTGCGCGTTCTTTGGGTGTTGCCGGATCCAGCCATTCACGCGCCAGCTCTGACGAGAGCGCTACTGGACGCCGGCCATGGATATCCACCATCCCGCCGGCACTGTCGACGGTGATGATCACGAAGCCGTCATGCTCGGTGGCTTCTCGCCCAGCGATTGGGTATTGACCAATTGCAGCACACAGGATGGGCGCACGGTCCCGCCGACGTATCAAATAAGGCTGCTTTTTAGGTCCGCCTTCATCCACCCATTCAAATCAGTTGTTGATCGCGACGACAGCTCGATGCGGCCAGATGGCACGAAAGAAGGGGGGTGTGCGCGATTTTTTCTACTCGAGCATTGATGGGGGCCGCACGATCTTTCGCCCAATGCGGGCGCCATCCCCAGCGCGCCATGTCCGCGTGCAGAAATCCTTCCTCCTGGTGAAAGAGAGCAAGCTGTGTGGTTGGGGCGGCGTTGTAGCGTTCCAGGGGCAGATCCCCGATGTGATTGGAGTGCATTGGGCATGCTCAAGGCGGCAACGAAGTCATGAATGCCGCTGTACTGCGAGAGTCGTCCATACATAGCCTGTTCGCCTATCTGATATTTTCTACTACTCCGGACTGGGGCATGCGTCGAGAAGTGATGAGCAAAAGTTACACTGCTAAGCTTGATCAATTGTGGGGGATCTGCTGTCGACAGGGATAATATTAATCTAAGGTAGCTCAATGATGTTTATTTGGATGTCATTTTGTTTAGCGATTTCGGAGATTCCTTCGATGATCAATTCCCGGCTTTGCATTAGATCTTTGGATAGCATGTTTGTCCGAAATGGCCATTCATCGCATATGTGGCCATTCTTCAGAAGAAAGCTCGTTCGCTGCTCTCCTTCGTACATATATATAAGGGCTAGTGTGGCTTCTTTGGTGTAGATTTTACTGTTGAAGATTTTTTTGCTTTTTGTGAGTTGCTTGTATTTTTTCATGTGTCGAAAAACAATGGATTCAGGGGGTTTTGCAGTTTTACATTTTATAGCTGTGCTTTCTGTGATAAGAATCAAATCAATAGGGTCCGTTGAGCCAAGGAATGGATTTGGTTTGATCTCAAGTTCGGAGTATTTTTCCGGAGCAAATGATGTTGCTTCCAGCCCTTTAATAACTAATGGGGGGTTGAATTTTTGTAGGCAAAAAAACCGTTTTGGCTTCTTAAATATAACGTGGATCTCATATATTATTAATGGTTTGTCCTTTAGATTTGCTATCGATAGGGATGTGATTCTAAGAGGGCTGTTTGAAGAGGCGCCTATAGTGGCAAAATATACCGCTTTGTTACCCCACTTTTTGGATGCCGCCATTAAACCGATTGCGACACCAAGAATTGCGGCAAGGTTGCGAAGGTCATTTAAGTCTATAAGATATTTTAAAGGGGAGAAGTCAAGTGATTCTATTACGGTTAGGAAGGGTTGAAGGGAGTCCATATTTAATCCGTGCTTGTTGTCTACGATGCTCTGTGTTTTTTAAGTCGTTTTCTAGTCGGCGTAGTCAGAGTAAATTTTTCTGAGCTTCGTAGACGTACTTGAAAGGTGAGCTGGGTCTTTTGATTTTTTGAAAATTAATGTCTGCTTTTAATTCAAGAAGGCTAGCGAGAGCAGCTCCTCCTGATGAGATTACTCTAGCAGTCTCTGGTAATGCTAGTTGACCTGTTGCTACCCAAGCCGTTACCGCTGCCCCGGTTGCTTTCGTTAGTCCAAAGTTGAGAGAGGCCTTAAGATTGGTGAGATACATAGGGAATTTCCATTCCCTGCAAACACTAGCTAAGTCAGCGCATGACTTATCAAGTTCCGACAATTTTCGATCAAGTTCTTCCTTGATATCGGTTGAGGCTTCAATCTCTCTGGTTAATGATTCTATATGCCATCTAAAAGCCAAAAGCTCATCGCGTCGTTTTTGTCTGAAGCTGAGGATTTCTGCTAGAGGGACGTCGGGGGCAGGTGCAGGCATGGCGTTATAAAGTTGGAGAGAGGTTCCGCCTTTTGAAATCGAAAATCCGCTCTCTACTAGAATAGAGTTTTCACCTCCTCCCAAACTCCACATCCCGGAATGACTTTTTTCGTATTCAATTAGAGTAAGGCTAGGGAGCTTTGCTAATGCCTGGCCGAATTCTCCGAATAAATTAAATTTGGGTGTGTATAGTACCCCGGAATCTATCAGGAATTGCATGTCCTGATCTGGAGCTATATGGATGATGTTGCTGGTCGGCATGGATAGCCGGTCCCAATAAAGTAGCGATGCTCTGAGTTCTTGTGCGTTTAATTGGCTGGATTCTAGTTTAATAGTGGATCCATCGATTTTAATTGGTGCATTAATAATCAAACCGCGAAGAGTGTCGATTCTTGGTTTGCCATAATGTGGATCCGTTTGTTTCCGATGCTTAGCTTCGCCCATGTTGCCACCTAGTATTATTTTTTAACTGTATACACTCAAAGCTTTGCAGCTCTTAGAGGTTAAGTCACGCACTGGCCGCCTCACTATCAGATTTTGTATCGCATAGCGTAAGAAAAATTGGTGTAGTTCGGTAGAGCTTATCATGGGAGATGTAGGAACGCTTAAAGTTTATATAGCTAATCGTTATGGGCGCCTGGCTGGACCGTCAAACAAGGGAGGTTGGGGGGCTGGCGAGGGTGGTGGCAAAAATGGGGCAAACCATACGCTAATCTATGCAGCTTAATGCCAGTTGAGCTATCCGTGACTTGTCAAGAAAGCCCTACAGCTCATGTTATTCGGGGCTGTAGGGCTTTTTTGCGTTAGCACTTCAACATAGTCGACGTGTTACTCAGTGTCGGCAATCTTTTCGCCGACGATGGTCATTTTTAATTGAGGTTGTCCGACCACCACGCCATCCAAGTGTAGCTTCCCTCTTTTGTAGTCCACTGCGCCTTTGGCCTCCAGAACGTAGTTGTCAATGCCAACGACATTGGTGTTGCCTGACTTCCATTTCGAGATCGTGAACTGCGATTGAAATTCGCCTGAATGTGTAGGTACTTTGCCCCGGTACAGATAGTGAGCATCGCCACCATTCGCTGAGCCATCCTTCACAACCACGATTCCATCACCGTAGTCGCCTGTGTTGGCCTTGAACTTGACGTAAAAAATGCCTTGAGACATCGCGCTGCTCCAGCTTGGGATTGAGAAATGAGGATAGGATCCAATCACCATCTCGCAAGGATCAGGTTGTAACAAATTGCATTAGGAGGTCGTGAGCGATTTTGATAGGGCAGCATAGGAGGGCGGATCTTGGCTGTGTCGCGGATTGGCATTCGCTACTGCAACACCGACCATCGGCGAGGAAAGGCCGAGGTGAGCGGCGAGCTGGTGATCATGAACTGAAAGCCTTCAGCGTTGGAGGGCTGTTTTGCTGAAAATGGCCGATAGTCACGTTTGGTAGGGGTGGAGTCTCGTCGAACTGCTGGCGTCTGTTTCTATTCGTTCTGAGTCTGAGAAAATCAGGAACAGACACCTTAACAGACACCTAGTTGAAGCGGAGAAGGCTGGAGGCTTTGAAAATAGTGGAGCGGGTGAAGGGAATCGAACCCTCGTTATCAGCTTGGGAAGTTGATCTCATCTAGTGAGACACCCTCTGTAATCCGAACTGAGAGTGATTTGGCAGCTTTTTGTTGTAATTCTTGGCCCCTAGCCGCAGTCCATTGCCTTTAGTCTGGTTATACGTTGACTTATGTGGCTGGAGAGAAATTGTTATGTGGCTCCGAGATGTCCTACAGTACTAATGCGTTTCTTAAAAATTTAGAGTTGGATATTTGTTGTGTACATGTCTGTGTCTAAAGCTGCTTATGTCAATTTGATAGTAAATTAATTTCTAGATGGTCTAAGTTGTTGTTAGTTGAGGGCTACAGTGATTGATGAGGTTGTAGGTTTGTTAGTGTGGAGTTTGCTGTCTGCCTTTATGGTAGATTGGTCTAGATTGAAGAAGTGTGTTGGCAGGTTGTTGGAGTATAGATAGAGGTGAAAGCCTTGTTTTAGATTTTTGGTTAAATTCTAAGGAGATAAGTATGACGATCTGCGATGATGCCCGTAAAGCTGGTATCGATAAAATAGATGCTGCATTAAATCCATTGATTGATGAGGTTGCAACTATAATAGCTAATATGACGGAGTTGGGGGCGGATCCGAGAAAGTTTTATGATTTAAAAAATAAAAAGCTGATTGATTTGGTCTCTATGCTTTCGGATTTGGGAGTGCAGAAAAACAATCAAATAAATGAAGTTAACGAAAAGGTTGATAGCGATTGCCAGGGGCAAATGGATTTTCTTCAGAGTGTTCTTGACTTGGTTATAGCGAGCTATACAAAAGGCCTATCAGTGATCCTGCCCGAATACATGACGCATATTGATGTGGCAGAAATACTCAGTGGGAAACCATTGGGTGGCCCTAATAGCGTGTTCAATCAAGTGCGGGATGGTATTTTTAATACAATTGGGATCGGAGAGGATAACGATTTGCGAAAGGTTTATACAAATCCAGTCGAAACAGCGAAAGGGGCTGCGAATGGGGCACTTGAACGTGCAGGATTGCCATTCCGTTTCTAAAGACGTAGGAATGCTATTAATTAAGTGATGAGGGCATGGCTAAGCTCAACATTTCATGTCGTTGTGGAGATGGGCTGTAGCCCTCCATTTAGGTTTTACTCAATCCACCCACATTACCTAAGTGCTGTGTTAGGAGGCCTATCCGTTAGTCTAAGGACTGGCATAGACCGGGGCGCCGGGGCTACGAACGCAGGGCAAGGTCTTGTCCGAAGTTTTTCGATGCTTTCTCACTGAGGTTCTATGATCTGGTAAACGGAGTGCTTACCCTGCACGTTTCTTTTGCCTATGAGGGGGATCAGGATCAGGATCAGGATCAGGATCAGGACCGGATGTATTACGGCCGTGCGTTCTATCTTGATGCCCTGATTCGCTTAGTGCGGCGTGAGGACGAATGGCGGCTTGCGGAGGGAGGATGGGTTGGAAATACTGGCAGGGGAAAGCGACAGAGATCTCGACCATCAGATGGAGTTGGATGACCAGTACGAGCAGTGGCTTGCTGAGCAGAAGGCTAGCGGAAGTTTAGGGCAAAATTAGGGCAAATTCAGGGCCGCTATGGGCCCAGGCTGTGTGAAAACGTTTCAGAGCGAGTTTGACAGTCAGAACCGCAACGAAAATCGCGTTCCTACGTAAATTTTAGATCTGCTGACCAACCAAACGCTGGCAGATTTTACGTAGCAACGCAGACTTCAAAACGGTACATGCGTTTTCACACAGCCTGGGCCGCAAGACGCCAAGGGCAAAGGGCACCGTATTCTCTGGCCTGAAGCGGTCCTCAGGGATGTAAGCAGGGGTTCGAATCCCTATCTGCGCTTTACTCGTTTACTCGAGAGTCATGTCAATGACCGCATTCGACTTTGCTGCCTGCGGGAAAGAAATAAATAGGCCGGCCAGAAACAGCCGGCCTACCACATTGATAATTCTGTCCCTTTTCTTTATGGGACTTTCCACATCTAGAACGTAAATGCCTACGATAGTAGACTCAAGAACTGGATGATTCCTTTTCATGGTGTGCCCACGAAGTACCTGACGAATTATCTGTGATGGCGACGTCTGCTTGAACGCTACAAAGCGGAGTTCAACCCATTGACTTGCCTGGGGGAGTCGCTTGGTATACGGCCACGCAACAGCTAACTCAGACATAGCCAATAGAAAAACCGCCGGTGCGGGGTTTCTTGATGAGACAGGTAGCGAGTTTAGAACCAACCGGCTCTCCGTGAGGAGAGCCTGGCAAGCAACAAATCGCTAATATTTACCTTGATCATTGAGTATCTGTGGCTTCAACAATTGAGGTTACATCTAAAACAACACCGCTTGATAGGCTTCCCTTCGGCGCATCCATGACAATGGATTCAGCAACATTGGCAACGGCAATGTCAGCGGCAGCAACAGCTGCACTGGCAATAGCATTGGACGCAGCAGCAGCTGCTGCTGTCTCAGCAGTCGATTCAGCAACAACTGCAGTAGCTGTTGCATTGTTGGAGGCAGCAACAGCTGCTTTGCTGCGTACCGCCAGATCACGAGGTGCAACACTTGCGGCTATATCCGCAGCCTCTCTTGCAGTATTTGCAGCAGTGAGCGCCGTAGTTGCTGCAACAGTATCAGCAGTCTTGGCTGCTGAAGCAACTTTGGCTGCTGAAGCAGCAGCAACGAGCGCCTCCTTCATATTATTTTCAGTTACCGCCTTGCCTCGAAATCCGACATATAACCCAGCACCATACGTAGTCGCATCGTATCCGTCATTATATTTAACCCCCAACTTCGCTAAAATAATTTTTTTCACTGCGGGAGGGAGGTCAATCGCCGCGCCCCCGGCACCACCGCTATAAATGCGATAGCTCACATCGTAAGAATACATATGCGTCGGGATATATAATTTAATATCCTTCTCCCCATCCCTTAACACCGCCACATCTGCCGCACATGTGGTTGAATTAATTTTCTGTAGCACTTCGGAAATACTAACGTCAGGTAAAGAATAGACTCTCCCTCTAGTAAGTCCAAGCGTAACGCCATATTTCATGGCGTAATTTGCATACAGTCCGCCCAAATCATCACTTTTCAATTCAATATCGAAAGTCGCCGCCGAGCCGCTAACAAGCTCATAGTCAGGTGTCTTGTTAACTGCTCTTTTTGCCTTGATTTGATCTTCGCTCAAGCCAGTAAGCATTGCTGCCGAACAAACCTGCTCAAAATTACTGCCCTTCTTAGCCATAAACAAACTATACGGATGACCCTCATCGCTTGAGGGCACGAACACGTTAGGGATCTTCATTTCTTCCCTAACAAACGATTCATAAGTGTGCTGGCACCCGCTTATAAGAAAAACACCGGACAGCAGTATGGGTTTTATCCTTTTCATCTCATAACTCCCAACTTTGATCAGTTCATCTAGGTGAAATAGGTGCCAAGCTAACTTGTGTTGTAAATTATTAATCGGCCAAACATACAACTCTGAAGCCACGTGTCTGAAAACCACATCAAGGCATCGCCAAAAAACGATAGTTCACAACCGCCTTCTTCGCTAATTGAGTGGCGTTGCGAAACGCAAATCCAGCGCATTTTCGCCGATTGAGTCGAGTGGCTGATTCTGGCCCGATAGCTACCTGTGAGGTGAACCGGGATGGTCCCCCGAATTCACCTCGACATGACTGTCGATTGGCCTTTTGTGTGCAATCGGTCAACCGATGTCCAATTTCTTCAATCGAGCCAAGCCTTGTTTGATATGGCTGGCGTTTTCACCCATGGTCCACAGTGCTCCACGGACATTTCCGCCCACTTCCTGCGCCCCTTGCTCCTCAACCAAGAGGGTCAACTCCATAATGGCCGCCTGCAGAGCCGCTGGTTTTCGTAAAGTCTTTCCAGCACGTCCGGCAGCGAATAATTGTTTGGCATGACGTCGACTCCTTTCGAGAAAAGTACAAGCATAGTACCGGCAGTGCCCTTGTCAGGCAGTAATGGCAGCTTGCTTAGAAATTGCTACAAAGCGAAGAGGTTTCGGCGGGTTAGCCAGTCTGGCTGGGGCGTTGGAGGAGTACTAGACCCAATCCATCATCGGGGCTATGGGGAGCAAGTAGAGGAGTTTTTTACGATTGAATCCAGCTTCCAACACACCACACCTTCATCGGACATTTCCCGCAACCCGCATCGGTTCCCGCCGCTTTACCCCCAGTCACCTCACCAGATAACCTCCTCGCGTCGCTGCAAAATCAGCGACCGGATGTGGAAGTCCGTTCTATAGCTAAAGGCGCCCAAGCGCCCATAAACACATGTCGGCGTTTTTTATGCCAACATTGTCGTGTTATGGCGGCTGTGCGCGGGGCACTCCCGAGTGCGCCGGGATCCTTTAGCCCCGGTCTTCCACACCTGCGTACGGCTGCCACCCTCATGTGGAAGTGAGATTGGCGGTTCACTGAATTGCTAAAGGAGTTCCACTCATGAAAAAGATCACCCCCAATCCCCCCGAGACCGCAGCGGTTTCCGACCCCACCACCCACATCTTCACCATCGCCCCCAACATCGACACCGAAACCCTGTTAATCCACACCTCCGAAACCCTCGCATCCCTTAACGCCATGACCACCGACCTGGCCTTCGAACTCGAAGGTTCACGCCGCCATGTGGCCTTGGCGATGCAGCAACTGGTTGTACTCAGCGAGTTGTTGGTGAACCGCGCACTGGAGCACTTCGACACGCCGGATGCGGCATCCGGGGTTTCCTCCGCTGCTCGTCACTGAATGCTCACGCTGGTTCATTCACTGGAGGTTCTGCTATGGCTCGATACATGCCGATCACCGGCATTGATTGCACAATTGCATCGCTGTTGATCGACACCGAAGCGCCGGTCGATGTGTTGCACGACACGGCGGCGTACCGCATTCGCAGCGTGACGCAATTGCTGGAAACGCTTTCCTTGGGCGAAGGGCTTGGCCGTGATGCGTTGCTGTTGCGGGACTTTGCGCGGGTGTTGGTGATTCCGCTGCGCGATGGGTGTGATTTGATGGATGTGGTTGGGCGGCGGTTGCGGAGGTAAAGCAATGGGGTAGCCGTGAGGTTGCCCCTTTTTGGTTGGGTTGTCCCGTCCTGTAGCAGCTGTCGAGCCTGCGAGGCTGCGTCAGGCCTGGGTTGTGTTCGGATGAGGCGGTGGTGAATCAGGAAACGCGTTCCTTCACGCCAACCGCGTACTCAGGATTTGCGAGGACTTTGTCCTCGAACGCAGCCTCGCGGGCTCGGCAGCTGCTACGGACGTAGTCGTTTTCCGTGTTTCAGCTTTGTGTAGATAGCTATCGGTGCAGTCAGTGGGGGCAGGTTGATTTTTTATAATAACCAACTTTATCTGCCCACTTATTTTTGAAAGTAACCAGTAGTCAATCTACGCTCTCATTAGCCTCTTTCGTGGCCTGTTCTTTCTTCCGGTTTTTTAAATCTCTTCTGGCAGCCCATACAAGGCCAATGATTGTAACGGCAACAAGGATGATGATTTGTTCAGTAGGCATTTGCTTTCCTTCATAAGGCATCCGTTGGAATAGCGACGTCCCTGAATTCGCATAAGGTGTGTCCATGCTAATCAACGAGAGGAATGCAATTGTTAATAATGTGTACCTCAGATGTAAAAGAATGTGATCGAAGGGAGCGCGAATAATTAAAGTGTTACAGAAGTTGTAGAAGGTATGCAGGAGCGGCCATTGCGGTCGCTCCTTATTTATTTCGAGGCTTTATATCGAACGCTGATTAACCCGCTTGCTCAGTTCCTCCGCGCTTTCCTTGCGCTCCGAATAGCGGTCGACGAGGTCGGGGCGGTCGCGTAGCAGGAGGGTGAATTTCAGCAGTTCTTCCATCACGTCGACCACGCGGTCGTAGAGCGCGGAGGGTTTCATGCGGTTCTGGTCGTCGAACTCCAAGAAGGCCTTCGGCACGGAGGACTGGTTGGGGATGGTGAACATGCGCATCCAGCGCCCCAATACGCGCAGTTGGTTGACGGTGTTGAACGATTGCGAGCCGCCCGAGACCTGCATCACGGCCAGGGTTTTGCCTTGGGTCGGGCGTACGGCGCCCATCGCCAGCGGCACCCAGTCTATTTGCGCCTTGAACACGGCGGACATCGAGCCGTGGCGTTCCGGCGAGCACCACACCTGGCCTTCGGACCACTGCATCAGTGTCAGCAGCTCCTGGACTTTCGGGTGGTCGCTGGGCGCGTCGTCCGGCAGCGGCAGGCCGGACGGGTTGAAGATCCGCGTTTCGGCGCCGAAGTGTTCCAGCAACCGGGCCGCTTCTTCCACCAACAGGCGGCTGAACGAGCGCGGGCGGGTCGAACCATAGAGCAGCAATATGCGTGGCTTGGGGTTGTCGACCGCGGCGTGGTGCAGGGTGTCGGACAGCAGCGAGTCGAGGTTTGGCAGTTGATCGCTCATGCGGCGCTCCAGACTAAAGGGTGGCGATGCGCTCGAGTTCGCGCTGGAGGGCGGCGGCGTCGAGGCGTTCGAAGGGCAACTGGAGGAAAGCGCGGCAACGGGTTTCGATGGTCGCCAGTGTGGCGTTGAAGGCGGCGGTGATTTGTTCTTCGCTACCGCTGACGTCGGACGGGTCTTCAAGCCCCCAATGCGCCTTGAGTGCGGGGCCGAAATACACCGGGCAGGTTTCACCGGCGGCCTTGTCGCACACGGTGATGACGATGTCTGGCGGGCTGTCTGCAAAGGCGTCGTTGCCCTTGCTGCTCAGCCCGTCAGTGGCAATGCCGGCGGTCTGCAAGGTGGTCAGGCTGCGTGGCAGGACCTGGCCTTTCGGAAAGCTGCCGGCGCTCACGGCTTCGAAACCTGCTGGGGCGAGGTGGTTGAACATGGCTTCGGACAGGATGCTGCGGCAGCTGTTGGCCGTGCACATGAACAGGACTTTCATCGGTTACTCCGTAGGGCGCCGGGTCGGGGGTAGATATATGGTTTGGCGAATATACGGATTGTCGGATATCAGGTAAAGCGCGGTGAGTGACATCAGGGAGTAGATTTCTTGACCGAAACGAAAATGGGCGACCGCATCGGGTCGCCCATTTTTTCGGGATCGGCAGGGAAGGGTGACACACCGCAATGCTTCCCTGCGTGGCGCTCTGCTTTAGATTTAGAGCTCCAAACCTTCCTGTATCACCGAGAGAAAGTTGTCCTCATCGAGCTTGACCGGGTCTGGTTGCGGTTGTCCGCTGCGTGGGATTGTCTGTATCTGCCAATAGGCTTCACCGTGTTCGGTCTCGGTCCGGCGCAAATACCGCTCTTGGCCTTTGGAGAGGATATCGACACGACCCATGCCGCCAATGACGAAGCGCGCGATGGGGTCGAGGGTGATGCTGTGGTGGTTGCCCTCGATCAGCAGTTTGTCGATGGCGTAGTTGAAGCTCTCGCCGGAGGGGAGGTTTTCGATAACGTGTGTGGGGATGCGGCGAATGTTCAAGCCAGCTTCGGTCAGTGGCTCCAGCCATGCTTCAAGCTGGTGGTACATCGCATAGACCTGTATCGGCCAATGCTCAATCGCCGTATCTGCGCAGGCTTCCGCGTCCGCACGGGTTTGTTGTTTCTGTTTCAGTTTTACAGCGAGCTCATCTGCCTTACTCATTCCGATTCCCTATCGTGGTGTGAATTTTAGCGATGCCACACCAAGGTACTTCACCTGGGCATGCGATGACCAGACCGAAAAAAGCTCAGAGAAAAAAGCGCGATTGGACTGTGTTTTTACGGCGGGAAGCTGTGGCTATTGTCCTGTTTTCCTGTCGGAAGCTTGGTTGAAGGGCACTGCTGTTGTCCTGTAAACTCCGCGCTCGATTTTTCGAGAGTCGAACTAACACTCGATTGAAAGTTACTGCGTACTTTGCAGGTGTCTGTTCTATTTGTATCTATCGATAGAGTAGCAATCAGAGTTGTTGGTGTTAGTGAGTCACTGGATAGCGTAACTCGTATTCAGCTCAAGGAATGATATCTGGCCTACCGATCTCATCGGTTAACATACGTGTGAAATTTTAAATATGATCAAGCAAAGTGTGAAATCCATCGCGTCCCTCGGGTTGGTATTGGTGGCGAGCCTCGCCTGTGCCTCGGCTCCTGAGAAGGTTGACTTGGGGGAGTTGTATGACAGCTACCTTGAGCACAATCAGTCCTCCATGAACATGCCGCAGTTCAAGAAAGAGATTCTGATTTCCGGCAGCGTTCTCGGCGTTTCAAAGAACTTCTCCGGCGAAGCCGTGATGGAGGCCGGTCTTGCCGATTCTGATGAAGTACTGGCAAGACTGACGGGTTTTGACGCGGACGAGTCGAACAAGATGGACGCGATGGCGGTCGGTACCGACTTTAAAGCGGTGTGCGTACTGGCGATGACGATGGGTTCGGAATACATGGCCCTGACTGACTGCGTGTTCAAGCCGTAAGTGCGTGTTCAATCCTCTTGGGCAGTGTTGGCGTTCACCGCCTTCGCGAGCCTGGCCGTAAACGCTCAGCCGCTGGATCAGCGGGATTTGATCGAGCGTTTGACGCACTGCACGGCTTCTTTGCAAGACGTTATGGTCTTCAACGGTCTGGTTGAACGCAAAGAGCTGACGCTGACCGCAGCGTCGGAGTTCGAACCGTGGGGCGGTCTGGCCTGGACCATCGAACCTGCGCTGTCCTTTGGTAACGTGAGTTCGTCGGTGGCGGTGATGAGCGACCATCGCAGTTTTTACCTGCGGGTGCCGTCCACTCAACCCGGTGTGGATATCCGGACAACGGCTCAGCAGTTGCAACTGGCGAATACCGGCAGCGGCGGTGAGGCCAACGATTTCCGTAAGGTCATGGACGACCGAACGCTCCAGGCGATGTCTACTGGCGAGCCGGATAACTACTGGGTTGGATGTTTCTACGATCAAGATGCGGTACAGCGGCAGTTCGATCTGGAACTCAATGCAACGCCAGAACGTATGAATGAAAAAAATGCCAGGCAACAGGCATTGGGCAATGAGAGTTAATATTGTCCCGGTGATTTCATACACCTGAACACTTAATGGCGTATACGCCATAAGGAAAAAGGGCCGGTCACTCATGTCTGTAAGTCAGGAGTGGCCGGTCCTTTATGTGCCGTATTTCCCATGCCGCCATGGCAGTTGCGTTACTCTTCGTTGCGTTAAGTATCCTACCGAATTCACCGCATTGTGCTTTTCTTTAGGCGCGGCATGTACAACCTGTTGTGAGCAACAGGTGGTTGAAATGTCCGTGTGAGCAGAATCGTGCTGGCATTAAACGTCAGCTCGACAATGAGGCAACCAACCGATTCGCCTCCGGGGAGAGGGTTAATGAAAAAACTGTATGCACTGGTTGCGCTCTTTGCGCTGACGATTGGCAGCGTCGGCATGAGCGACGCTCGGTCCCATCGCGATAAGCAGCAGACCGAGTCGGTGGCGGGGGTGTTTGATTACTACCTGCTGACGCTGTCCTGGTCGCCGACGTTTTGCCTGACTCATCAGAACAACCCGCAATGCTCGGGCAAAGGCTACGGCTTTGTGCTCCATGGTCTATGGCCGCAATACGCCAAGGGCGGTTGGCCGGAGTCGTGTCCGCCGATGGTGCCGTTGTCGCCAGCGGAGCAGAAGCAAGGGCTGACGCTGTTTGTGACGCCAAAATTGCTTCAGCATGAATGGTCCAAGCACGGCACCTGCAGCGGCCTTGGCGCCTCGGGTTATCTGGATATGGCGGATAAGGCGGTTGGCACGGTGAAGATCCCGGACAAGCTGAAACCCTTGAGCACCGAGATCTACTTCCCGGCGCAGGAAATTGCGCAGATGTTCCGTCAGAGCAATCCCGGGATTCCAGAGAATGGCATCGCGATTGTCTGCAACGGACCCGAGTTGTCGGAAGTGCGCGTGTGCCTGGGTAAAGACTTGTCGTTCGGGTCTTGTGGCAAGGGCGTGAAAAGTCAGTGTCGAGCGGGTGATATTCGGGTTCCGCCAATGCGTTGAAGGGGATCGTTGTCGATTTATTGGCATAAAAAATGGGCGACTTCGGTCGCCCATTTTTGTGTGTTCGTTGCCTTGTAAATGTGTTGCCTGTCGGTTCGTTATGCCGGCTCGCTCAGTGCCTGCACCGGCAACCCCAGCGCTGCCAGGTCTTTGCGCAGTTGCGCGGCACTGGTGAACTGCAGCGCATTGAAGCCTTCCTGACGTGCACCTGCGATGTTCGGCGCGTGATCATCGATAAACACCGCATGGTGACCTTCGAACCGGTAGCGAGATTTCAGTAGCTGGAAGATCGCCGGGTCGGGCTTGATGAGGCCTTCTTCGCCAGACACCAGAATGCCCTCGAATGTCTGCAGAAAGGGAAAACGCTGAAGGGCAATCGGGAAGGTTTCGGCGGACCAGTTGGTCAGGGCCAGCAGGCGGACGCCTTTGGCGTGCAGTTCATCGAGGATCTGCACGCTCTCTTCCAGTACGCCGCCGAGTGTCTCTTCCCAGCGCTCGTGGTACGCACGAATCAGCGCCTCTTGCGACGGATGCCGCGCGATGGCTTCCTCGACCCCTTCCTGCCACGACCGGCCTGCGTCCTGGCGCTCGTTCCACTCGGGAGGGCAGACCTCGGAAAGAAAAGTCTCCATGGCCTGTACGTCTTCGCCGAAGATCTTCCGGTAAAGGTTTCTTGGGTTCCAGCGAATCAGCACGTTACCGAGGTCGAACACAACGGTGTCGATGGTTGCGGGGCGGTTCAGAGTGTTCATGCTTTTCCTCCATGGATTGGCTTCTTAGGGAGCCCTTGTTTTACCGCATCCCAAACCGAATAACACCCTCCGTAAACAAACTGATTATCCATCTGAACGGCCCATACAACAGCGCGCTGCCGCCCTCGACTCGACCGGTATCGCGGTGGTTTTCCTCATCTTCCAGAATCGACTGGACCGTTTCATAGGCCGCCAGGTCGTTCCGGCTTTCAAGGTAGGAGAGCTGGTTTTTCAAATGGCTCACCACGACCGATTCCACGGCCCAGGTGCAGGCCATGACGCCGCTTTTGCCGAGCAGTGCCGAGATAAAACCCATGAACCAGCCCCCGGCACCACAGAGCCAGTAGCTCTTGCACTTGATGCCGTTGCGGCGCTGTATCTCTTCCCAAAACCGGTTCATGTGACGTTTTTCGTCTTCCATGAAGCTTTCCAGAAGAGGCACGTAGTCTTTGCGTAGCAGGCGCGATACAAAGATCTGCGATCGGTAAATGTTGATAGCGCCGAATTCCCCGGCGTGGTTCACCTTGAGAATTTTTCTGGCGGTGTCCAGCGATGCCGTGCTGTCTTTATATTTCATCGAGCGTGGACACTCACAGGGCGGTTTTGGTGGGAAGCATTGGCGTTTCAAACGAGCATCAACAAATGCGTTGAACATTACAGGAGAAAACAAGAAGCGGGGTTATGACTCGCACCACAATTGCTCCTCATCACCCCTGTAGGCTAAGCTCCCCCGCCATTAAGGGATCTGGGCTTTTGCTCATGCCTTACCCTTCAAGGATGACGCTTTTGCCTACCCCCATTCACGACCCTCATTACACCCCCGGCGGCCCTCTTAAACGCTTGCCGCTGCGCAAGGCTGCGATGATGTTTGTTGCAGCGGTCTGCCTGTGTTTGTGTGGTTTGCTTTACCTGCAACTGGAACAGTCCCGGCGCTACGATTTGTCGTTGGCTGAGGTGGCGTCGTCGAACCTGACGCGGGCGATGGCGCAGCAGGCGCAGGACACGTTTCTGAGCGCGGACCTGGTGATGACCAGCCTGGTCGACTGGATACAGGCAGAGGGTTTTGGCGTAATGCAAAACCCGCGGCTGCAACAGATCTTCGCACGTCGGGTGCAGGCGCTCGAGCAGTTACACGGGCTGTTTCTGTTCGATAAAAACGGCCAGTGGGTGGTGACATCGTTTGATGACTTGCCGCGTCGCGGAGGTGTGGCCGATCGCGACTACTTCAAGTTCCATCAGCAGAATCCTACCTTGCTCGCGCACATTGGGCCGGCGATTCGTAGCCGGCAGAATGGCGAGTGGATCATTCCGATTTCCCGGCGGATAAACGACCCGCATGGCGAGTTCCAGGGCGTGCTGCTGGCCGGGATCAAGCTGTCGTACTTCGATCAGTTCTTCAAGAGCTTCAGCCTCGATGACAATGGCGTGATGTTTCTGGCGTTGTCGGACGGTACGCTGCTGGCCAGGCGACCGTTCGAGGAAGCGCGAATAGGCGAGTCGCTGGCACATGGGGATATTTTCCAGAAGTACCTGCCCCATGCCAGTTTCGGCAATGGGATGATCCGTTCGGTGGTGGATAACGTGATCCGGCTGTATGGCTATCGTCAGCTGGACGCCTACCCGCTGGTGGTTGCCGCGGCGACCCCGAAGGAGACGATTCTTCGGGGCTGGTACGCCAACGCCTATCAATCCAGCGTCGTCGTCGCCCTGGTGGTGCTCGGAGTGGGTTTGTTCGGTTGGGTATTTGTGCTGCAGGTTCGCAATGGTGAGCTTATCGAGGCGGATTTGCGGACTGCGCAAGAGCAGCTGGAAGTGATCGCGACTCACGATAGCCTGACCGGGTTGGCGAATCGTCGGCTGTTCGAGCGGGCGCTGGACATCGAATTTGCACGGGGTGCCCGCCAACAGAGTTCGTTGAGCCTGATCATGCTCGATATCGATTTTTTCAAACGTTACAACGATGCCTACGGTCATGTGGCGGGGGATCAGTGCCTGGCGGAAGTGGCGCGCGCGGTAAACAGTTGTTGTCTGCGCAAATCCGACCTGGCGGTGCGTTATGGCGGTGAAGAGTTTGCGGTGCTGTTGCCCGACACGGACATTCACGGCGCCTTTACGATTGCCGAGCAGATCCGCCACAGTCTCAAGGACAAGCACATCATCCATTCAGGCGCGCCTTCGGGGCATCTGACGGTGAGCCTGGGCTGTTATGCGTTTGTGCCCAAAGACGGGGATAGCATCGAAATGTTTATCGAGCGGGCAGACGCGGCGTTGTATCAGGCGAAAAACTTGGGTCGAAACCGCACGGTGGTGATGTCGATGGAAGGAAATCCTGAAGTGGTCGTGCATCCAGAAGTCTGATGAAAGGGCGGGGCGCGGTTGCACAGTGGACCCGCCTGTAATGTTTGTTTTTTATGAGGCACCACATGAAGTATTCACCTTCGCGACGTTCATTGTTGAAGGCAGGTCTGACACTGCCATTGATCACACTGGTCGTTCCGGCCTGGGCTAACGCTTCGGCTGCGGATAAACCGCTGGCCGAGTTGTACAAGAAACTTGCCGAGTTGGAGAACAGTGCGAAAGGTCGATTGGGCGTTGCCTTGATCAACACTGCCAATGGTCACGAGATTCAGTATCGGGGCGGTGAGCGTTTTCCGTTCTGCAGTACTTTCAAGTTGATGTTGGCCGCAGCGGTGTTGCACAAAAGCATGGCTGAGCCGGGGTTGCTGGAAAAGCATATTGCCTATGCTGAAGCCGACCTGCTGTCTTACGCCCCCATCGCCAAACAGAATCTGAAACAGGGCATGAGCGTTGCGCAGCTGTGCGGCGCCACCTTGCAATACAGCGATAACACTGCCGCCAACTTGTTGATCAAGGAGATGGGTGGAGTGGCAGCGGTTAACCAGTTCGCCAAAGGCCTGGGTGATCCGGCGTTCCGGCTTGATCGCCGGGAGCCGGAGCTGAATACGGCGATTCCTGATGATCAGCGTGATACCACGACACCGGCTGCGATGGCCGCCAGTGTGCAGAAAGTGGTGCTGGGTGATGCGTTGGCAACGCCACAGCGCGAGCAGTTGGTGACCTGGCTCAAGGGCAACACCACTGGCGATGCGAGCATTCGGGCCGGCACACCGACGGGTTGGATCGTCGGCGATAAAACCGGTAGCGGCGACTACGGCACCACAAACGATGTGGCGGTGCTTTGGCCACAGACAGGCGCACCCGTGGTGCTCGCGGTTTACTTCACCCAACATCAAAAAGACGCCGAAGCACGTCGTGATGTTCTGGCGTCTGCCACCCGTTTGGTGATGGCGCACGCGTCCTGAGCAAGGAGTCATTGATGATTCAGGCTGAACTATCGAACGTTGACCTCTACCTGAAACGCCTCGGTTATGACACGCCGCCGTCGCCCACGCTCGACACCCTTCGCGAGTTGCAGTCGCGTCATACCGCAACGTTCCCTTTTGAAACCCTGTCGACGATGTTGTGGGTTCCGGTGCCCATCGACCTGCCTTCGGTCGAGCGCAAAGTCCTGCACGAGGGGCGAGGCGGTTACTGTTACGAGCTGAACAACATGTTCCTCGCCCTGCTTCAGCAACTGGGGTTCGAAGCCCGAGGGATCAGCGGGCGGGTGGTGATGGGTGGCCCCGAGGACGCGTTGACCGCGCGTACTCACCGCTTGAGCCTGGTCACCCTGGACGGGGTTCGTTACATCACGGATGTCGGCTTTGGCGGCATGGTGCCCACGGCGCCGCTGCGCCTTGATACTGAAGAGGAGCAGCCGACCGGCCATGAGCCGTACCGCATCGTTCGCAAGGACAGCAGCTACGCTTTGCGTGCGAAGGTCGCGGGGGAGTGGCGGCCGATGTACGTGTTCGATCTGCAGGTTCAGTCAGACATCGACTATCAGATCGGCAATTGGTATGTCTCGACCCACCCCGACTCTCCGTTTCGAGGGCAATTGAAGGTGGCGCGCACCGGGCCAGGGATGCGCCGCACGCTCAACAACGGTAGTTATGCGATTCACCGGATGGGCCAGGAGAGCGAGCGCCGGCAGCTCACGAATGCTGATGAAGTGATTGCGGTGCTGGAGCGCGAGTTCGACATTCGCCTGCCGCAGCATCCAGAGTTGAGGCAGGTGCTGGCGCAACTGGTCAGCTCAAGCGAAAGACCTGACTGAGCGCTGCGTCAGGCATGGTTCAGTGTTCGAGTCGCTTTGGGTTTTGCCTTCGGGCTGTGCTCGGCTTCGAGCATCCGGTTGATTTCACTGGCTGCCACACTCAACGTCTGCTCCAGTGATTTCAGTTCAGCAGCGGTAATTCCCTTCTTCAGGTGTTTGATGCCTGCGTCAATGGCGGAGGCAGGCGTCGGACCCTGACCTTTTGCGTTCAGCAAGGCTTGGCGCAAGGTATTGTTGATCACGGTCTGATAGCCATATCCCGCACTCTCTGCGAGCTCGCGTGCTGCCTCTATCACGGCGTCATCGAGCATGATGGTGATGCGGGTCTTGCCTTTACTGGCGGCAACCGGCCCACGTTTGGCGCTGCTGAAGTCGTATTCTTCTTTCATGGTTCAAGCCTCCAGGTATTGGCGGCGCTCATTGTGGGTGGCGATGCGAGCAGAAATGATTCGAACGAAGTTCGGATCGCGGTAGGTGTAGACAACCACCAGTACCCGGCCCACAGCATCCTTACCCATAACGATCCACCGTTGCTCATCATGGTCGCTGTCCGGGAGCGTCAGGGCATTGTTGTCGTAGAACACCGGTTCTGTGTCGGCGAGACTGATGCCCTTGTGCTTCCTTTTGTTTGCAGCGTTTTTTACTTCGTCGTACTGAATGTCGAACGCTTTCATTATGCATACTTTATATGTATAAAAAAGGCAGCGAGTGAACCGTTGATCGCTGAAGAGACTTGAAGGTTAGTCGTCGTGGGGGAGGGGCCGAGGGAAGAACTATTTCAAGGTTTTGATGTGGGACTGCAAATACCGGTCGGCAAACTGTATACAACTCTATAGACATTTGTCTTGAGTATTGAATACAGTGTGCGCATAACAAAAACCAGGGAACCCCCTCACGATGAAAACGCCCTCTGTTTCACACCAGCGGCCTGAGGATGAAAACCTCGGGGTCGGCGCGAATATGGCTTACGGCCTGCAACACGTTCTGACCATGTATGGCGGTATCGTTGCGGTACCACTGATCATCGGCCAGGCGGCCGGGCTTTCTCCGGCCGACATCGGTTTGTTGATTGCGGCGTCACTGTTTGCGGGGGGCTTGGCGACATTGCTGCAAACCCTCGGATTACCGTTTTTCGGCTGTCAGTTGCCGCTGGTTCAGGGCGTTTCGTTCTCGGGTGTCGCGACCATGGTGGCGATTGTCGGCAGCGGTGGTGAGGGCGGTTTTCAGTCGATTCTGGGGGCGGTGGTCGCCGCCTCGCTGATCGGGCTGCTGATCACGCCGGTGTTCTCTCGAATTACCAAGTTCTTCCCGCCGTTGGTCACCGGTATCGTGATTACCACCATCGGCCTGACGCTGATGCCGGTGGCAGCGCGCTGGGCCATGGGCGGTAACAGTCACGCCGAGAGCTTCGGCAGCATGGCGAACATCGGGCTGGCGGCATTGACGCTGGCACTGGTGCTGATGTTGAGCAAGATCGGCAGCGCCACGATCTCCCGCTTGTCGATTCTGTTGGCCATGGTGATCGGTACGGTGATTGCGGTGTTCCTTGGCATGGCCGACTTTTCGACGGTGACTCAGGGGCCGATGTTTGGCTTCCCGGCACCGTTCCACTTCGGCATGCCGACCTTCCACTTCGCAGCGATCCTGTCGATGTGCATTGTGATCATGGTGACGCTGGTGGAAACCTCTGCGGACATTCTGGCGGTCGGTGAAATCATTGGCACCAAGGTTGATTCCAGGCGTCTGGGCAATGGGCTGCGGGCTGACATGCTGTCGAGCATGATCGCGCCGATCTTTGGCTCCTTCACCCAAAGTGCCTTTGCCCAGAACGTCGGGCTGGTGGCGGTGACCGGGATCAAGAGCCGCTATGTGGTGGCCACCGGCGGGGTGTTCCTGGTGGTGCTCGGGCTGTTGCCGGTGATGGGGCGCGTGATCGCCGCTGTGCCGACATCCGTCCTCGGTGGTGCCGGTATCGTGCTGTTTGGCACCGTGGCGGCGAGTGGTATACGTACGCTGTCCAAGGTCGATTACCGCAACAACGTGAACCTGATCATCGTCGCCACTTCCATCGGCTTCGGCATGATCCCCATCGCCGCTCCCAACTTCTACGATCACTTCCCTAGCTGGTTTGCGACCATCTTCCATTCCGGCATCAGCTCGTCGGCGATCATGGCGATCGCACTCAACCTGACCTTCAACCACTTCACCACCGGTAACTCGGACCAGCAGTCGGTCTTTGCTGCCGGCACCGAACGGACCTTGCGTTTCCAGGATCTGGCGGCGTTGCGCGAAGGGGATTACTTCAGTCGCGGCAAGCTGCACGACTGCGACGGTAACGAAGTCCCGGTGGTGGTGGATTCATCCCACGGCCCGACGGAGCATCATGCGGAGCATGCCAAAAGCAGTGAGCATGTCTGACGACACTGTGCAGAGCGGCGCCTGACCGACGACGCGCTCACAATCGATAAACAGAAGGGCAGAAGGGATCGCATCCCTTCTGCCCTTTTTGCATGGCGCATTCCGACTGACAGTCGACAAGTCGCAGTGGAGGGCTAGGGACGACTGGCCTCGCTGGCGATCAGCATCATTGCCGCCGAGAGCGTGTGGCCATCGGTGATCTGGCCGGCGGTGATCATGGCCATCAGTTCCTGGCGGGTGATGAACAAAAGATCATCCACCTCGCCATCGGTTGTGTCGGTGGCTTGTGTATCGAGGTAGACCTGGCACACCGCAACCGCACTGGCAATCAGCGATGTGTTGCTGTGCAGCAAACCCAACTCCTTGACCTTCAGCGCCTGCCAGCCCGTTTCCTCCAGCAGCTCGCGGGCCGCCGCGTCGCAGGCGGTTTCGTTCTCGTCGATGGCGCCCCGCGGGAACTCGATGGACATCCCGCCAATGGCCCGGCGCTTGAGGTTGACCAGCATCAACCGGCCGTCTTCAAGGGTCGGTACGGCCACCACGCCGTTGATAGCCCGGGCTTCCTTGATGATGAAGTAGCCGTTCTCGCGGACCACGTTGAAGTATGGGGTTTCCAGCAGGCACTGGGATTCGGTGACAGGCTTCATGCGCGGTATTACTCCAGAAAGCAGCGATCGAAAAGGTAGAGGTTGGCGGGTTTGAGGTTTTCCACCGTGGCTTGCGGGCGGCCGCCGTCGCCGCTTTTCTTGCGCCCGGTCTCTTGCAGGTGGCCGGCCTCGATCATCTTCAGCAGGCGCTGGCGGATGCTGGTCTTGAGCACCGGTCGTTCAAGCACCAGGGAGAATATGCTCACCGCTTCAGGCGCGCTGAATTCGTTGCCGAGGAACATCAACGGCAGGCTGCTGTACAACGACTTGGAGAACAGGCGCTCCTGCACCGAGGCCACCAGGCTGTTGTGATCGAAGGGCAGTCTGGTCGAGGCTTCGGCCACGTCTTTGAGCGGGAAAAATCCCTGGTGTTCGGCCGGCTGGACCGCATCGCTGACGATGGCGAGGTAGAAGGTCGACGACGACCAGCAACGCGGATCGCGGAACGCGTCGCCGACCGTGCCGACCTGCTCGATCCAGGCCAGCGGCATGCCGACTTTTTTCGAGGCGCGCAGGCGCTCCACGGCGTCGTTCAGCGTGAGGTCTTCGACCCCGCCATTGACCACGATCCCGGGGAGTGCCCAGTGGCCGGCGAACGGTTCGGTTTCGCGTCGGTTCAGGAGGATTTCCAGCGCCTTGGTTTCCCGGCAATAGCGCAGCACACAAAGGTCGATGGTGTGCAGGTAAGCGCTTGGAGGGGGGATGCGGTCTGGCATGTCAGCTTCCGTGGGCAGCGTAGAGGTCATAGTTTACCGGATCCATGCCGGGTGCCATCCAGTGGGTGGGCAGCGACTCGCCCAAGGCCAGCCGTTCGCGCAGCACCGTACTGCGCACATGGATTTGTTCCTCGACGCAGATGATGGAAAAGCGCTCCAGCAACTCCGGGCCGCGATAGAAGGTTGGCAGCAGGTCAGCCACATCCTGGCCGACCACCAGGGCGATCTGTTTACCGTCCATGGCCAGGCTGTCGGCGAGATGAGCGAGCAGGGTGTAGCTGTAGATCGGACCTTCGACGCCGCGCGCCACGATCTGTTCGACCCGGCTGGCACGCACTTCCGCGCAGCAAAGCGGCTGTACGTGCTCGACGATCGATTCCAGCCAGTTCAGGCGCAGTTCATAGTCGGCCATTCGTTTGCCGTAAGGGTGCCTGAAGCTGGGGGCCACCAGCAAACGCCTGGCCTGGCATGAGGCTTCGATCATCACCTGGGCGTGCCCGGCGTGAGGAGGGTTGAAGGCGCCGCCGTAGAGGGCTATTTCATACATGGCTGATCTCCCTGTTAGTACATGACGTGTACCTTATCACCGAATCCGTTCAGACGAAACCATCTCCCATTGCTCACATGCATACAGATAATGGGCGGGATTCTTCGCGGTAAAAATATTTTCATGGTCGGGTATTGCAACGAAAGTACATGACGTGTACTTTTTGATCCATGCAAAGGAGAGACCCGACATGACCAGCCAGACCCTGAAAACCGCTTCCTTCGATGTTGATGCGCAAAAGAGCTTCACGCCGTTGTGCCCTGATGAGCTGCCCGTTGCGGGCGGCGAGCAGATCGGTAGCGAGCTGAACTTCATGGCCACCCTGGCCAGCCTGCGTGTCGGCAGCAAGGACGCTCATACGGCTCAGGCCCCGTGGGTGGTGGCCGAGCACTCGCAAATGTTCCAGTCGACCGGCCTCGAACACGCCGATATCACTTGGGTCAGCCACTGTGTCCCTGGCACTGAAGGCTTCACCTTGCTGGACGAGTTGCCGACCCCGTACGACTACGACTACTTCGTCTGGAAGGGTGTCGAGCCGGACCTGCACCCTTACGGCGCCTGCTACCACGACCTGCACGGCAAGCTCTCCACCGGCGTGATCGAGTTCCTGAACAGCCAGGGTGTGAAGCGGGTCATCGTCGGAGGCCTGGCGCTGGACTTCTGCGTCAAGACCACCGCCTTGCAACTGGCCGCTGCCGGTTTCAAGGTGATCATCCACTTGCCGGCCTGCCGGGCCATTAGTGAAGAGGGCGCCACTCAAGCCATTCAAGACATGCAACAAGCGGGAATCTCGGTGACCGCGACCCGCGAAGAAACCGCCAGTCTGGCAAGCGCATAAGGAAGAAAACATGGAAAGTGCATTCGATAGCAGCAACGGCGTCATCCAGAGTCTTCTGGATACCGACTACTACACCTTCACCATGATGCAGGCGGTGCTGCACCAGCACCCGAACGTCGAGGTGGAATACCAGTTCATCGTGCGCTCGAAAGAGCGGCTCGGGCACCTGATCCCGGACATTCGCGATGAGCTGGAGAAGCTCGCTGGCCTGCAGTTGCGCGAAGGTGAGCAGCGGTTTCTGTTCAATAAGCGTTTCCGTGAATACCTGACACCGGACTTTGAACAGTTCCTCGGTCTGTTTCGCTTCAACCTGCGCTACATCCACGTGTCGGAAGTCGACGGCCAACTGCACATCCGCGTCCGTGGTCCGATGTTGCACTGCATCATGTTCGAGCAGCCGGTGCTGGCGATGGTCAGTGAACTGCGCAACCGCGAGAAGTATCCGGAAGTCGAGCTGGCCGACGTGACCCGCAAGCTGTACCAGAAGTTCGAATGGCTGGAAAAAAACGCCAGCCGCGAAGAGCTCGCCGAGTTTCGCGTTTCGGACTTCTCCACCCGCCGGCGCCTGTCGTTCAGGGCCCAGCGCGAAGTGGTCAACGTCATGCGCAGTGACTTCCCCGGGGTGTTCGTCGGTACCAGCAATGCTCACCTGGCCTACGAGTTCGACCTGCCGCTGATCGGCACCATGGCCCACCAATGGCTGATGGTTCACCAGCAACTCGGGCGGTTGCGCGAGAGCCAGAACGCCGCACTGGAAAACTGGGTGCGCGAGTACCGTGGCAGGCTGGGGATTGCGCTCACCGACTGCATCAGCACCGACTTCTTCCTCAAGGATTTCGACCTGTACTTCGCCAAGCTCTATGACGGCCTGCGTCAGGATTCCGGTGACCCGATCGTCTGGGCCGACAAGGTGCTGGGGTGTTACAAGGAACTGGGTATCGATCCAAGAACCAAGGACCTGATGTTCTCCGACGGCCTCAACTTCGAGAAGTGCCTGCCAATCCTGCGCCATGTGCGTGGCAAGGCCAGATTCGGTTTCGGCATGGGCACCAGCCTGGCTTGCGATGTCGAGGGCGTCGAGCCGCTGAGCATCGTCATGAAGCTGGTGCGGGTGCATGGCGAGCCGGTGGTGAAGTTCTCCGACGACCCGATCAAGAACGTCTGTGAAGACGCTTCGTTCCTGCGCTACGCGGCCCAGGTATTCAACGTCAGCCTGATCAATCCACAACTGGGAGCCTGATATGACTATGCAGCAGCAAGAGCGCATTGCCCGGGAACTGGGCATCGACCGGCAACTCGCCCGGGGTGGCGAGGCCGCTGAAATCGTCCGTCGTGTCGATTTCATTAAGCAGGTGCTGCGCGAGTCGGGCTGCAAGGCCCTGGTGCTCGGTATCAGTGGCGGCGTCGACTCCCTGACTGCCGGCCGCCTGTGCCAGCTGGCGGTGGAGCAGTTGCGGGCCGAGGATCATGAGGCGCGCTTTATCGCCGTGCGCCTGCCGTACAAGACCCAGGCCGATGAGCGTGACGCCCAGGCCTCCCTGGACTTCATCCGCCCGGACCTGATCACCACCAGCAACATCGCCGACTGTGTCGACGGCCTGATGGCCAATATCGCCATCGATGGCTTGCAGCCTTCGGCCGAACTCACCGACTTTGCCAAAGGCAACGTCAAGGCCCGGGCGCGGATGCTGGCGCAATACGCCATCGCCAACTTCTGCAACGGATTGGTGGTCGGTACCGATCATGGTGCGGAAGCGCTGATGGGTTTCTTCACCAAATTCGGCGACGGCGCCTGCGATCTGGCGCCGCTGTCCGGGTTGATCAAAAGCCAGGTGCGGTTGCTGGCCGACGCCCTGGGCGCGCCGACGCATCTGGTGCGCAAGGCGCCGACCGCCGACCTGGAAGACCTGGCACCGGGCAAGCTGGATGAGGCGGCGTATGGTTGCAGTTACGAGGAAATCGATGCGTATCTGATGGGCGAAGCGGTGTCGCAGCAGGCGCAGCAGATCATCGAAAGCGCCTACATCAAAACCGCTCACAAACGCGAACTGCCTCGTGTCCCCCGGCCATAGACGTTGAAGCTGCCGCAGGTTCGGGCCGCGTTCGGACGATCTTTTGATTTTCCATCAGCCACAAAAAAGCCCCTGAATCTTTCGATTCAGGGGCTTTTCGATAGTGCTGTCTGGCTCCACGACCTGGACTCGAACCAGGGACCCAGTGATTAACAGTCACTTGCTCTACCAACTGAGCTATCGCGGAATGCGCCGTATGTTACTGATTAAAAAGGACAAGTCAAGCATCAATTGCTCGAATGGCAGATTTTCAGGTGGGCGGTGATGATTCTTCAGGCGAGGAGGGCGTTGTCAGCCATTGGCGGTTACCAGAATCGTCGCGGAGGTCTACCATGGCCCCCCGGAAGTGGTTTCACGCGCTGCCGGCCCTCAGCCGAAAAGGTACGCGTCATGACTCACCAACCACTGCTCACGTCGTCAATGCTGCGCGAGGTGTTCGTATGAGCATTGCTCAGATCAGCCTGCCAAAAGGCGTCGGGCCGCATGCCGAGAAACTCTTCGATGCAATCGCTCAGGCGAGCACCGCTGATGAGTTGAATCGCGCTGGCGGCAAGGCTGAAGGGTTTGTGCTGGGGCTGGAAAGCACCAAGGCGATCAAAAGCCAGGTTGCCGAATCGCTGTATGTGGCTTATGACGACGCCGCCAGTCAGCGTTCGAGCGAACTGGCGGGCTGATCGACCTTAACCGCCGAAGGTGAAGGTGCCGAGCAGGAACTTGGCGTACAGCGACGTGGCGGCCAGTTGCACCAGCCACAGGGCCAGGCCGCCAAGAAAGACGCCCAAGGCAACTTGCCACACCAGCCCGCTGCTGCGTTTGGTCTGGTTGCGTGGCACAAAGCGGTCCAGGTCCAGGTCGTCATCGCGGTCAGCGCGTAAGTCATCGTTTTTCATAAGATCTCTCAATAGGTGAAATGCGCGGTTTCTCGGGTGTACACGCTGATGTAGGAGCTGCCGCAGGTTCGGGCCGCGTTCGGACGATCTTTTCAGGTCGACACCGATGTATCAGTTTAGAGCCCATAGCCTGCGCATTCAGAATTATCTGCTCGCCAACGAAAAGGGGAAGCCAAACGGCTTCCCCTTTTCTATCGCGCGTGTGGCTTAGATCACCTGAGCGATGGCCTTGGTCACTACGTCGATGTTGCTCTGGTTCAGCGTGGCAACGCAGATGCGGCCGGTGTCCAGGGCGTAGATGCCGAACTCGTTACGCAGACGGGTCACTTGCTCAACCGTCAGGCCCGAGTACGAGAACATGCCGCGTTGACGGCCGACGAAGCTGAAGTCCTGGTGAGGCGCGTTTTTCGCCAGCAGATCGACCATCTGCTGGCGCATGCCGCGAATGCGCAGACGCATTTCAGCCAGTTCCTGTTCCCATTGGGCGCGCAGTTCAGGGCTGTTCAGTACGGCCGCAACGATCGCTGCACCGTGGGTCGGCGGGTTGGAGTAGTTGGTGCGGATCACGCGTTTGACTTGCGACAGCACGCGAGCGCTTTCTTCTTTCGATTCGCTGACGATCGACAGTGCGCCAACACGTTCACCGTACAGCGAGAACGATTTGGAGAACGAGCTGGAAACGAAGAAGTTCAGGCCCGACTCGGCGAACAGGCGCACGGCAGCGGCGTCTTCGTCGATACCGTCGCCAAAGCCCTGATAGGCCATGTCGAGGAACGGCACGTGGTTTTTCGCCTTGATCACGTCCAGCACGTTGTTCCAGTCTGCCGGGCTCAGGTCGACGCCAGTCGGGTTGTGGCAGCAGGCGTGCAGCACAACGATGGAGCCAGCCGGCAGGGCGTTCAGGTCTTCCAGCAGGCCGGCGCGGTTCACGTCGTGAGTCGCGGCGTCGTAGTAGCGATAGTTCTGAACCGGGAAGCCGGCGGTTTCGAACAGCGCGCGGTGGTTTTCCCAGCTTGGGTCGCTGATCGCAACGACGGCGTTCGGCAGCAGTTGCTTGAGGAAGTCAGCGCCGATTTTCAGTGCGCCGGTACCGCCGACGGACTGGGCGGTGACAACCCGGCCAGCGGCAAGCAGTGGCGAGTCTTTACCGAACAGCAGCTTTTGCACGGCCTGGTCGTAGGCGGCGATACCGTCGATCGGCAGGTAGCCACGGGAAGCGTGTTGAGCAGCGCGAATCGTCTCGGCTTCGACAACGGCTCGCAGGAGTGGAATTCGCCCCTCCTCGTTGCAGTAAACACCGACCCCCAGGTTGACCTTATTGGTACGGGTGTCAGCGTTGAATGCTTCGTTGAGGCCCAGGATTGGATCGCGTGGTGCCATTTCGACAGCGGAGAAGAGGCTCATTATTGCGGCGGCTCTGAATGAAATGTGGAGGGACGTGTGGCGCTCCAGCCGAATGCACTAGAGCGGTGCACAAACGGGGAGCTAGTATAGAGGCCTACACCGGGCGCGGCGACAGGCGTTTCCGCTTTTCGGGCAGGTTTTTTCGGATTATTTTTTGTTCGTTAGCCTTATTGTCATGTCAATGGCTTAGGGGCATGTAGGACGTTTGCCTTGAAACTAGAGGTATTCGGCACCACATCAACGGTTATCATGATTTTTCCCTGCGACATTCGTCGTGAGCGACCTTCACCGTTCTGGCACGCCCGCCAGCGCCGGAGTGCGTCGCTCCTTGGAAACCAATAGGTACGATATGTCTGAATTCCAGCTAGTCACCCGCTTCGAGCCCGCCGGCGATCAGCCGGAAGCCATCCGTCTGATGGTCGAGGGCATCGAGGCCGGGCTGGCGCACCAGACGTTGCTTGGTGTGACCGGTTCGGGCAAGACCTTCAGTATCGCCAACGTGATCGCCCAGGTGCAGCGACCGACGCTGGTGCTGGCGCCGAACAAGACGCTGGCGGCGCAACTGTATGGCGAGTTCAAGGCGTTCTTCCCGAACAACGCGGTGGAGTACTTCGTTTCCTACTACGACTACTACCAGCCCGAAGCCTACGTGCCGTCGTCCGATACCTTCATTGAGAAAGACGCCTCGATCAACGATCACATCGAGCAGATGCGACTGTCGGCGACCAAAGCGTTGCTGGAGCGCAAGGACGCGATCATCGTCACCACGGTCTCGTGCATCTACGGTTTGGGCAGCCCGGAAACCTATCTGAAAATGGTGCTGCACGTCGATCGTGGCGACAAGCTCGATCAGCGCGCCTTGCTGCGCCGTTTGGCTGACCTGCAATACACCCGCAATGACATGGATTTTGCTCGCGCGACCTTCCGCGTGCGCGGTGACGTGATTGATATCCACCCGGCGGAATCCGATTTTGAAGCGATCCGTATTGAGCTCTTCGATGATGAAGTGGAGAAGATTTCCGCTTTCGATCCGCTCACCGGCGAAGTGATTCGCCAGCTGCCGCGTTTCACCTTCTATCCGAAAAGCCACTATGTAACGCCGCGAGAAACCCTGCTGGGAGCCATCGAAGGGATCAAGGTCGAGCTGCAGGAGCGCCTGGAATACCTGCGCTCCAACAATAAACTGGTGGAGGCCCAGCGGCTGGAGCAGCGCACCCGTTTTGACCTGGAGATGATTCTGGAGCTGGGTTACTGCAACGGTATCGAAAACTACTCGCGCTACCTCTCGGGTCGAGAGTCGGGTGAGCCGCCTCCCACCTTGTTTGACTATCTGCCCGCCGATGCCTTGCTGGTGATCGACGAATCCCACGTCAGCGTGCCGCAGGTTGGCGCGATGTATAAGGGCGACCGTTCGCGTAAAGAGACGCTGGTCGAATACGGTTTCCGGCTGCCCTCGGCGCTGGACAACCGGCCGATGCGTTTTGATGAATGGGAAAGCATCAGTCCACAGACGATTTTCGTCTCGGCCACCCCAGGTAACTACGAGGCGGAACACGCCGGTCGGGTGATCGAGCAGCTGGTGCGGCCGACCGGTCTGGTCGATCCGCAAATCGAGATTCGTCCAGCACTGACTCAGGTCGACGACTTGCTCTCGGAAATCACCAAGCGTGTGGCGCTGGAGGAGCGGGTGTTGGTCACTACGTTGACCAAGCGCATGTCCGAAGACTTGACCGACTACCTCGCCGACCACGGTGTGCGGGTGCGTTATCTGCACTCGGACATTGATACGGTGGAGCGGGTCGAGATCATCCGCGATTTGCGTCTGGGCACCTTCGATGTGCTGGTAGGGATCAACCTGCTGCGTGAAGGCCTGGACATGCCGGAAGTGTCGCTGGTGGCGATTCTCGATGCCGACAAGGAGGGCTTCCTGCGCTCCGAGCGTTCGCTGATCCAGACCATCGGTCGCGCGGCGCGGAACCTCAATGGCCGGGCGATTCTGTATGCCGACCGGATCACCGGGTCGATGGAGCGGGCGATTGGCGAGACCGAGCGCCGTCGCGACAAGCAAATCGCTTTCAACCTGGCCAATGGCATCACCCCCAAAGGCGTGTTCAAGGACGTTGCCGACATCATGGAAGGCGCGACCGTGCCGGGTTCGCGCAGCAAGAAGCGCAAAGGCATGGCCAAGGCTGCCGAGGAAAGTGCCCGCTACGAAAACGAGCTGCGTTCGCCGAGCGAAATCGCCAAACGCATTCGTCAGTTGGAAGAAAAAATGTACCAGCTCGCCCGCGACCTGGAGTTCGAAGCAGCCGCGCAGACACGCGACGAAATCACCAAGATGCGCGAGCGGTTGTTGACTGTCTGATGATCGTGCGCGGTCCCTGTGGCGAGGGAGCTTGCTCCCGCTCGGCCGCGAAGCGGTCGTAATCCGGCAATCGCGCTCCATCTGAATACTCGCGGCGGCTGATTTCAGGGTCGCTTCGCAACCCAACGGGAGCAAGCTCCCTCGCCACAGGTGCGTGCATGTCTCAGGCTTAGTGCGCTTCGCCAGCCTTCAGGCCGGGCGGCAGCGCCTTGGTCAGCAGGATCGCCAGCATGCTCACCCCCAGCGCAATCCCGACAAAGTGAAACGCATCGTTGTAGGCCATGATCAAGGCCTGCTGATGGGTGATTTCGCTGAGTTTGCCCAGCGCCGCCGTTTCGCTGCCAAATCGATCGATCATGCTCGCCATGCGCTCGGCGACCTGCGGGTTGGTCGGCACGATCGACTCGCGTAAATAATCGAAGTAGGTCTTGGTTCGGGCATCCAGCAGGGTGGCGAGCAGGGCGATGCCAATCGCGCCGCCGAGGTTGCGCAAGATGTTGAACAGGCTCGACGCGGAGCCTGCATCCTGCGGCAGGATGTAGGCGGTGGCGATCAGCGAAATAGTCACCATGATCAGCGGCTGGCCCAGCGCGCGGACGAGCTGGATCTGATTGAACTGTGGTCCGGCGAAGTCGGGGTTGAGCGCGCCCGAAAGAATACTCGCCAAGCCAAACAGGCCAAAGCCGAGCGTGCACAGCCACTTTGGTGAAACGAACTTCATCAGTTTCGGCACCAGCGGAATCAGGAACAACTGCGGTACGCCCATCCACATGATCACTTCGCCGATCTGCAAGGCGTTGTAGCTCTGGATCTGCGCCAGGTACAGCGGCAGCAGATAAATCGAACCATAAAGCCCCACGCCCATGCCCAGGCTGGAAATGCTCGATAAGCCGAAGTTGCGGTTGCGCAAGATGCCCAGATTGATCAGCGGATTGGGCTTGGACACTTGCACGATCACAAAGGTGATCAGGCTCAACAGGGCGATGCAACCCAGCGTCACGATCAGGTTCGATTCCAGCCAGTCCTTGCGATGGCCTTCCTCGAGAAACACCTGTAAGCACCCGAGGCCAACACCCAGCGTGAGAATGCCCATGTAGTCGGTGCTTTTGAGCAATTCCCAGTGGGCTGCTTTCTTCTCCAGGCCATACATGAGGCCGGCGATCATGATCAGCCCTGGCGGAATGTTGATGTAGAAGATGTACTTCCAGCCCCAGTTTTCCGTCAGCCAGCCGCCGAGGGTCGGGCCGATAGAGGGCGCGAAGGTCGCGGTCATGGCGAACATCGCCATGCCTTTGGCACGATGGTGTTCGGGGAGTTTGATCAGTGTCAGGGTGAACGCCAGCGGGATCAGTGCGCCGCCAGTGAAGCCCTGCAAGGCGCGAAACACGATCATGCTCTCCAGGCTCCAGGCCATCGAGCAGAGCAGCGAGGCGGCCAGAAAGCCCAGCGAAACCCACACCGCCAGGCGTCGTGCCGAGAGCAGTTGCACCAGCCACGCGGTGAGCGGAATCATGATGATTTCCGCCACCAGGTATGACGTGGAAATCCATGAGCCTTCTTCCAGGGTCGCTGACAGCGCGCCTTGAATGTCCTTGAGCGAGGCGTTGGTGATCTGGATGTCGAGCACCGCCATGAAGGCGCCGAGCATCACGCTCATCACCGCAATCCAGTCCCTCCTGGTCGGTTCGCCGACCGGGCGGATCAGTTGATCACCGGCCATTGCCAAGGTCTTTGATGTTGACTTTGACGGTGACCGACATGCCCGGGCGGATCTTGCCGTGCAGCGGGTTGTCGGCAGCAAACGTCAGTTTCACCGGAATCCGTTGCACCACTTTGGTGAAGTTGCCGGTGGCATTGTCCGGTGGCAGCAGGCTGAACTGCGCGCCCGAGGCGGCGAACAGGCTGTCGACCCGGGCTTCGATCGGTGTGTCGCTGTAGGCATCGAAGGTCAGTTCGGCTTTCTGGCCGGGCTGCATATGACCAATCTGGGTTTCCTTGAAGTTGGCCTGAATCCAGATGTCCTGGTCCGGGACAATCGACAGCAGGTAAGCGCCAGCCTGTACGTATTGGCCATTGCGGGCGGCACGCTGGCCGATCAGGCCGCTGATCGGTGCGTGGATTTCGCTGCGGGTCAGGTTCAGTCGGGCCTGCGCCAGATCGGCTTTGGCGTTGGCGATCTGCGCGTCCAGGCGCTTGATCTCGGCCGTCAAGGCGTTGACCTGTTGACGCTGGCCCTGGGCGTCAGCCTGGGCCTTGGCGACTTGCGAGCGAGCGATGCGGTTGTCGGCGGAGAGGGTGGTCACCCGTTCTTCCGAGACATAGCCCGGTTTGCGCAGGGTTTGCGCGCGTGACAAATCGATTTGCGAGCGGCCGAGGGTGGCCTGGCTGGCAGCGACCTGAGCTTCGCTGGCGGCGATCAGGCTGGCTTGTTGGGTCAGTTTGCTCTGGGCTTGCAGGCGCTCGGCTTCGCGGGTGGCGAGGGTCGCGTTGGCGCGGTCGACGGCGAGATGGAAGTCATCGCCTTCGAGTTTGATCAACAGTTGGCCTTTTTCGACGTGCTGGTTGTCCTGTACCAGCACTTCCTCAATGCGCGCGCCCAACTGGCTGGAGACACGGGTGATTTCACCCTGGACATAAGCGTTATCGGTGCTTTCGTAAAACCGTCCCTTGAAGAACCATTCAGCGAAGAAGCCCCCGGCAACCAGCAGGACGATCAGCAGGAAAGTGAACAGGCGACGCTTGAGTTGGGCAGGCATGAGCAGACTGTAGTCGAGAAAGTGTAAGGAGATTTATCAGTACTCGAATCTGTCATATAGCCGATAAGCGGTAAATGCCACTTATTGATAATCAGCCGTTGAGCGCTGCCAGAGCCTTTTGTAGCCCCAACGTTGGCTTAAATGCCCTGCTCACTGGAGCCGGGCGGGCAACGCCTGTTACCATTCGCCCTTTGTTTCATCTCCGCTTTTTATATTCTTTCGAGACATGCCATGACCACCGTCCGCACTCGCATCGCGCCATCGCCTACCGGCGATCCCCATGTCGGCACCGCTTACATCGCTTTGTTCAACTACTGCTTTGCCAAGCAGCATGGCGGTGAGTTCATCCTGCGGATTGAAGACACCGACCAATTGCGTTCGACCCGCGAGTCCGAACAGCAGATTTTCGATGCCTTGCGCTGGTTGGGCATCAACTGGAGTGAAGGCCCGGATGTCGGCGGCCCGCACGGTCCGTATCGCCAGAGCGAACGTGGCGACATCTATCAGAAGTACTGCCAGCAACTGGTCGATCTGGGTCACGCGTTCCCGTGCTTCTGCACGAGCGACGAGCTGGACCAGATGCGCGCCGAGCAAATGGCCCGCGGCGAAACCCCGCGTTACGACGGCCGTGCGCTGTTGCTCTCCAAGGAAGAAGTGGCGCGCCGTCTGGCCGCTGGCGAGCCGCACGTCATCCGCATGAAGGTCCCGACCGAAGGCGTTTGCGTGGTGCCGGACATGTTGCGTGGCGACGTCGAGATCCCGTGGGATCGCATGGACATGCAAGTGTTGATGAAGACCGACGGCCTGCCGACCTACTTCCTCGCCAACGTGGTCGACGACCACCTGATGGGCATCACCCACGTATTGCGCGGCGAAGAATGGCTGCCATCGGCGCCGAAGCTGATCCTGCTTTACGAGTACTTCGGCTGGGAGCAACCAGAGCTGTGCTACATGCCGCTGCTGCGTAACCCGGACAAGAGCAAGCTATCCAAGCGCAAGAACCCGACCTCGGTGACGTTCTACGAGCGCATGGGCTTCATGCCGGAAGCGATGCTCAACTACCTCGGTCGCATGGGCTGGTCGATGCCGGACGAGCGCGAGAAGTTCTCGCTGCAGGAAATGGTCGACAACTTCGACCTCAAGCGCGTTTCCCTCGGCGGGCCGATTTTCGACATCGAGAAGCTGTCGTGGCTCAACGGCCAATGGCTGCGTGATCTGCCGGTGGAAGAGTTCGCCAGCCGCGTGCAGGCGTGGGCGCTGAACCCTGAATACATGATGAAGATCGCGCCGCACGTGCAGGGTCGGGTTGAAACCTTCAGCCAGATCGCACCGTTGGCCGGATTCTTCTTCGCCGGTGGCGTGACTCCGGATGCCAAGCTGTTCGAATCCAAGAAGCTCTCGGGCGATCAGGTTCGTCAGTTGATGCAGTTGATCCTGTGGAAGCTCGAAAGCCTGCGTCAGTGGGAAAAGGACAGCATCACGGCGACCATTCAGGCGGTGGTCGAATCCCTGGAGCTGAAGCTGCGTGATGCCATGCCGCTGATGTTCGCGGCAATCACCGGCCAGGCCAGCTCGGTGTCGGTGCTGGATGCGATGGAAATCCTTGGCCCGGACCTGACGCGTTTCCGTCTGCGCCAGGCGATCGACTTGCTCGGTGGCGTGTCGAAGAAAGAAAACAAAGAGTGGGAAAAGCTCCTGGGCGCTATCGCCTGAGGTGTTTGACCCCGTGCAGGAGCCGCCGAAGGCTGCGATCTTTTGATCTTGCTCTTCGGCGTCACCCCCATTTTTCGGGGGGAGGGCGGTAAGTGATTGTTATGGCGGCAAAAAATTTTGAAAATTGTTAAAAATAAGTTTGACAGCTTTCCGATGCGCCATTAAGATTCGCCCCGTCCTCAGCGATGAGGGGCTATAGCTCAGCTGGGAGAGCGCTTGCATGGCATGCAAGAGGTCGACGGTTCGATCCCGTCTAGCTCCACCAATTTACACTTCAAGGCCTGGCCACACCGGTCTTGAAGCGATCAACACTCAGCGTTGATCAGTTGTATAGAAGGGTTTGCGTCCCCTTCGTCTAGTGGCCTAGGACACCGCCCTTTCACGGCGGTAACAGGGGTTCGAGTCCCCTAGGGGACGCCAGTTTTACAGAAGTGATGTTGCAAGATGTCACTCCGCCGCGAGGCGAAAAATCCGGGGCTATAGCTCAGCTGGGAGAGCGCTTGCATGGCATGCAAGAGGTCAACGGTTCGATCCCGTTTAGCTCCACCAATTTTACAGTTCAAGGTCTGGCCACACCGGCCTTGAATCGATCAGTACTCAGCACTGATCAGTTGTATAGAAGGGTTTGCGTCCCCTTCGTCTAGTGGCCTAGGACACCGCCCTTTCACGGCGGTAACAGGGGTTCGAGTCCCCTAGGGGACGCCACGATTACCCGCTCTGCGGGATTTATAAGGGTCATTCAATTATTGAATGGCCCTTTTGTTTGTCTGGCGTTTGGCCAATCCTCTCTTTCTCCCCGCGCTGTTCTTCTGACCAACGGTCACATCAACGACTTGCGAATAATTATTATGAGAATAATATTCTATTCGTAATATTCGGAGGCAACGATGAACGATAAAAAAGCTCAAACCCGTGAACGCATTCTCCAGGCCGCCAGCTCTGCGCTGGTCCAGCGCGGCCCGGCAGAGCCTAGCGTGGGTGAAGTGATGGGGGCTGCCGGTCTTACCGTCGGCGGCTTCTACGCACACTTCGAAAGCAAGGACGCCATGATGCTGGAGGCCTTCACGCAATTGCTCGGCCAGCGTCGGGCGCTGATCGCCGAAATGGACGCCACGCTGACCGGCGAAGAGCGCCGGGCGCTGGTCGCTGCGTTTTACCTGTCGCGCAAACACCGTGATTCCACCGAGCACGCTTGCCCGATTCCGGCGTCGATAGGCGAGTTGGGGCGTCTGCCGGACGATTTCCGTCTGGCCTTGAATGAACACATCGAGCTGATGGTCGCGCAGTTGGCCGCCAGCCCGGAAGACACCGATAAAGCGCTGGCTGACTTGGCGCTGATGGTCGGTGGTTTGGCCCTGGCGCGGGCGCTGGGTGCCGGTGAGTTGTCCGATCGATTGCTGCGTGCCGCCAAGTCGGCGGTGCTATGACCTGAAGCACAAGCCTTTGGAGATGAGCGATGAGCACGTTAAGTTGGGTTCGTGGCGTTAACGGCACCTTGGGCTGGGTTGCACCGCAATGGGTGGCGAGCAAGATGCGTTCGGTGTTCATGACGCCGCGCGAGCTGCCTCCGCGTGATTGGGAAATGCCGCTGCTGGCGAAGTCCGAGCGGATCACTCTGCGCTTCGGCCTTTCAGCATTGCGCTGGGGGCAAGGCCCGACAGTGCTGCTGATGCACGGCTGGGAGGGGCGGCCGACACAATTCGCCAGCCTGATCACCGCGCTGGTAGACGCCGGCTACACCGTGGTCGCGCTGGATGGTCCGGCTCACGGTCGCTCGCCGGGTCGCGAGGCCAACGTCGTGCTTTTTGCTCGGGCGATGCTTGAAGCGGCGGCAGAGCTGCCTCCCTTGCAAGCGGTCATCGGCCACTCCATGGGCGGCGCCAGTGCGATGCTTGCCGTTCAATTGGGTTTGCGTACTGAAACCCTGGTCAGCATCGCCGCACCGGCACGGATTCTCGCCGTTTTGCGCGGTTTTTCCCGTCACGTTCGCATGCCGCCCAAGGCGCGTTCGGCGTTTATCCGCAAGGTCGAACGGGATGTCGGTATCCAGGCTTCACGACTCGACGTCGCCCACTATCAACTGGATATGCCAGGGCTGATCGTGCACGCCGAAGACGACGTCTTTGTTTCGGTCAATGAGTCGCAATTGATTCACGACGCTTGGTTCGACAGCCGGCTGTTGCGCCTGGAGGAGGGTGGGCATCAGCGGGTGCTGGCGGATCCGCGAGTGATCGAAGGCGTGCTCTCGCTGCTGTCCGGTCGGAGCTTGCAGGCGCGCCAATCGGCCTGATCATCCGTTACACTGCCCCGGTCGAATAATCTGACCGGGAGTGGGGCATGGGCTGGGATCGGGCAACGCCGTTTATCATTGACCTGCAGGTTGCTGCCGAGGACATCGATGGGTTGGGGCACGCCAATAATGCGGTGTACGTCACCTGGCTCGAGCGCTGCGCCTGGCGCCACTCGCAGCGCCTAGGGCTGGACCTGACCGAGTATCGGCGGCTGGACCGGGCGATGGCCGTGGTGCGCCACGAGATCGATTACCTGGCGGCCGCCTATGAAGGTGACGAGTTGCAGTTGGCGACCTGGATCGTCGACTGGGATCAGCGCTTGAAGATGACCCGGCACTTCCAGCTCAAACGCCCGAGCGACAACGCCACGCTGCTGCGGGCGCAAACCACGTTTGTCTGCATCGAGCTGTCCAGCGGCAAGCCCAGACGCATGCCGGCGGAGTTCATCGAAGGCTACGGCCCAGCGTTGCAAGTCAGCGCCTGATCACCCTGTGGCGAGGGGGCAAGCCCCCTCGCCACATGGGTAGGCGCAAGTCTTTCGATTGATAATCCAGTAAACTGCCGCACGTTTTTCGTTGAGTGTTTTCCATGCAAATTGCTTTGGCGCCCATGGAGGGGTTGGTCGACAACATCCTGCGGGACGTGTTGACCCGTGTTGGCGGTATCGATTGGTGCGTGACCGAGTTCATTCGGATCAACGATCAACTGCTCACGCCTGCCTATTTCCACAAATTCGGCCCTGAATTGCTGAACGGCGCCAAGACCGCTTCAGGCGTGCCGTTGCGCGTGCAATTGCTCGGTTCCGATCCGGTGTGCCTGGCAGAAAACGCGGCGCTGGCCTGTGAGCTGGGTTCGGAGGTGATCGACCTGAACTTCGGTTGCCCGGCCAAGACCGTGAACAAATCGCGCGGCGGTGCTGTACTGCTCAAGGAACCGGAGCTGCTCAACGAAATCGTCGAACATGTACGCCGCGCAGTGCCGGCACACATCCCGGTGACGGCCAAGATGCGTTTGGGTTTTGACAGTCCCGACGGCGCGCTGGTGTGTGCCACTGCGTTGGCTGAGGGCGGTGCTGCGCACATTGTGGTGCACGCACGGACCAAGACGGATGGCTACAAGCCGCCAGCACATTGGGAATGGATCCCGCGGGTGCAGGAAGTGGTCAAGGTGCCGGTGTTCGCCAACGGCGATATCTGGAGCGTTGAAGACTGGCGCCGTTGCCGCGAAATCAGCGGCGTGGAAGACATCATGCTGGGTCGTGGCCTGGTGTCGCGTCCTGATCTGGCGCGGCAAATCGCTGCCGCACGGGCCGGTGAAGAGGTGGTCGAGATGACCTGGGCCGAGCTGTTGCCGCTGCTTCAGGACTTCTGGCTGCAAGCCAAGGCGCAGATGACGCCGCGCCAGTCGCCGGGTCGCTTGAAACAGTGGCTGGCGATGCTGACCCGCAATTATCCCGAAGCGGTGGAGCTGTTCACGGTCCTGCGTCGTGAGACTGAGCTGGATCAGGTGTCGCGTTTGCTGGGTCTGCAGGCGTGCGAAGCCGCCTGAAACCTTTTTTGAAAAAAAACACAAAAAATCTCTTGAAATGCAATCGGCGGTCCTTATCTAAGGATTACGCGATGCCGAATTCGGGTCGCGGAGACAAAAAACTTGCTGATTATTTTCAGGAGATTTGAATCATGAGTACTGCATTTTCCATGGCGCCACTGTTCCGTTCCTCGGTGGGCTTCGATCGTTTCAACGATCTGTTCGAGTCAGCACTGCGCAATGAGCCAGGCAGCACCTATCCACCGTACAACGTTGAAAAACATGGCGACGACGAATACCGCATCGTCGTCGCAGCAGCCGGCTTCCAGGAAGAAGACCTGGAGCTGCAAGTGGAGAAAGGTGTGCTGACCATCAGTGGTGGCAAACGTGACGCCAATGAAGACGTCACCTATCTGTACCAAGGCATCGCACAGCGCGCTTTCAAGCTGTCCTTCCGGCTGGCGGACCACATTGAAATCAAGGCCGCGGGCCTGAGCAATGGTCTGTTGAACATCGACCTGCTGCGGGTCGTGCCGGAGGAAGCGAAAGCCAAGCGTATCCCGATCAACGGGACGCAAAAACCGGCTCTGGAACACTGAGTCATCGCGATGAGAAAGGGCGCCACCGGCGCCCTTTTTTGTGCTCGTCATTTGAGCAGTTTCAGGAAGCCCTCCAGCGGCAGCGGCTGACTGTGCAGGTAGCCTTGATACAAGTGGCAGCCCAGCCCCTGCAAGAAATCGAGCTGTTCAGTGGTTTCGACACCTTCGGCAATCACCGTCAATTCAAGGCTGCGGGCCATGGCCACGATGGCGCGGATGATTTCCGCGTCGTTCGGATCGCTGGTCGCATCGCGGATGAACGACTGGTCGATCTTCAAGGTGTCCACCGGCAGGCGCTTGAGGTACGTCAGCGAGGAGTAGCCGGTGCCAAAGTCGTCCATGGCGAAACTGACGCCAAGTTTCTTCAGGCGGCGCATCTTGCTGATGGTGTCGTCCAGGTTCTGAATCACGATGCCTTCGGTGACCTCCAGCTTGAGCAGCGAATACGGCAGTCCATGGCTGCTCAGGGTTTGTTCAATCCGCTCGACAAAGTCGTTCTGGCGAAATTGCCGTGGGCTGATGTTCACGCAAAGGCTGAAGTTCAGCGGATCGATCAGGCCTCTATCGATCAATTGCCTGAAGGCCTGGCAGGTCTCATCGAGGATCCAGGCACCGACCTCAAGAATCAGCCCGCTGTCTTCCAGTACCTTGATGAATTCGCTGGGCGATTGCTCCCCCAGCCGCGGGTGGCGCCAGCGCACCAAGGCTTCGGCGCCGATAATGCGACCGTCCAGGGCGTCCACCTGAGGCTGGTATTGCACGCTGAACTCACCACGCGAAAGGGCCAGGCGCAGGTCGGTTTCCATCCGCAGGCGTTCACTGGCGGCTTTTTGCATGGTGTTGTGGAACATCTGCGTGGCATTGCGTCCCGAATCCTTGGCTCGGTACAGGGCAATGTCGGCACGCTTGAGCAGGTCGGTCGGGGTTGAGCCGTGATCGGGGATCAAGGCCACGCCGATGCTCGGGGTGACTTGCAGGCGCTGACCGTCGAGGAACATCGGCTCGGACAACAGCTCGCGCAGCGTGTCGGCCAACTCGCGAACCTGTTCGCTGACTTGGTTGCGTGTACCTTCCAGGCCGCTCAACAGCACCACAAACTCATCGCCACCGAGTCGCGCCACGGTGTCTTCCATGCGCACACTGGCTTCGAGGCGCGCAGTGATGATTTTCAGCACGGTGTCGCCCACCGGGTGACCGAGCGAGTCGTTGATGTGCTTGAAGTGGTCGAGATCGAGGAACAGCAAGGCGCCGCGCAGGTTGTGGCGTTTCAGCAAGGCGATCTGCTGGCTTAGGCGATCCATCAGCAGGGCGCGGTTGGGCAGGTTGGTCAGTGGGTCGTGGTAGGCGAGGTGACGGATCTGCGCTTCGGCGTTTTTCAGCAGGCTGACGTCCCGGGCGGTCATCAGCAGGCAGGCGGTTTCGTTCAGGGTGATGGGCTCGATCGACACTTCGACGGTGAGAATTTCGCCGCGCTTGTTGCGGCCGAGCATTTCCTGGTGATGCACCCGGCCTTTGGCCTTCAGCGCGGCCAGCAGGGTTGAGCGTTGTTTTTCTTCGGCCCAGATGCCGATCTGATACACGGTTTTGCCCACCACTTCGTCGGCGCTGTAGCCGGTCAAGCGGCAGAAGCCGTCGTTGACCTCCAGGTAGCGTCCGCTGTCGCGCTCGGTGATGGTGATGGCGTCGGGGCTGGAGTGAAACGCCTTGGCGAATTTCTCTTCACTGGCCTTGAGGGCGGCCTCCGAGCGCTGCTGCTGGGTGATATCGCGCAAGGTGGTGACAATGCACGGTTCGTTGCCGACGCTGATCTGACGGCTGGAAATCACGCAGGTCAAGGGTTGCCCGTCCTTGTGGTGAACAATGATTGCGACGTTGTTCAGCGCCTGTTCGCGAATCACCTGCTCGATGCGTTGCTGACGCTTCACCGAAGCGTCCCAGAGGCCAATCTCGTCGGCACTGCGGTCGATGACGTCGGTGGTGGTCCAGCCGAAGATCTGAGTGAAGGCGGGGTTGATCTCGATGAACTGGCCGGTGTCCTGGCGCGTCACGCAGATCGGGTCCGGGCTGACCTGGAACAGGCTGGCGAATTTTTCTTCGGAGGTGATCAGGCGCTGCTCGCGCTCCACCTGGTCGGTGATGTCGAGCAACGTACCGGCCATGCGCAGGGGGGCGCCGGACTCATCGCGATAGAGCCGTGCACGGCTTTCCAGGTAGCGCGAACTGCCGTCGGGTAATTGCACACGGTAAGTCAGTTGATAATTGCCGGCCGGGCCTTCGCGGAGGCTGCGGTAGGCGTCGCGCATGCTGTCGCGTTCATCGTCCGGCACGCCTTCGAAAAACGCGTCGAAGGGCTCGTGAAAGGGGATCGGGTCCAGGCCATGCAGCTGTGCGGCACGGGCCGAGCCATAGAGCATGCCGCTGGGAATGTGCCAGTCCCAGGTGCCGAGTTGCGCCGAGTCGAGGGCCAGGTCCAGGCGCTCCTGACTGTCTTTGAGCGCTTGCTCGGCGAGTTTGCGTTCGCTGGTATCGAGGAAAGTGCTGAGCAGGTAGGGCTGGCCTTCGAGTTCAACCTTTTGCGCGCTGAGAATGCCATCGTGGACCTGGCCGTTGCTGGCGCGAAACTGCACCTCCATGCTGACCAGTTCGCCCTTGGCCTTGGTTGCCTTGACCAGTTTGGCGCGTTGTTCCGGGTTCACCCAAAGGCCCAGCTCCAGTGTCGTGCGGCCGATCACGCTGTGCACGGGCCAGCCAAACAGGCTTTCGAAGTATTGATTGGCTTCGCTGATCAGGCCGTCTTCCTGACGGGTCAGCAGCACCATGTTCGGGCATAGATGAAATAGTGTTGCGAAACGTTTCTCCGAGCTGCTCAGGGCCTGTTCGCGTTGGCGTTGATGGGTGATCTCGCGGATTACCCCGATCATCCGTGGCCGGCCTTGCTTGTCCGGTATCAGGCTGCCGTTGATCTCCAGCCAGTGCAAGCTGCCGTCGGGCCAGCGGATCCGGTGATGCATCGCCTGTTCCAGCGGTGCACCGGCCACTACGGCGTTAAAGGCTCGCAGGGTTTTGGCGCGATCCTCCACCGGCAGCAGATCCAGGTATTCCAGGTCGGCTGGCAGTGGTTTTTTTGGGTCAAACCCGAACAAGGCTTGAGTCCCACGTGACCAACTGATCAGCCCGCGTTCAATGTCCCAGTACCAGGCGCCCAAGCGTGCACCGTTCAAGGCGGCGAGCAGTTGTGGCGCGCTCTCCCAACTCTGCTCCGAGGTACGCGGGTCGAGCGCCTGAATGCGCGGCATTTGGGGCGTGCGTGAGCGAGTGCGGTCAGCAGATTTGGGCATGGGTAACAAGCCTTGGGCTGAATTGGGTGTTTGGCGCTGGGAATTTCGACCTTAAAGGATTAGCACAAGTTAGCCGTGAGTCCGTGGCAAATCGATTTGTGCGTCCAACAAGGCCATGAAAGCCCGTGCAGCATTCGACAGCGTCCGTTCGGTGTGCACGATATAGCCTAGCTGGCGAGTGAGCTGTATGCCCGGTAAAGGAATGCGTGCCACTTGATCATCGAGCATGGTGCGCGGCAACACGCTCCAGGCCAGGCCAATGGAAACCATCATCTTGATAGTTTCCAGATAGTTAGTGCTCATCGCGATGTTCGGCGTCAGTCCCTGGGCTTCGAAAAGTCGTTGCACGATGTGGTGGGTAAAGGTGTTGCCACCGGGGAAAACCGCCGGATGACGGGCGATATCGGCCAGGCTGACCGCACCGTTACTGATCAGCGAGTGTTCGGGGGCTGCCACAAAGTCCAGTGGGTCATCCCATACCGGCGTGGCTTTCACCAGCGTGTGTGGCTCGGGTGCCAGGGTAATCACCGCCAGTTCGGCGCGGCCGTGAAGAATTTCCTCGTAGGCGACTTCCGAATCGAGGAACTGAATATCCAGCGCAACCTCGGGGTAGCGTCGGGTGAACGCCCGCAGCAAGGGCGGCAGGCGGTGCAGGCCGATGTGATGACTGGTCGCCAGGGTCAGGCGGCCAGTCACTTCGCCGGTCAGGTTGGTCAGCGCCCGGCGTGTGTCATCCAGTACATTCAGAATCTGATAAGCGCGCGGCAGCAGGGCGCGTCCGGCCTCGGTCAGGCTGACTTCGCGGCCCAGTCGATCAAACAGCCGTACATTGAGTTGCTGTTCCAGCCCGGCGATGCGTTTGCTGATGGCTGGCTGGGTCAGGTGTAGCCGTTCGCCCGCGCCGGAAAAGCTGCCGGTCTCGGCGATGGCTATAAAAGCATTGAGGTTGGCCAGGTCCATGGTCGTATTCCAGTTGGTTATCCAAAGCATAAAAAATATGAATTTGAGTTATTTAATGTAACCCCATAGGATCGACCTCACAAGCCAAAGGGTTATTGAGTCGCTTCAAGCCCGGGGCATAGAAACAAGCTGATGAGGAAACGTCTGATGGCCGGCAAAACGCTCTACGACAAGCTCTGGGATTCGCATTTGGTCAAGCAGCGCGACGATGGTTCGGCGCTGATCTACATCGATCGTCACATCATTCACGAAGTGACCTCGCCGCAAGCCTTCGAAGGTCTGCGTCTGGCCGGGCGCAAGCCGTGGCGCATCGATGCCAACATCGCGACCCCGGACCACAACGTACCGACGACTCCTGAGCGCAAGGGCGGCATTGCTGCCATCGCTGACGAAGTCTCGCGTTTGCAGGTTCAGACCCTCGATGACAACTGTGACGAATACGGCATCGTCGAATTCAAGATGAATGACGTGCGTCAAGGCATCGTCCACGTCATCGGTCCGGAGCAGGGTGCAACCTTGCCGGGCATGACCGTGGTCTGCGGTGACTCCCATACCTCGACCCACGGCGCTTTCGGCGCGTTGGCTCACGGTATCGGCACTTCCGAGGTCGAGCACGTGCTCGCCACCCAGTGCCTGGTCGCCAAGAAAATGAAGAACATGCTGGTCCGCGTCGAAGGCAAATTGCCGTTCGGCGTGACCGCCAAGGACATCGTTCTGGCCGTTATCGGCAAGATCGGCACTGCCGGCGGTAACGGCCACGCGATCGAATTCGCCGGTAGCGCGATTCGTGATCTGTCGGTCGAAGGCCGCATGACCATCTGCAACATGTCCATCGAAGCCGGTGCGCGAGTTGGTTTGGTTGCCGCTGACGAAAAGACCGTTGCCTACGTCAAGGGGCGTCCGTTCGCACCGAAAGGCGCTGAGTGGGACTTGGCTGTCGAAGCCTGGAAAGACCTGGTGTCCGATGCAGACGCGAAGTTCGACACCATCGTTGAACTCGACGCTGCGCAGATCAAGCCGCAAGTCAGCTGGGGCACGTCCCCGGAAATGGTTCTCGCCGTCGATCAGAACGTGCCGGACCCGGCTAAAGAGATGGACCTGGTCAAGCGCGACTCGATCGTCCGCGCCTTGAAATACATGGGTTTGACCGCCAATCAGGCGATCACCGACATTCAGCTGGACCGCGTGTTCATTGGCTCCTGCACCAACTCGCGGATCGAAGATTTGCGTGCTGCGGCGGTGATCGCCAAGGGCCGCAAAGTAGCCTCGACCATCAAGCAAGCCATTGTGGTGCCGGGTTCGGGCCTGGTGAAGGCGCAAGCCGAAGCCGAGGGGCTGGACAAGATTTTCCTCGAGGCCGGTTTCGAATGGCGTGAGCCTGGGTGCTCGATGTGCCTGGCAATGAACCCGGACCGTTTGGAGTCCGGCGAGCATTGCGCATCGACCTCCAACCGTAACTTCGAAGGCCGTCAGGGCGCCGGTGGCCGTACGCACCTGGTGAGCCCGGCAATGGCCGCCGCCGCCGCTGTCAACGGTCGTTTCGTCGACGTCCGTGAATTGATCTGAAGGAGCGCAGCATGAAAGCTTTTACCCAGCACACTGGTCTTGTCGCGCCTTTGGATCGTGCCAACGTCGACACCGACCAAATCATTCCCAAGCAGTTCTTGAAGTCGATCAAGCGCACCGGTTTCGGTCCGAACCTGTTCGATGAGTGGCGTTACCTGGATGTCGGGCAACCGTATCAGGACAACTCCAAGCGTCCGTTGAACAAGGACTTCGTGCTCAACGCCGAGCGTTATCAAGGTGCCAGCGTGTTGCTCGCCCGGGAAAACTTCGGCTGCGGTTCGAGCCGCGAGCACGCGCCGTGGGCCCTGGAAGAGTACGGTTTTCGCAGCATCATCGCGCCGAGCTACGCCGACATCTTCTTCAACAACAGCTTCAAGAACGGCTTGCTGCCGATCATCCTGAGCGACGCTGAAGTCGACGAATTGTTTGCGCAAGTGGAAGCTAATCCGGGCTACCAGTTGCAGATTGACTTGCAGGCCCAGACCGTGACCCGTCCTGACGGCAAGGTCCTGAGTTTTGAAATCGATGCTTTCCGCAAACACTGCCTGCTCAACGGCCTGGACGATATCGGCCTGACCTTGCAGGACGGCGATGCGATTGCCGCGTTCGAAGCCAGGCACCGCGCCAGCCAGCCATGGTTGTTCCGCGACGCGTGATTGTGTGTAAGGCGTAATGACGCCATCGCGAGCAAGCTCGGCTCCTGCATGGGAATGAATGCGTTGCTCTTGTAGGAGCAAGGCTTGCTCGCGATGGGGCCCGCACAAACAACTCAAGACTCACCCCTTAAGGAAGTCATCATGACCAGCACCGCCCAGCACAGCGACGTAGTACAAAAGCAATTCGGTGAACAGGCTGCCGCCTACCTGAGCAGTGCAGTACACGCACAGGGCACCGAATTCGCACTGCTACAGGCCGAGCTGGCGGGTCGCAGTGATGCGCGAGTGCTGGACCTGGGCTGCGGCGCCGGTCATGTGAGTTTTCATGTGGCTGCGCTGGTCAAGGAAGTGGTCGCCTATGACCTGTCGCAGCAGATGCTCGACGTGGTGGCTGGCGCCGCAGTTGATCGTGTTCTGAACAATGTGACCACCGTGCTCGGTGCGGCGGAGCGCCTGCCGTTTGCCGAGGGTGAATTTGATTTCGTCTTCAGCCGTTATTCGGCGCACCATTGGAGCGACCTTGGCTTGGCCTTGCGCGAAGTGCGCCGAGTGCTCAAGCCGGGTGGGGTAGCAGTATTTATTGATGTCTTGTCGCCGGGCAGTCCGTTGTTCGACACTTACCTGCAAAGTGTTGAAGTGCTGCGCGACACCAGCCACGTGCGTGATTATTCCGCCGGGGAGTGGTTGCGCCAGGTCAGCGAGGCGGGGTTGCATACCCGTAGCACCACGCGCCAGCGGCTGCGCCTGGAGTACAACTCCTGGGTCGAGCGCATGCGTACACCTCAGGCGTTGCGCGTGGCGATCCGCGAGTTGCAGCAGGCGATGGGCAATGAAGTTCGCGAGTATTTCGAGATTGAAGCCGATGGTTCGTTCAGCACCGATGTACTGGTGCTGATGGCTGAACGATAAGCGCCAAGCGCTGGAATTTTTCCGGGCGCGCCCATGAGCGCGCCGACTGATGACATGAGGAACGCATGAGCAAGCAGATTCTGATTCTCCCAGGTGACGGTATTGGCCCGGAAATCATGACCGAAGCGGTCAAGGTGCTGGAACTGGCCAACGACAAGTTCGCACTGGATTTCGAGCTGAGCCACGACGTGATCGGCGGCGCGGCCATCGACAAGCACGGCGTGCCGTTGGCCGACGAAACCCTGGCCCGCGCGCGTGCTGCCGATGCGGTGCTGCTGGGTGCGGTGGGCGGTCCGAAATGGGACACCATCGAGCGTGACATTCGTCCAGAGCGCGGCTTGTTGAAGATTCGTGCGCAACTGGGCCTGTTCGGCAACCTGCGCCCGGCGATCCTGTACCCGCAACTGGCTGAAGCGTCGAGCCTGAAAGCCGAAATCGTCGCGGGCCTGGACATTCTGATCGTCCGTGAACTGACCGGCGGTATCTACTTTGGCGCACCGCGTGGTGTGCGCGAGTTGGAGAATGGCGAGCGTCAGGCGTATGACACCCTGCCATACAGCGAAAGTGAAATCCGCCGTATCGCCCGCGTCGGTTTCGACATGGCGCGCGTACGCGGCAAGAAGCTCTGCTCGGTCGACAAGGCCAACGTTCTGGCGTCCAGCCAGCTGTGGCGCGAAATCGTCGAGCAAGTGGCCAAGGACTACCCGGATGTCGAGCTGAGCCACATGTACGTCGACAACGCCGCCATGCAGCTGGTGCGTGCACCGAAGCAGTTCGACGTGATCGTCACCGATAACCTGTTCGGCGATATCCTGTCCGACGAAGCCTCGATGCTCACCGGTTCCATCGGCATGTTGCCGTCGGCCTCGCTGGATGCCAACAATAAAGGCATGTACGAGCCGTGCCACGGTTCGGCGCCGGACATCGCCGGTAAAGGCATCGCCAACCCGTTGGCGACGATTCTGTCGGTGTCGATGATGCTGCGTTACAGCTTCAACCAGCTGGTGGCCGCAGACGCTATCGAAAAGGCCGTCAGCCTGGTGTTGGACCAAGGGCTGCGCACAGGTGACATCTGGTCGCCGGGTTGCGTGAAAGTAGGTACGCAGGAAATGGGCGACGCAGTAGTCGCAGCGCTGCGGAATCTGTAATCTCTCTGGCCCCGCTTGTCGCTGATGTCGGCAAGCGAGCCCACTTTTTGTAAAAGGTGTAGTTGCGATGAAACGTGTAGGTCTGATCGGTTGGCGCGGTATGGTCGGTTCCGTGCTCATGCAGCGGATGCTGGAAGAGCAGGATTTCGATCTTATTGAGCCGGTGTTTTTCACCACTTCCAATGTGGGTGGCCAAGGCCCGTCCGTGGGTAAGGATATTGCTCCGCTCAAGGACGCTTACAGCATTGAAGAGCTGAAAACCCTCGACGTGATTCTGACCTGCCAGGGTGGCGACTACACCAGCGAAGTCTTCCCGAAACTGCGCGAAGCCGGTTGGCAGGGTTACTGGATCGACGCCGCTTCCAGCCTGCGCATGCAGGATGACGCGGTAATCGTTCTGGACCCGGTGAACCGCAAGGTCATCGACCAGCAACTCGACGCGGGCACCAAGAACTACATCGGCGGCAACTGCACCGTCAGCCTGATGCTGATGGGCCTGGGCGGTCTGTTCGAAGCCGGTCTGGTGGAGTGGATGAGTGCCATGACCTATCAGGCGGCCTCCGGTGGCGGCGCGCAGCACATGCGTGAACTGATCAAGCAAATGGGTGTGACCCACGGCGCTGTCGCCGATCAACTGGCCGATCCGGCCAGCGCCATCCTCGACATCGACCGTCGTGTCGCCGAAGCGATGCGCAGCGATGCGTACCCGACTGAAAACTTCGGCGTGCCATTGGCCGGCAGCCTGATCCCGTGGATCGACAAAGAGCTGCCGAACGGTCAGAGCCGCGAAGAGTGGAAGGCCCAGGCCGAGACCAACAAGATTCTCGGTCGCTTCAAGAGCCCGATCCCGGTGGATGGCATCTGCGTGCGCATCGGCGCCATGCGTTGCCACAGCCAGGCGCTGACCATCAAGCTGAACAAAGACGTGCCGATCGCCGATATCGAAGGGCTGATCAGCCAGCACAACCCATGGGTCAAGCTGGTGCCGAACCAGCGCGAAATCAGTATGCAAGAGCTGAGCCCGACCAAGGTCACCGGCACCCTGAACGTACCGGTTGGCCGTCTGCGCAAGCTGAACATGGGTTCGCAGTTCGTCGGTGCTTTCACCGTCGGCGACCAACTGCTGTGGGGCGCGGCCGAACCGCTGCGTCGCATGCTGCGGATTCTGCTGGAGCGTTGATTCGCTGATGTAATGAAAAAGCCCGCGCCTTGAAAGAGGCGCGGGCTTTTTATTTTGGGGCCGATCAGTTCCCGTAGCAGCTGCCGAAGGCTGCGTTCGGCTGCGCAGCAGTCGTAAAATCTGAGTGCGCAGTTCTCCAGAATGATCGGCGCGATCGCATAGGCGAGGACTTTGTCCTCGAACGCAGGCTTCGCCAGCTGCTACAGGTATCGCCTATCAATTGCCTGCATTCAATGCGCCCGGTAAAGTGCCGCTCCCCCCGTTTCGCCTGAGGTAGATCCATGAGCCAGTCCTTTGATATTGCCGTCGTCGGCGCCACCGGTACTGTCGGCGAAACACTCGTCCAGATCCTTGAAGAGCGCGACTTCCCGGTTGCCAACCTGCACCTGCTGGCCAGCAGTGAATCAGCAGGGCATTCGGTGCCGTTTCGCGGCAAGAACGTACGGGTGCGGGAAGTCGACGAATTTGATTTCAGCAAGGTCCAGCTGGTGTTCTTCGCCGCCGGTCCTGCGGTCACCCTGAGTTTTGCGCCGCGTGCCACGGCCGCCGGTTGCGCGCTGATCGATTTGTCCGGCGCCTTGCCGGCGGAACAGGCGCCGCAGGTGGTGCCGGAAGCTAACAGCCAAGTGCTGGCCGGTTTGAAAAAGCCGTTTCAGGTAAGCAGTCCAAGTGCATCGGCCACCACCCTGGCCGTGGTGCTGGCGCCATTGCGCGAATTGCTCGACCTGCAGCGAGTGACCGTCACTGCCAGCCTGGCCGTTTCCGCTCAGGGGCGCGAAGCAGTCAGCGAGCTGGCACGGCAGACAGCAGAGCTGCTGAATGTTCGCCCGCTGGAGCCGCGTTTCTTTGATCGGCAAATGGCCTTCAACCTGCTGGCACAAGTCGGCACGCCGGATGCTCAGGGCCATACGCTGCTGGAAAAACGCCTGGTTCGAGAGCTGCGCGAGGTCATGGCGCAGCCTTTATTAAAGATTTCTGTCACTTGCATTCAAGCCCCGGTGTTTTTCGGCGATAGCTTTAGCGTGACCTTGCAGTCAGCCAAGGCTGTCGACCTGGCGGCGGTGAATGCTGCGCTTGAGGCGGCGCCGGGTGTCGAGCTGGTCGAGGCGGGCGATTACCCGACGCCGGTGGGCGATGCGGTAGGGCAGGACGTGGTCTACGTCGGTCGGGTTCGCAGCGGTATCGACGATCCGGCGGAACTTAACGTGTGGCTGACGTCAGATAACGTACGCAAAGGCGCTGCACTCAATGCGGTGCAGGTGGCTGAGTTGTTGATAAAAGACCTTGTGTAAAAGATACTTGGCAACAATTTGCAAATAGATTCTAGTCGTACAGGCCGCAAGGCCTGAATGCTGGAGGCGAGCCGCCATCAGGGGCTTCCAAGGGCATCAGTGAAATAAGCGCGCGCAGAGACTCTTCGAGGCTGCGCGCAATGCCTTACGGCAGCGGTATCAACACCTTCTCGCTTGCCGAGGAAAGTTCAACAAAGGATGAGGCTATGGTTCAAGTTCGCAAACTGGTGTTAGCAATAGCGGCCGCCTCGGCGCTGTCCTCCGGTATGGCGCATGCCCTCGGGCTTGGGGAATTGACCCTGAAGTCGACCCTGAACCAGCCCCTGGTGGCAGAAATCGAGTTGCTCGACGTCAAGGACCTCACCGCTGCCGAAGTGGTGCCGAGCCTGGCGTCGGCCGATGATTTTGCCAAGGCCGGGGTTGATCGTCAGGCGTTCCTCAACGACCTGACATTCACGCCAGTGCTCAATGCCAGCGGTAAAAGCATCCTGCGGGTGACTTCAAGTCAGCCACTCTCCGAGCCGATGGTGAAATTCCTGGTTCAGGTGATGTGGCCAAGCGGCCGACTGCTGCGCGACTACAGCGTACTGCTCGATCCGTCCAAATTCTCGCCGCAGACGGCTGACGCTGCTGCGCAATCCGCACCGGCTCAAGCGCCGGCGATCAACGCGCCAGTGACTGGCGCGAGCAAGCCTAAGCAGCACGTCACGACGCCGCGCGACACCTTGTGGGAAATCGCCGCGAAAGCACGCAATGGCGGCTCGATCCAGCAAACCATGCTGGCGATTCAGGCGCTGAACCCGAACGCCTTTATCGATGGCAACATCAATCGACTGAAAACCGGTCAGGTCTTGCGCCTGCCGGACGCCACACAAAGCACCAGCTTGCCGCAGCCTAAAGCCATTGCCGAAGTCGCCGCGCAGAACACGGCCTGGCGTCAGGGGCGTCGCTCGGTTCACCGGGCGCAGGCGCAACAGCTTGATGCAACCAAGCGTGGGCATGATGTGGTCTCGCCGCAAGGCACTGTCAAGGACAAGTTGAGCCTGGTCTCGGCCGAATCCGGCAAGAAAGGTGGTAAAGGTGCCGCGGGCGATAGCAAGGCCATCAGCAATAAGCTGGCGGTAGCCCAGGAAGGCCTCGATACGACTCGTCGTGACAATGCCGAGCTGAAAAGCCGCATAACTGACTTGCAGAGTCAGATGGACAAACTCCAGCGCTTGATCGAGCTGAAAAATAATCAATTGGCCAAGATGCAGGCAGAAGGCGCGGGGGAAAACTCTGCTGCTCAACCTTCGGCGCCGATCTCGGCTGATCTGGTTGCCCAGCCAGCGGCGGCGCCTGCACCCGCGGTAGTCCCAGAGGCAACGCCGGCCGCAGTGCCTGCCGAAGCGCCGATTCAGGCAACCCCGGCAGCGAGCGACGAGCAAAAGTACAACGAACTGCTGACCAATCCGATACTCCTGGGTCTGGTGGGTGGCGGTGCGGTGGTGGTGCTGTTGCTGCTGTTGTTGCTGGCGCGTCGGCGCAAGGCTCAACAGGAAGCCGAGAAGCACAAGCGCATGGCGAAGGCACTGGCTGAAGAGTCGGACTTGACGCAAGACTTCGATCTGCCGGAAAGCAGCTTCGAAGGCCTCGAAGTGCCGCCGCCAGTCGTCAAGCTTGCAACGCCTCCAGCTCCAGCTCCAGCTCCAGTCGTGGCGCCGGTGGTAGTGACGCCGCCGATTGCTGCACCATTGGTCGCGCCGGCGGCCGAGCGTTCGGACGATGTCCTGGCGCAAGCCCAGTCGCACATCAATGCCGGGCGTTTGAATCAGGCTGCCAGCCTGCTTGAAGAGGGTGTCAAGCAAGAGCCGCAACGCAGCGACCTGCGCTTGAAGCTGATGGAAGTCTACGGCCAGCAGGGCGATCGCAGTGCGTTCGTGGCGCAAGAGCGTCAGCTGGTTGCCAATGGCAAAAATCATGCTGACGTTGAACAGCTGAAAAGCCGCTTTCCGGCGATGGTTGCCGTGGCAGCTGTTGGCGGCATCGCCGCCGCAGCGGTTGCCGCCGAGCTGGATGCGCAGTACGTCAAGGACCTGCTGCATGAGGAGCCCAAGGCGCCGGAGCCTGAAGCTGCACCGGCCGATGATGACTTCGACAGCGCCTTCGATCTGAGTCTGGACGATCTGGAGGCCGCATCGCCAACGGTCGTTACGCCAGAGACGCCGGAGCCGGCGCTGGATCTGGACGCTTTTCCGCTCGATGACGATCTGAGCTTCGAATCTGTTCTGCAACAGCAGACCGAAGCCAAGGACAGCCTGGATGACCTGTCGGATTTCGACCTTGATCTGGGTGGCGACGTGCCGGATGCAACGCTGGCCGATGACGAGTTCCTGCTCAACCTCGACGACGATCTGAAAGACCTGCCAGTAGTCGAGTCGCCGGCAGTCACAGAAGCGGCGCTTGATGATCTGGAGTTGCCGGCCGATTTCGATCTGTCCCTGGCAGATGAAATCGATGCTCACGCCAAGCCTGAGCCGGACGACTTCATGTCCGAACTGGACGACGTCAATGCCGAGCTGGATCGTTTGTCCGGTAGCCTGGAGCATCCGCCTATCGCTGCGCCAAGCTTCACCGCTGAAGATGCGGCGGCGGGGATGGAGATGGAGATGGGTGAGCCCGATTTCGATTTCCTCTCGGGCACTGACGAAGTTGCGACCAAGCTGGACCTGGCGCAGGCTTACATCGACATGGGTGACAACGATGGCGCGCGGGACATCCTCGGTGAGGTGCTCAGCGAGGGTAATGACGGTCAGAAGAGCGAAGCCAAGGACATGTTGGCGCGTATGGCCTGATGACCGGTAACGCATAATGAAAACGGCAGCCCATCGAGGCTGCCGTTTTTGTTTCGGGGGTTTAGGGATTGGTCACATAACCCGTGGCGAGGGAGCTTGCTCCCGCCGGGTTGCGAAGCGACCCCGAAATCTGCAATCGCATTCTTTCAGGTACTCCTCGCCAGAAGGCTTTACGACTGCTTCGCAATCGAGCGGGAGCAAGCTCCCTCGCCACAAGTGCATCACCTTAAGCCAGCAAGTCTTCGTAAAACGCACCGAATGGTCGGGTGGAGTGGGCCAGCTGGATTTCGAGGATCCACAGTCCCACATTCGGGCAGGCGTCGAAATTGCCCAGATCCCCTGCGCGATAGATTGCGTGGGGGAAATCGCTGACCCTGTGACCCTTGATGTCCAGGTTCAACACCCAGCCCATTTCGCGCGCCTGTTCTTCTGCGTAGCGATACAGTTCGGGGCCGGCGACCTGATGGGTTCGCCAATAGTCGTGGACCTGATCGAACAGGGTTTTTGCGGCCGCTGCACAGGCCTGCATTTCAGGGTCGTTGCCGGTGGTGAACGTGGCGCCGCAGTCGCCTTCGTGGCGATCCCACACGACACCGAGATCAATGAAGAAAATATCGTTTTCGCCCAGCACCGGATCGCCGCTGGAAGGCTGCTTGAAGGTTTTCAGGGTGTTCTCGCCGAAGCGGATCTTGGTCGGGTGCCAGATGCGGTCCATGCCCAGCTCGGTCAGTACTTCAAGCCCCATCTGCAGGGCTTCGGACTCGAGCATGCCGGGCTTTATCCGGCGAGCCATTTCTTCGATGGCCTCCCAGGTCTTGCGTTTGGCGTGGAGCATTCCCTCCAGGCTGTAGGCCAATCCAACGGCTTCCTTTTGCATGGCGCTCATGTGTCGGGTCTCGTCAGGTTTATGGTTTTCGTTATGTGGTTATCTATATAGCGAAACTGCGGGCGGCGCATGCAAATGTCAAATCGCTTATTGGGGCCCGAACAAAAAACACCATGAACATGGCGTCCCGGCCCTGCGGCCTTATAATGCACGCCTTTGCGTAGATCAGCAGGCTGTCATTCCTTGGCAAATATAGATAACCCGGCCGCCGAAATGGCGGCCGACGGCTTTTTCCGGATCGCGTTGGGCGTTGAATACAAAGGCTCGCGCTATCGCGGCTGGCAGCGTCAGGCGTCCGGTGTGGCCACCGTGCAGGAAATCCTCGAAACGGCGCTGTCGAAGGTCGCGGACTCGCCGGTGTCCTTGCACTGCGCGGGTCGCACCGACGCCGGCGTGCATGCCTGTGGCCAGGTGGTGCATTTCGATACCCAGGTCGACCGCTCGTTGAAGGCCTGGGTCATGGGCGCCAACATCAACTTGCCCCATGACATCAGTGTCAGTTGGGCCAAGGTCATGCCCGCGCACTTTCATGCGCGTTTCAAGGCGATTGCCCGGCGTTATCGGTATGTGATCTACAACGATCAGATCCGTCCGGCGCACCTCAACGAAGAGGTCACCTGGAATCACCGGCCGCTGGATGTCCAGCGCATGGCCGAGGCGGCGCAACATCTGATCGGTACCCACGACTTCAGCGCTTTCCGCGCCGGACAGTGCCAGGCCAAGTCGCCGATCAAGGAAATCCATCACCTGCGCGTCACCCGGCACGGCAAGATGATCGTGCTGGATATCCGCGCCAGTGCGTTCCTGCATCACATGGTGCGCAATATCGCCGGCGTGCTGATGACCATCGGTGCCGGTGAGCGTCCGGTGGAGTGGGCCAAAGAAGTGCTGGAAAGCCGGGTCCGCCGTACCGGTGGCGTCACGGCCCATCCATTCGGGCTGTACCTGGTGCAGGTCGAGTACCGCGACGAGTTCGAGTTGCCCGAGCGTTACATCGGTCCGCACTTCCTGACCGGCTTCTCGGAACTTGACGGCTGACGCCCTCGAATGCATTTGCTACCATCCGGGACTTTCCCGGATTTGCCCTGAGGTTCAAACGAC